>NZ_CP046535.1:313863-627727 GCF_009739515.1 Sphingomonas profundi
TCGTGCTCCCCGAGGGCACCGAGATGGTGATGCCGGGCGACAACGTGCAGCTGGGCGTGAAGCTGATCGCCCCGATCGCGATGGAGGAGGGCCTGCGCTTCTCGATCCGCGAGGGTGGCCGCACCGTCGGCGCCGGGGTTGTCAGCTCCATCTCGAAGTAATATGTGACGCGGCCGGCCGGCTCTCCCACGGGAGAGTCGGCCGGCCTATTTATGTGAGGGGTGGATCGCAGGATCGGCCCTTACTGATCGACGCGGTCACGAACGATCGCGTCTGGCTCTTTCGCAGCGGTGGTGGACATGGACTCGAATATTCGCATTCGCCTGAAGGCTTTTGATCACCGCGTGCTGGATCAGGCCACCGGCGACATCGCCGACACCGCCCGCCGTACCGGCGCGCTGATCCGTGGCCCGATCCCGCTGCCGACGCACATCGAGAAGTTCACGGTCAACCGTGGCCCGCACATCGACAAGAAGTCGCGCGAGCAGTTCGAGGTGCGCACCTACAAGCGCCTGCTCGATATCGTGCAGCCGACCCCGCAGACCGTGGACGCGCTGATGAAGCTCGACCTTGCCGCGGGTGTTGATGTCGAGATCAAACTCGCCTAAGAGACTGCCTCCAAGCGGCGCCGATTCGGTGCCGCTTCGCTTTTTCGCCGGACCGCGAGGATCGGCGTAGGAAGAGCAGGGATACCGGCCAGCATGCTGGCGACCGAGTCCCCGTCTTCTGCCTGAGATGGTGGAAATCAGCCCTGACGGGGGCAATCGGGTTTCGGGCTGAGGTCTTCGCATCCGCGGAGGCCTTTTTCGTTGGTCACGCTCCCACGATCCGGGGAGCCTCTGCAGGGAAGGAACGGATCATGCGTACTGGCGTGATCGCCAAGAAGATGGGGATGACCCGCCTGTTCCAGGAGGATGGCCGGCACGTGCCCGTCACCGTCCTGAGCCTGGAAGGCGTGCAGGTCGTCTCGCAGCGCAATGCCGAGCGCGACGGTTATGTCGCGGTCCAGCTGGGCGCGGGCACCGCGAAGGCGAAGAACCTCTCGAAGCCGGAGCGCGGCCATTTCGGCAAGGCCGAGGTGGAGCCGAAGGCCAAGCTCGTCGAGTTCCGCGTGGACGCCGAGAACCTGATCGACGTGGGCGCCGAGATTTCGGCAGACCATTTCGTCGCGGGCCAGCTGGTCGACATCGCCGGGCAGACGCAGGGCAAGGGCTTCCAGGGCGGCATGAAGCGCTGGGGCTTCGGCGGCCTGCGCGCGACGCACGGCGTGTCCGTGTCGCACCGCTCGCTCGGCTCGACCGGCCAGCGCCAGGATCCGGGCAAGGTCTTCAAGAACAAGAAGATGGCCGGCCACATGGGCGATCGCCAGCGCACCCAGCAGAATCTGGAGATCGTGCGCACCGATCCGGAGCGTGGCCTGCTGTTCGTCAAGGGCTCGGTGCCCGGCTCGAAGGGCGGCTGGCTGATCGTCAAGGACGCGACCAAGGTCGCGCGCCACGCCGACGCGCCGCTGCCGGCCGGGCTGAAGTCCGCCCGCATCGTTCACGAGGAAGCGCCGGCCGGCATGGTCGAGCCCGCTGCCGTGCACGAGCTGCCGCACGATCCGAGTGCCGAGGAGGTCGCCGCCGGCGTCGCCGCGGCCGACCGGGCGATCGCCGCCGACGAAGCGGCCGCCACCACCGACGGCCAGGAGGGCTGATCATGAAGGTTCAGGTTCAGAACCTCGACGCCAGCGGGGCCGGCGACATCGAGCTCGCCGATGCCGTGTTCGGCGTCGAGCCGCGCGCGGACATCCTGCACCGCGTCGTCACCTGGCAGCTCGAGAAGCGTCGCGGCACCGCCCGCGCCGCGCGCGAGCGGTCGGACGTGGCCCGCTCGGGCAAGAAGTTCGGTCGCCAGAAGGGCGGCGGCACGGCTCGCCACGGCGATCGCCGCGCCCCCGTGTTCATCGGCGGCGGCAAGGCGCACGGCCCGCGCGTTCGCGACTTCAATCCGTCGCTGAACAAGAAGGTCCGCGCGCTCGGCCTGCGCATGGCGCTCTCGGCCAAGGCGAAGGACGGCAGCCTGATCGTGCTCGAGGCGCTCGACGTGGCCGAGGGCAAGACCAAGGCGCTGGTGGGCCAGCTCGCGCAGCTGGGCTTCGCCAGGAAGACGCTGGTGATCGACGGCGACGCGCTGAACGTCAGCTTCGCGCAGGCGTCCGGCAACCTCTCCGGCATCAACCTGCTGCCGGCGATCGGCGCCAACGTGTACGACATCCTGAAGCATGACACGCTGGTGCTGACGCGCGCCGCAGTCGAGAAGCTGGAGGCGCGCCTCAATGGCTAAGAAGGACCAGAAGGCCGTGGACCTGCGTCACTATGACGTGGTCCTCAGCCCGCACATCACCGAGAAGACGACCCTGCTCTCCGAGCATAACGCCGTCGTGTTCAAGGTGGCGGGCGATGCCTCCAAGCCGGAGATCAAGGCGGCCGTCGAGGCGCTGTTCAACGTCTCGGTCACGGGCGTGAACACGATCGTCCAGAAGGGCAAAGTCAAGCGCTGGAAGGGTGCGCCCTACACGCGTTCCGACGTCAAGAAGGCGATCGTCACCCTGGCGGCTGGCGACACCATCGACGTGACCACGGGGATCTGAGGCGATGGCACTCAAGAATTACAACCCGACGAGCCCGGCCCGCCGCGGCCTGATCCTCGTCGACAAGTCGTCGCTGTGGAAGGGTAAGCCCGTCAAGGCGCTGACCGAGGGCAAGCGCAAGTCCGGCGGCCGCAACAACATGGGCCACGCCACCGCGCGCGGCATCGCCGGCGGCCACAAGCAGAAGTATCGCATCATCGACTTCAAGCGTCGCAAGTGGGACGCACCGGCGATCGTCGAGCATCTGGAATATGATCCCAACCGCTCGGCCTTCATCGCCCTGGTGAAGTATGAGGACGGCGAGCTGAACTACATCATCGCCCCGCAGCGTCTCGCCGTGGGTGACTCGATCGTGGCGGCCAGGAAGACCGACACGAAGCCGGGCAACGCGATGGAGATCGGCCAGGCGCCGGTGGGCACGATCGTCCACAATGTCGAGATGAAGCCCGGCAAGGGTGGTCAGATCGCGCGCGCGGCGGGCACCTACGTGCAGATCGTCGGTCGCGACAAGGGCATGGTGATGGTCCGCCTGAACTCGGGCGAGCAGCGCTACATCCGGTCGGACTGCATGTGCACGGTGGGCGCGGTGTCCAACCCGGACAACGCCAACCAGAACCTCGCCAAGGCCGGCCGCAACCGCTGGCTGGGCAAGCGCCCGCTGACCCGCGGCGTCGCCAAGAACCCGGTCGACCATCCGCACGGCGGTGGCGAGGGTCGGACCTCGGGCGGCCGCCATCCGGTGACGCCGTGGGGCAAGCCGACCAAGGGTGCGCGCACCCGCTCGAACAAGGCGACGGACAACATGATCATCCGTTCGCGTCACGCGAAGAAGAAGAGGTAATCCATGGCCCGTTCCGTCTGGAAAGGTCCGTTCGTCGATCTCCACCTTCTCAAGAAGGCGGAAGCTGCGGCCGACGGCGGCACCCGTGGTGCCATCAAGACCTGGTCGCGTCGCTCGACGATCCTGCCGCAGTTCGTGGGGCTGACCTTCAGCGTCTACAATGGCCGCAAGTTCGTGCCGGTGTCGGTCAACGAGGAGATGGTCGGCATGAAGCTGGGTGAGTTCGCGCCGACGCGCTACTTCCCCGGCCACGCCGCCGACAAGAAGGGCAAGCGCTGATGAGCAAGCCGGCATCCCCCCGCAAGGTGGGCGACAAGGAAGCGCTCGCCGTCGCCACGGCGGTGCGCGGTTCGGCGCAGAAGCTGAACCTGGTCGCCGCGCTGATCCGCAACCGCAAGGCGTCCGACGCGCTGAACGTGCTCGCTTTCTCCAAGAAGGCGATGGCGGTCGACGTGCGCAAGTGCCTGGCCTCGGCCATTGCCAACGCCGAGAACAATCACAATCTCGATGTCGATGCGCTGGTGGTACAGGAAGCCTCCGTCGGTCGCGGCCTCGTGATGAAGCGTTTCGCGACGCGCGGCCGTGGCCGCTCCTCGCGCATCGAGAAGCCGTTCTCGCGCCTGCGCGTCGTCGTGCGCGAAGTCGAGGAGGCTGGGGAGTAACATGGGCCAGAAATCCAACCCGATCGGCATGCGGTTGCAGATCAACCGCACGTGGGACAGCCGCTGGTACGCGGACGGCGCCGATTATGGCCGCCTGCTGCTTGAGGATCTGAAGATCCGCAAGTTCATCATGAAGTCGCTGCCGCAGGCGGCGATCTCGAAGGTGGTGATCGAGCGTCCGGCCAAGCTGTGCCGCATCTCCGTCTATGCCGCGCGCCCTGGCGTGATCATCGGCAAGAAGGGTGCGGACATCGAGAAGCTGCGCCGCACGCTGGGCAAGATGACCTCGTCCGACGTGAGCCTGAACATCGTCGAGATCCGCAAGCCGGAGATCGACAGCAAGCTCGTCGCGCAGTCGGTCGCCGACCAGCTGGAGCGTCGCGTGGCGTTCCGCCGGGCGATGAAGCGGGCCGTGCAGTCCGCCCTGCGCCTGGGCGCAGAGGGCATCCGCATCACCTGCGCCGGCCGTCTCGGCGGCGCGGAGATCGCGCGGACCGAATGGTATCGCGAGGGCCGGGTGCCGCTGCACACGCTGCGCGCGAACGTCGACTATGCCGAGGCCGAGGCGCACACCGCCTACGGCGTCTGCGGGATCAAGGTGTGGATCTTCAAGGGCGAGATCCTCGGCCACGATCCGCTCGCGCAGGATCGGCTCATGATGGAAGCTCAGACCTCGGGGGTCCGTCCGGCACGCTGAGGCCCAATCCCTTAACGGGGACTCCTCAGTTGCCTGATCGACCGTTGATCGGTGTCAGAAGGCGATTTTAGAAATGCTGCAACCAAAGCGCACCAAGTTCCGCAAGGCCTTCAAGGGCCGCATCTCCGGCGACGCCAAGGGCGGGACCGCGCTCAATTTCGGCGCGTTCGGCCTGAAGGCAATGGAGCCGGACCGGATCACCGCCCGTCAGATCGAGGCGGCGCGCCGCGCGATCACCCGCCACATCAAGCGCCAGGGCCGCTTGTGGATCCGCGTGTTCCCGGACGTGCCGGTCTCGTCGAAGCCGGCCGAGGTCCGCATGGGCTCCGGCAAGGGCTCGCCGGAATTCTGGGCCGCCCGCGTGAAGCCGGGCCGCATCCTGTTCGAGCTGGACGGCGTGCCCGGCCCGATCGCCCGCGTCGCCTTCGAGCGCGCGATGGAGAAGCTCCCCATCAAGACCAAGGTGGTCGCCCGCCTCGGTGAATCCGTCCACGAGGCCGTCTGACCATGGCAAAGATCGCAGATCTCACGTCGTCGAGCGACGACCAGCTTTCGACCCAGCTGGGCGAGCTGAAGCGGGAGCAGTTCAACCTGCGCTTCCAGGCGGCGACGAACCAGCTGGAGAAGCCCAGCCGCGTGCGCGAGGTGCGCCGCACGATCGCGCAGATCAAGACGCTCCAGACGCAGCGCGCGTCTGCGGCAAGCAAGTAAGGAGCACCAGCCATGCCGAAGCGCGTGCTGACGGGAACGGTGGTCTCCGACAAGACCGACAAGACGGTGGTGGTCCTCGTCGAGCGCAAGGTGAAGCACCCTGTGTACGGCAAGATCATGCGCCTTTCGAAGAAGTATCACGCCCATGACGAGGCGAACACGTTCAGGGAAGGCGAGATCGTCCGCATCGAGGAGTGCGCGCCGATCAGCAAGCTGAAGACGTGGAAGGTGCTGGCCAAGGCCGATCCGGACGCTCCGGCGTCTGCCGAAGCCTACACGGCCTGAAGGAGGACTGACCGATGATCCAGATGCAGTCCAACCTCGACGTCGCCGACAATTCGGGCGCCAAGCGCGTTCAGTGCATCAAGGTGCTCGGCGGCTCCAAGCGGCGCTTCGCGACCGTGGGCGACGTGATCGTCGTCTCGATCAAGGAAGCCGCGCCGCGCGGCAAGGTGAAGAAGGGTGACGTGCACCGCGCCGTCATCGTCCGCACCGCCAAGGACATCCACCGGGCCGACGGCTCGACGATCCGCTTCGACGGCAATGCCGCGGTGCTGATCAACAAGAATAGCGGGGAGCCGATCGGCACCCGCATCTTCGGCCCGGTCGTGCGCGAGCTGCGCGGCAAGGGCCACATGAAGATCATTTCGCTCGCGCCCGAGGTGCTGTGACATGGCCGCGTTGAAGATCAAGAAGGGCGACCGGGTGGTCGTGCTGTCCGGCAAGGACAAGGGCAAGACGGGTGAAGTCACCAAGTCCATGCCCAAGGATGCGAAGGTGATCGTGTCGGGCGTGAACGTCTCGACCCGCCACCGCAAGCCGAGCCAGGGCAACCCGCAGGGCGGCCTCGACCGGGTCGAGGCGCCGCTGCACGTGTCGAAGGTCGCGATCGCGACGGCCGACGGCAAGCCGACGCGCGTCCGCTTCGAGGTGCGCGACGGCAAGAAGGTCCGCGTGGCCGTGAAGACCGGGGAGACCGTCAATGGCTGATGCCGCTTATACGCCGCGCATGAAGCGGATGTACGACGAGACCATCGCCAAGGCGATGACCGAGAAGTTCGGCTACAAGAACGTCATGGAAGTGCCCCGGCTCAGCAAGATCGTGCTGAACATGGGCGTGGGCGATGCGACGCAGGACAAGAAGCGCGTCGAGCAGGCCGCGGCCGAGATGACGCTGATCGCCGGCCAGAAGGCCGTCGTGACGAAGGCGAAGAAGTCGATCGCGCAGTTCAAGCTGCGTGAGGGCATGCCGATCGGCGCGAAGGTGACGCTGCGCCGCGAGCGGATGTACGAGTTCCTCGACCGTTTCGTCACGATCGCGCTGCCGCGCGTGCGCGACTTCCGCGGGCTGAACCCGAAGTCGTTCGACGGCCGTGGCAATTATGCCACCGGCCTGAAGGAGCAGCTGATCTTCCCCGAGATCAGCTACGACAAGGTCGACAACATCCGGGGCATGGACGTGATCGTGGCGACGACCGCGAAGACCGACGAGGAAGCGCGCGAGCTGCTCCGCCTGTTCGGCTTCCCGTTCCCGCAGGAAGAAACCGCAGAGAAGAAGGCGGCCTGATAGGCCCTCTCCCATCCCTCTCCCCTCGCGGGGGCGGGCTAGAAGGAAGAACTTAAGTCATGGCGAAACTGAGTTCGATCAACAAGAACGAGAAGCGCAAGAAGCTGGTGAAGCAGTATGCCGGCAAGTTCGCGGCTCTCAAGGCGATCGCGGACGACGAGTCCCTCGACGAGGGCGAGCGCATCATGGCGCGGCTGAAGATGTCGTCGCTGCCGCGCAACGCGAACCCGACCCGGGTGCGCAACCGCTGCGAGCTGACCGGCCGCCCGCGTGCTTACTACCGCAAGTTCCGGCTCTGCCGCGTGCAGCTGCGCGATCTGGCCAACAAGGGCCTGATCCCCGGCGTCACGAAGTCGAGCTGGTAAGGATTATCAGATGGCATTGACCGATCCCCTGGGCGATCTGCTCACCCGCATCCGCAACGGCCAGCGGGCGCGCAAGGACAGCGTGCTCTCGCCCGCCTCCAAGCTGCGCGCGCGCGTGCTGGATGTGCTCCAGCGCGAGGGCTATATCCGCGGCTATTCCGAGGAGGAGCTGGCCGGCCATAGCGGCCTACGCATCGAGCTGAAATATTTCGAGGGCCAGCCCGCGATCCAGCACGTCGCGCGCGTCTCCAAGCCGGGCCGCCGCGTCTATTCGGGCTCCAAGGAGCTGCCGCGCGTGCGCAACGGCCTTGGCATCACCATCGTCTCGACGCCGAAGGGCGTTCTGTCCGACGCGGAAGCGCGCGACCAGAACGTCGGCGGCGAGGTGCTCGCGGAGGTATTCTGATATGAGCCGCATCGGTAAGAAGCCGGTTCCGATCCCCGCCGGGGTGACGGCCGCGATCGAGGGCAGGACGCTCTCCGTAAAGGGCGCCAAGGGCACGCTGACCTTGAACCTGGCGGACGAGGTGACGTACACGGTGGAGGATGGCGGCATCTCGGTGCAGCCGGCCAACGACACCAAGCGCGCCCGGTCCTTCTGGGGCATGCAGCGCACGCTGGTGCAGAACCTCGTTACCGGCGTGACAGAGGGCTTCACCAAGAAGCTGCTCATCACCGGCGTGGGCTATCGCGCGTCCGTGCAGGGCAGCAAGCTGAAGCTGCAGCTGGGCTACAGCCACGATGTCGACATCGACGTGCCGGAAGGCCTGACGGTGGCGACGCCCGATCAGACGACCGTGAACATCAGCGGGATCGACAAGCAGGCCGTGGGCCAGCTGGCCGCCGAGATCCGCCGCTGGCGCAAGCCCGAGCCCTACAAGGGCAAGGGTATCAAATATGCGGGCGAGTTCATCTTCCGCAAGGAAGGGAAGAAGAAGTAATGGCCAAGGGTCTTTCCCTCTTCCAGAAGCGTCGCCAGCGCGTTCGCACGGCATTGCGCGTGAAGGGCAATCTGCGTCCGCGCCTCTCGGTCCACCGCTCTGGCCGGCACATCTACGCGCAGGTGATCGACGACGAGCAGGGGCGCACCGTCGCCTCCGCCTCGACCTTGGAGAAGGACGTGCGCGGCACGACCGGCGCGACGGCCGATGCGGCCGCGGCGGTAGGCAAGCGGCTGGCCGAGAAGGCCGCCGCCGCCGGCGTCACCAGGGTCGTGTTCGATCGCGGCGGCTTCCTGTTTCATGGCCGCGTGAAGGCGCTGGCCGATGCCGCCCGCGAAGGCGGATTGGAGTTCTAAATGGCTGACACCAACGAGATCCAGGGCCAGCCCGGCGCCCCCGCCGACGGCACCCCCCAGGACGGCCCGACCAACGATCGCGGCCCGGGCGGCCCGGGCGGGCGTGGCCCGCGCGGCGGCCGTGGCGGCCCCGGTGGCGGTCGTGGCCCCGGGGGCGGCAATCGCGACCAGCGCGGCGGCAATCGCGGCCGTCGCGACGATCGTCGCGGTGGCGGCCAGGACGAGGGCGGCGAGGAGCTGATCGAGAAGCTGGTCCACATCAACCGCGTCTCCAAGACGGTGAAGGGCGGCAAGCGCTTCGGCTTCGCGGCGCTCGTGGTCGTGGGCGACGGCAAGGGCCGCGCCGGCTTCGGCCATGGCAAGGCGCGCGAGGTGCCGGAGGCGATCACCAAGGCGACCGCCGCCGCCAAGAAGGCGATGATCCGCGTTCCCCTGCGGGAAGGCCGGACCCTGCACCATGACGGCCGCGGCCATTTCGGTGCGGGCCTGGTCTATCTGCGGGCGGCGCCCGCCGGCACCGGCATCATCGCCGGCGGCCCGATGCGCGCCATCTTCGAGAGCCTGGGCGTGCACGATGTCGTCACCAAGTCGGTCGGCACGAACAACCCGTACAACATGATCCGCGCGACCTTCGAGGCGCTGGGCGACCAGACCAGCCCCAAGTCGGTGGCGCAGCGGCGCGGCAAGAAGATCGCCGACCTGCTCGGCCGTGGCGGCGCCTCCACCGAGGTGGCCGAGGCCGAAGCCGTCGCGGTGGTGGAGTAAGCGACATGGCGACCCTGAAGATCACCCAGACGGGATCCCCGATCCGCCGCATCGACAAGCAGCGCGCGACCCTCGTCGGTCTCGGCCTGAACAAGATGCACAAGACGGTGGAGCGCGAGGACTCGCCCGAGATTCGCGGCATGATCCGCGTGGTGCAGCACATGGTGAAGGTCGAGGAGGCCTGAACCGACGAAACGTCGCCCGCGAGGGTGGCGTGTCGTTCTAGGGGCGCTATACGGCGCCCCCTTATTTCCAGCGCGACTAAAGCGAAAGCGAGTGCTCCGATGAAACTGAACGATCTCCGCGACAATGAGGGCGCCCGCAAGGGCCGGGTGCGCGTCGGGCGCGGCATCGGCTCCGGCCTGGGCAAGACGGCCGGGCGCGGCCAGAAGGGCCAGACGAGCCGCTCCGGCGTCTCGATCAACGGCTTCGAGGGCGGCCAGATGCCGCTGCACATGCGTATCCCGAAGCGCGGCTTCAACAACATCTTCGCCAAGGATCATGCCGAGGTCAACCTGGGCGCGATCCAGAAGCTGGTCGATGCCGGCACGCTGGCCAGCGGCGGCACGATCGACCACGCGGCGCTGAAGGCGGCCGGCGTGGCGCGCGGCGGCAAGGACGGCGTGCGCATCCTGGGCAAGGGCAGCCTGACGGCCGCCCTCAGCTTCCGCGTCGCCGGCGTCTCGGCCGGCGCCAGGGCGGCGATCGAGGCGGCGGGCGGCTCGGTCGAGGTGATCGAGGTGGTCGCGGCGGCGGACAAGCATGCCGCCAAGCACCGCGTCGCTCAGAAGGCGCGCGCGGCGGACAAGGATGCCAAGAAGTCGGCGGCCAAAGCCTGACCCGCCGCCGTCCGGGCACCTTCGGCTTAGACAAAGCCGGGCTCGACATTATATGAGGCGGCGGGGGGCGTAGAGGCACTCCGCCGCCGCATCATTTTTCCGGGCCGTATTTTCTGGGGTCGAGCATCACATGGCATCCGCAGCCGAACAAATGGCCGCCAACATCAGCCTTGGCCAGTTCGCCAAGGCGACCGAGCTCAAGAAGCGGCTCTGGTTCACCCTGGGCGCGCTCGTCGTGTTCCGGCTGCTCAGCTTCGTGCCGCTGCCCGGCATCGATCCGATCGCGCTGAACTCCCTGTTCGAGACGACGCGCGGCGGCGTGCTCGATTTCTTCAACACCTTCTCCGGTGGCTCGCTGGAGCGGATGAGCCTGATCGCGCTGGGCGTGATGCCCTACATCACCGCCTCGATCGTCATCCAGCTGGCGACGTCGCTGTCGCCGACCCTGGGCGCGATCAAGAAGGAGGGCGAGAGCGGGCGCAAGAAGCTGAACCAGTATACGCGCTACGGCACCGTCTTCCTCACCGCCGTGCAGGGCTATTTCATCGCCGTGGGCCTGGAAGGCTGGGGCGCGGGGCAGGGCATGACGGCGGTGGTCGATCCGGGCCTGCTGTTCCGCATCACCTGCGTGATCTCGCTGATCGGCGGCACGATGTTCCTGATGTGGCTGGGCGAGCAGATCACCAGCCGCGGCATCGGCAACGGCGTCTCCCTCATCATCATGGCCGGCATCGTCAGCCAGCTGCCGCACGCGCTGGCGCAGGTGTTCGAGGGCGGGCGCACCGGCTCGCTCTCGCCTGTGCTCATCATCGGCACGCTGGTGCTGGTGCTGGGCCTGATCGCGTTCATCTGCTTCATGGAGCGGGCGCAGCGCCGCGTGCTGATCCAGTATCCCAAGCGCCAGACCCAGCGCGGCATGATGCAGGCGGACAAGAGCCACCTGCCGTTGAAGATCAACACGGCCAATGTGATCCCGCCGATCTTCGCCTCCTCGCTGCTGCTGATGCCACTGACGATCACCCAGTTCGCCGGGCAGCGCGTGGCGGGGGAGAGCCGGTGGGGCGATTTCGTCATCAGCCTGAACCAGTGGCTGCAGCACGGCACGCCGCTCTACATGACGCTCTACGCGGCGGGGATCATCTTCTTCTGCTTTTTCTACACCGCCGTGGTGTTCAATCCGGAGGAGACGGCGGACAATCTGAAGCGCTACGGAGGCTTCATCCCCGGCATCCGCCCGGGCAAGAACACCGCCGACTATCTCGATTACGTGCTGACGCGGATCACCGTGCTGGGCGCCGCCTACCTGACCTTCATCTGCCTGGTGCCGGAGGCGCTGGTGGCGCGGGCGGGCATTCCCTTCTATCTCGGCGGCACTAGCCTTCTGATCGTCGTCAACGTAACCATCGATACCGTGACCCAGATTCAGAGCCATCTGCTGGCGCACCAATATGGCGACCTCATCAAGAAGGCGAAGCTGAAGGGCGGTATGCGCCGCTAGGCGCGGTCAGGGCAGGGGACGGACAGGCATGAACATCATTCTGCTCGGGCCGCCGGGGGCGGGCAAGGGCACCCAGGCGAGCCGGCTGGAGCAGCAGCGCGGCATGGTGCAGCTCTCTACCGGAGACATGCTGCGCGCCGCGTTGAAGGCCGGCACGCCGGTGGGCGTGAAGGCCAAGGCGGTGATGGAGGCGGGCGAGCTGGTGTCCGACGCGATCGTCTCGGCCCTGATCGGCGAGCGGCTGGACGGGCTGGACGGCGCGGGCGCCATCTTCGACGGCTATCCGCGCACCGCCGCGCAGGCCGAGGCGCTGGACGTGCTGCTGGCCGAGCGCGGCCGCACCCTGGACCATGTGATCGAGCTGGCCGTTGACGAGGACGCGCTGGTCGAGCGGATCACCGGCCGCTTCACGTGTGCCAAGTGTGGCGAGGGCTATCACGATCGTTTCAAGCAGACGGCCGTCGCCGGCGTATGCGACGTGTGCGGATCGACCGAGTTCAAGCGCCGCCCCGACGACAATGAGGAGACGGTGCGCACGCGCATGGCCGAGTATCGCGCCAAGACGGCGCCGATCCTGCCGCTGTACGAGGCGCGCGGCATCGTGGCGCGGGTGGACGGCATGGCCGACATCGACGCGGTGACGCAGCAGATCGCCGCCATCCTCGATCGGGCGAACGCCCCGGCGGCCTAAGTCAGCGGGGAGGGGCCGGTCGATGCGGAGGCTGATGACCCTGCTGCTGGGCATGGTGCTGGCGGGCCTCGCCGCGCGAGCGGGGGTGGCGGCCGAGCCTGTGGCGGGTGGCGCTGCCCGGCCCACCATCCAGCAGCTGTTCGACCAGGCGCAGGCGGCCGCCGTGCGCGGTGACGTCGCGGCGGCCGTGGCCGGCTATGAGGCGATCGAGCGGCGCCTGGGTGAGAAGGCGCGGCCGGCGACTCTCGCGCTCGTGCGGGGGCGGCGGGGCGTGCTGCTGAACGACCTCCGCCGTTCGGAGGAGGCCGAGCCGCTGCTGCGCTACGCCCTGGCCAACATGGCGGGCGACGATCCGTCGCTCGCCAGCGATCGCATCGATGTCGCAATGGCGCTGGGAATCCTCGACGAGCGCACGTTCGATTACGTCGCGGCGCTGCGATCCTATCGCCTGGCGGAGGCAGCGGCGACCAGGCCGGAGAGCAAGCGGGCGATCTGGGCCGCGCAGGCCCGCGTCACGATGTTCGACGATCCCGCCGCCGCGCTGGCGCTGGTCGACAAGGCGCTGGCCGTTCCCGCCGGCGGCGACGCCAAGGCCGCCGCCCAGATGGATGCGCTGTATCGCAACCTGAAAGGGCGCGTGCTGTTGAACGCGCGACAGTTCGCCGCCGCCCGAGTGGAGCTGGAAGCGGCGGTGAAGGCGCTCGGCGGGCTCACCCTGCAGCTGGACCTCGCCGACGTGTCGGCGCGATCGGACGCGGCGATCGCGGCGCTGCTGGCGGGCAACCAGGAGGCGGCGCGCCGCTACATGGCCTATACCGGCGCCGGCACGCAGCGCGACGTGCTGCCGCCGCCGATCGACGGAGACAATGCGCCGCTCTGCGACGCGGATGCCGGGCTGCTGCCGGACACGGTCGGCGTCGTCGAGCTCAGCATCCGTGATGACGGGAGCGTGGGCGGCGCCGCGCCGATCTATGCCTCGCGCAACGGCCCGGCCGCGCTGGCCTTCGCCAGGGCCGTGTCCGGCTGGACTTGGAAGCCCGAGGAGGCGGCCAAGATCAAGCCCTTCTTCCGGTCCGCGATGCGGATCGAGATACGCTGCTCGCTCGCGACCGATCGGCCGAGCGTGACGGACCTGCTGAAGCCGGCGGTGGCGGCGTGGCAGGCGACGCATCCGTCGCCCACGCTGCTGGAGAACAGGGTTGCGCTCCCTGTCGGGGAGTGGATGGCGCTTACACGCCAGGCGCAGGCCGCCGCTCTGGCGGAGAAGGCGCCGGCGCAGGTCGTCGCCTACCTCTCGATACGGGAAGCGTCCTTGCTCGCTTTCGGAACCACAGGTCGCGCGGCGTGGCGCCGGCAGGTGCCGGTGCTGGCCGCGGCCGCGGCGCGCGCGCCGATCGCGCAGGATCCCCAGGCGCGGGCGGCGGTGCTGCTGGTGCAGGCGGACGTGCTGATGGCGCTGCGCGACTATCGCGTGGCACAGCCCGTGCTGGAGGCGGCGGTCGCCGGACCCGGCCTCGACCCGCACGACCCGCTGATGGTCGGCGCGCTGCTGCGGCTGGCCACGACGAAGGCGCAGCTCGGCGACCTCGCGGCGGCGCGCGCCGCCTATCGCCAGTCCGGCCTGACGGCGCAGCAATGCGCCCTCGTCGATGCCGTTCCGGCGCTGACGGCCAGCAATGCCAGCTCCAACGATTTCCCGCAGGAGGCCCTACGCTGGGGCTTCGAGGGGTGGACGAAGACCGAGTTCGACGTGACCGCCGGCGGGCGGACCGCCAATGTCCGGACGCTCTACGCCTATCCGCCGTTCGTCTTCTCGCCGGCCAGCGTCGCCATCCAGTCCGGCGCGCGCTACACCCAGAGCTACCGTCCGGAGGGTGGCCTGGGCTGCGGCGGCAGCCAGCAGCGCCTCCGCTTCGGCCTGCCGTACAAGTAGCCGCGCACCGCAAAGTAAGATTTGCTTACACGCCAAACGTGCTACCACTCCCGCCACGATCGCGCCTCGATTCACGAAGGCGCACGGCGGGTCCGATCATTGCTGATTGGAGGGGCATCTATGGCTGTTACCGACCACGTCGATCTGCCGACGTTCATCGAGGGCGTGAAGAAGCGCAATCCCGGCCAGCCTGAATTCGTTCAGGCCGTGCAGGAGGTTGCCGAGGACATCTACGATTTCATCGAGGACAAGGAGCAGTATCACTCCGAGCAGATCCTCCGCCGCATCGCCGAGCCGGACCGGATCATCTCGTTCCGCGTCTGCTGGGAGGATGACAAGGGCAATGTCCGCGTGCAGCGCGGCTATCGCGTGCAGAACAACAATGCGATCGGCCCGTACAAGGGCGGCATCCGCTTCCACCCCTCCGTCACCGAATCGGTGCTGAAGTTCCTCGCCTTCGAGCAGACCTTCAAGAACGCGCTGACCGGCCTGCCGATGGGCGGCGGCAAGGGCGGCGCCAACTTCAACCCCAAGGGCAAGAGCGACCGCGAGGTGATGCGCTTCTGCCAGAGCTTCATGACCGAGCTGTACCGCCATGTCGGCGCGGACGTGGACGTGCCGGCCGGCGACATCGGCGTGGGCGGGCGCGAGATCGGCTACATGTTCGGCCAGTATAAGCGCATCACCAACCAGTTCACCGGCGTGCTGACCGGCAAGGGGCTGGAATATGGCGGCTCGCTGATCCGCCCGGAGGCGACCGGCTACGGCGCCGTCTACTTCCTGCGCAACATGCTGAAGACGAAGGGCGAGGACATCACCGGCAAGACGGCGGTGATCTCCGGCTCCGGCAACGTCGCCACGCATGCGGCGGAGAAGATCGTCCAGCTGGGCGGCAAGGTGCTGACGCTTTCGGACAGCCAGGGCTTCATCCACGATCCCGAGGGCATCAGCCAGGAGAAGATCGACTGGGTGAAGGCGCACAAGACCAAGCGCCGCGGCCGCATCGAGGATTATGTCGCCGAGTATAAGGGCGCCAACTACACCGCCGGCAAGACGCCGTGGGGCGTGCCCTGCGACATGGCGCTGCCCTGCGCCACGCAGAACGAGCTGCTGGGCGAGGATGCCAAGACGCTGGTCGCCAACGGCTGCAAGGCGGTGTCGGAAGGCGCCAACATGCCGACCGACCTGGAGGGCGTGCACGTGTTCAAGGATGCGCGCATCCTCTACGCGCCCGGCAAGGCGGCCAACGCCGGCGGCGTCGCCGTGTCCGGCCTCGAGATGAGCCAGAACAGCGAGCGCCGCAGCTGGAAGGAGAGCGAGCTGCAGCAGCTGCTGCTGGACATCATGGAGGGCATCCACACCAGCTGCCTGACCTATGGCGGCGTGGCCGGCGAGGCGGGCTATACCGACTATGTACGCGGCGCGAACATCGCCGGCTTCAAGAAGGTGGCCGACGCGATGCTGGCCTACGGCGTGGTGTAAGGGTGAAGGGGCGCCGCTGCCTGGGGGTGGCGGCGCCTGTTATCGGCGGCGCGACACGTGGTGGGTGCGTCTGGATTGGTTGAAAGCGGACGTTGCGCATCAGCGAGCCGGTTAAATGAGTTGGTTTAAGTTTTAGCTTACTTGCAAGCGGCTTTGCCGGATTACTATTCGCCCGCTAAGTAACGCGTCCGGAACGCAATGTCGGTTTCGTCAGACACCTTGCTACAGAAAGCGGAAGCTGCCGATATAATCTCCGGTTTGAAGGTGCGTCCGGCGATACGCTCAGCCAGATTGCTGAAATGGTGTCCTGGACTCTCGACGAAGTTCTCATACCAAAGAATCTCGGGCGTTATGCCGGCAAGTGCAAACAGGTTGTTCCATTCTGCATAGCAGCGCTCTGTATATACCGAGTATCTTTCAATCTCGGCGCGGTCGTACCGCACGGATGCGCGCTGGGACCTCCGCTCCTGCGGGCTCGTCGAGTGATAATATCCACTCTGATTAGCCAGGAAATGGGAGATGCCCTGCGATAATATGTCTCTCCGCTGCAAAAAGAAAACAATGCATGGACTAAGGCTATCGACCAGGGCCTTCAGCTTTCTCACGCGGCCGGCGTGATAGATAATCTCGAAGTCGTCTTTGGCATCGAAATCGCTCCATTGAAGCGTCATGCTAACGCAAGGTGCACCTGCCTCAATGCTTTGCTTCACGAAGCATTTGGCAAGCCCGCACATTCCTTCATCATCGAACGCGGCCTCAAGTAGTTCCTGTCCGGGCGCAGAGCCCTGCTGAAACTCGGTCAAAAGCTCGATGGCGTAGCCGAGGCCGAGCATGTTCAACGTCTCGGCTATCCATGATTTACCAGACCGTTGAACCGTACAGATAATGTAATTGTTCAACAGGAACTCCCTTCTTGGTGTAAACTTCAGTGTTTACATGTAACACGTCGTAGAAACTGCCGTGAGCGAAGCAGATCGGATAACGCATCGTCCATGCAACGAGCTTGAGCCCGTGAGGAACGACCGCGACTGGGCGAGGTCGGCCGCTTAGCCCCGTCACCGCTCCAGCGCGCGTATCTCGTTGTTCGCCAGCCGCAGCCGCTCGGCCAGATCGCGGGTTATGTTGCTGACGATGCGGATCAGGATGGCGGGCCGGCGGCGGCCGAGATCGTCCATCTCCTCGATGCCGAAGCCCCAGGCCTGCACATCCTCGTCGGCGACGATGTCGGCCGAGCGGCGGCCGCGTTCGATCAGCGCCATCTCGCCGCAGCTCATGCCGGGGCCGACCGAGCCCAGCCGGATCGAGCGGGCCGGGTCGCCCGCGACGGGCAGGCGGATGCTGGCCGAGCCTTCCGCCAGCGCGAAGAATAGCGGCGCCTCCTCGCCCTCGCGCGCCAGCGCCTCGCCGGCGGCGAAGGCGAGGGGTATGGCGAGCGCGCGCACCTGGGCGACCTCGGCCGCCGTCAGCCCCTCGACGATGTCGAGATCGGCGAACGCCACCGCGCGCGTCGCCACGTCGGGCAGGCGAGCGGCGATCAGCGCGTCCTCGCAATATTCCAGCGCCGCCTCGCGCGTCGCGGCGATCTCCGCCTTGCCGGCCAGCGCGCGGAGGAGCGCGGCGGTCGGCCCGTCCGCGTCGACATGGGCGAAGATCAGCGTCTTGCCGCCTGCCGCCAGCGTTTCCGCGAGCCCGGCCAGCAGCCGCTCGGCCGCGATATCCGCCGAGAGGATGCGGCGCAGGTCCAGGATCAGCCAGTCGGCCTGCACCGAAAGCTCGGTCGCGCGGCGGACGATGCGCTCGCACGAGCCGAAATAGAGGCCGCCCTGCGCCTCGATCACGCGGATGCGCGCGCCCTCGCGCTCCAGCAGGCGCAGCTCGGCGTGGCGGCGGGCGCGCTTGGAGCGGATGCGGTCGCCGCGATACTCCGCGCGGATGGCGTTGCGCACATTGGGGTGCGTGCCGAAGATGTGGAGGCCGAAGGCGTCGGCGATCTCGCCCGCCGCCGCCACGCCGCGCACGCTGTTGCCGTTGCCGTCGATCGGCGGCGACCAGATGGCGATGCCGGCCTGGCCCGGGATGATGAGGATGATCGCGCCGGAAACGCCGCTCTTGGCCGGCAGCCCGATCTCGTAGCTCCACTGGCCGGCATAATTGTACATGCCGCACATGTTCATCACCGTCAGCACGTCGGGCACGTGGGTGCGGGCGAGGGCGCGGATGCCGGTGCGCGGGTTCACCCCGTCATTGGCGATCGTCGCGGCCATCACGGCCAGGTCGCGCGTGTCCACCAGCAGCGAGCATTGGCGGAAGTAGAGGTCCAGCACCTCTTCCGGATCGCGCCGTATCATGCCGGAGTTCAGCATCATGAAGGCGATCGCGCGATTGCGGTGGCCGGTCGCCTTTTCCGAGAGGTAGACGGCCTCGTCCAATTCCAGCGTGCGGCCGGCATAGCGCGCCATCAGGGCGGAGAGGGCGCGCTGGCGCTCGGCCGGATCGGCGCCCTCGATCAGCTCGGCGGTGGCGATGGCGCCGGCGTTCACCATCGGGTTGAACGGCCGGTTGTGCACCTGGTCCAGGCTGATCGAGTTGAAACTCTCGCCGGTCGGCTCCACGCCGACATGGGCCAGCACCGCCTCCCGCCCCAGCCGGTCGAGCGCGTGGCCGTAGACGAACGCCTTGGAGATGGACTGGATGGTGAAGCGCCGGCCCGCGTCGCCAGCGGCGTAGACGGTGCCGTCCACCGTGGCGATGGCGATGCCGAACGCGGCGGGATCGGCCTTGCCAAGCTCCGGAATGTAGGTGGCCGGCTTGCCTCCGTTCGCGCCGGCGAGCCGCGCGTGGAGATCCGCCAGGAAGGCGTCGATCGGTCCCGGTGCCGCGCCGCCCGTCCGCCCCATGCCGTCCTCCCCGCTTCCCCGCCGCCCTGCTTCGGAGATCGCCGGCCGGTCGTCAACGCCGCGATCATGACGCGCTTGTCACAAGCGCGCCACCGGGCGGACGGGGCGACTCGCCTATCGTGCCTGGACACGGAGCGGGCAGGCTCCGGCGACGGCGGTGAGACACCACGTTCCGCCTGCCCGCCCCGTGACCGATAGCGCATGCAGACGAAGGCCCCTTTGCCTCCGATCGACGATGTCCCGAGCTCCCGGCGTGCTGCCCGCGCCGGGCCGCAGCCCCCCGATCCGCCCCTGACCGGATCGGGGGGTTGCCCCCTTGCGCCAGGCGGATCAAGAACGAGCGGTGTTGCGCCATGCTGACGACGGCCGGACGGGGATGGTGATGGGACGCAGGATATTGCTGGTCGAGGACGATGCCGACACCGCCGGCTATCTCGCCCGTGGTCTGAGCGAGCAGGGGCATGTCGTCGATCAGGCGGCGGACGGGCGCGAGGGCCTGTTTCTCGCCAGCGACGGCGCCTACGACCTCGTCGTGATCGATCGCATGCTGCCGGGGCTGGATGGCCTCTCGGTGGTGCGGGCGCTGCGGGCCGCGGGCATCGGCACGCCGGTGCTGATCCTCTCCGCGCTGGGCTCCGTCGACGACCGGATCGACGGGCTTGAGGGCGGATCGGACGATTATCTCGCCAAGCCCTTCGCCTTCGCCGAACTGCTCGCCCGCGCCAACGCGCTGTTTCGCCGCGCCGAGGGCAAGGCTTCCGGATCGGCCGAGACGCGGCTCGTGGTGGGCGATCTGGAGATCGACCTGCTCGGCCGCATCGTGCGCCGGCGCGGCCAGCCGATCGAGCTGAAGCCGCGCGAGTACAGCCTGCTGGAATATCTCGCGCGCAATGCCGGCCGCGTCGTCACCCGCACCATGCTGCTGGAGCAGGTGTGGGATTATCATTTCGATCCCGGCACGAACGTGGTGGACGTGCATGTCAGCCGCCTGCGCCGAAAGCTGGAGGAGGGGTTCGGCCAGCCCATCCTGCACACCGTGCGCGGTGCCGGCTACCGTCTCGCCCCGGCCGCCGCCGCTGCCTGAGGGCGCGCCGGCGCCAGCGGCGGGCCGCATGGGCGCGCGGGTTCCCGTCACCTTGCGGGTGGCGGCGCTGGCGATGCTGCTCGCCCTGCTCTCCAATCTCGCGCTGCTCGGCTTCATCCGCTGGCGCACGCATGACGACGCCTTCGCCAGCCTGCGGGTGCAGGCGCTGGAACAGGCGCGGGCGCTGGCCGACGTGCATGCGGCCGGCGGCGTGGCGGCGCTGCGCGCGACGATCGCCGATCTGGCGACGGCGGGCGACAGCCGCTTCGTGGCGGCCATCCTCGATCCCGCCGGCCGGCCGATCATGGGCAATCTGGGCAAGGAGAGCCTGCCGGGGCTCGTCCGCTCCGTAGGCTTCGAAACGATCGCGCTGCGCCGCGCCGGCGCCGCGCGCGAGGAGGCGGCGGGCATCGTCTCGCGCCGCCTGGACGACCGCACGTGGCTGGTGAGCGGGTTGGTGCTCGGCGAGCGGCTGGCGCTGCAGCGCACGCTGGAGCGATCGCTGGCGCTGGCGGTGGTGCTGTCGGTGCTGTTCGGGGTGATCTGCGGCCTGGTGACGGCGGGCTATGTCGGCAACCGCGTGCGGGCGATCGCGGCGGTGGTGGACGATGTGGGCGCCGGCGATTTCGCCCGGCGCGCGCCGATCGCCGGATCTGGCGACGCGTTCGATCTGCTCTCTATCCGGATCAACCTGATGCTCGATCGCATCGGCGCGCTGATGGGCGAGCTGCGGTTGCTGACCGACAGCCTGGCGCACGACCTGCGATCCCCCGTCAGCCGCCTGCGCGCGCGGATCGAGGGGGCGATGACGGTGGACGACGAGGCGCAGCGCGACGCCCTGCTCGGCGGCGTGTTGGCGGAGGCCGATTCGCTGATGCGCATCCTGACGACGGTGCTGGAGATCGGCCGCACCGAGGCGATGGCCGGGCGCGAGCGTTTCACCCCGATCGATCCGGCCGCGCTGGTCGCCGGGATGGCCGAGATGTACGAGCCGCTGGCCGAGGAGGCCGGCGTGGCGCTGGCGCTGGACCGGCGGGGGGCGCTGCGGCCGGTGCCGGGACACCGCCAGCTGCTGGCCCAGGCGCTGAGCAACCTGATCGACAATGCGCTGCATTATGGCGCGGCGGGGGGTGAGATCCGGCTGTTCGCCGTCGCCGGCGAGGACGGCCTGTCGCTGGGCGTCGCCGACCGCGGGCCGGGCATCGCGCCGGCCGACCAGGCGGAGGCGCGGCGGCGGTTCGGCCGGCTCGATTCGTCGCGGTCGGCGCCGGGGGCGGGGCTGGGGCTGGCGCTGGTGGAGGCGGTGGCCCATCTGCACGGAGGCACGCTCCGCCTCGACGACAATCATCCGGGCTTGCGCGCCACGCTGCTTTTGCCGATGGCGCGCCAAGCCGCCTGAGCGCCGCCGCGCGGGCGGCGTGCGCCCGCGATGCCGCGCTTGACTCGCGCCGCGCGGCGACCTAATTGGCGGACATCCCACAGATCGATATGCGGCGGCGCCGACTTGCGCCCGCCGTTTTTCGTTATGGCGGGCCAACGCGTCGAGATGGGCCGCTCGCCAGGCTGCCCGTGGAGCAGGAGAAAGCACAGCATGGCACGTATCGCGGGTGTGAACATCCCGACCAACAAGCGCGTCGAGATCGCGCTGACCTACATTCACGGCATCGGTGCCACCAAGGCCAAGGAAATCACCGGCAAGATCGGCATCACGCCGGAGCGCCGCGTGCAGGACCTGACCGATCAGGAAGTCCTCCAGATCCGCGAGGCGATCGACGCCGGCTACACGGTGGAGGGCGATCTGCGCCGCCAGGTGGCGATGAACATCAAGCGTCTGATGGACCTCGCCTGCTATCGCGGCCTGCGCCATCGCAAGGGCCTGCCGGTCCGCGGCCAGCGCACGCACACCAACGCGCGCACCCGCAAGGGCAAGGCCAAGCCGATCGCCGGCAAGAAGAAGTAAGCAAACAGTCCGGGGGACTGTTTGCTCCGCCGGAGGCAGGCCGCGATCGGGCGCCGCCTCACGGAGTGTCCCCGGCCAAGAAGGTAGGGAAATCGGAAAATGGCACGCGAACCCCAGCGCATCAAGCGGCGCGAGCGGAAGAACATCACGGCCGGCGTGGCCCACGTCAACGCCAGCTTCAACAACACCATGATCACCATCACCGACGCCCAGGGCAACGCGATCAGCTGGTCCTCGGCCGGCATGATGGGCTTCAAGGGCAGCCGCAAGTCGACGCCCTACGCCGCCCAGGTCGCGGCGGAGGATGCCGGCAAGAAGGCCGCCGAGCATGGCGTGCGCACCCTCGAGGTCGAGGTGAAGGGCCCGGGTTCGGGCCGCGAATCCGCCCTGCGCGCGCTGCAGGCGGTCGGCTTCCACATCACGTCGATCCGCGACGTGACGCCGATCCCGCACAATGGCGTGCGCCCGTCCAAGCGCCGGCGCGTCTGATCGTCTCGCGGGGGCTTGCGGCTCCCGTCCTGTTTCCGGCCGTGGCGGACGCGTCGCGGCCCAACCCCAAGGGATCTGAGCCCATGGCTGTCAACGCCAAGAACTGGCAGGAAATGAAGAAGCCGAACGGCCTCGAGAAGAAGCCGGGCGGGGATACGCGGCGCCGCGCGACCTTCGTCGCCGAGCCGCTGGAGCGCGGCTTCGGCCTGACCCTCGGCAACTCGCTGCGCCGGGTGCTGCTCTCGTCGCTGCAGGGCGCCGCGATCACCTCGATCAAGATCGAGAACGTGCTGCACGAATTCTCGTCCCTCGCCGGCGTGCGCGAGGACGTGACCGACATCGTGCTGAACGTGAAGCAGCTCGCCATCCGCATGCAGGGCGAGGGGCCGAAGCGCCTCCAGCTCTCCGCCACCGGCCCGGCCGAGGTGACGGCGGGCGACATCGCCGTTTCCGGCGACATCGAGGTCATGAACCCGGAGCTGGTGATCTGCCATCTCGACGAGGGCGCGACCCTGAACATGGAGCTGACCGCCGATATCGGGAAGGGCTATGTGCCCTCGGCCAATAACCGCCCGGTGGATGCGCCGATCGGCCTGATCCCGATCGACTCGCTCTACTCGCCGGTGCGCCAGGTGGCGTACAAGGTGGAGAATACCCGCGTCGGCCAGGAACTGGACTATGACAAGCTGACGATCACGGTCGAAACCGACGGCACCGTCACGCCCGACGACGCGCTCGCTTACTCGGCGCGGATCCTGCAGGACCAGCTGCAGCTGTTCGTCCACTTCGACGACGCGATGGCCACCACCTCCGCGCCGATCGGCGTGCCGGCGGCCGCCCAGTCCGTTGCGGAGCCGGAGGCGAACTCGAACCAGCTGAACCGCTATCTGCTGAAGAAGGTGGACGAGCTGGAGCTCTCGGTGCGGTCGGCCAACTGCCTGAAGAACGACAACATCATCTATATCGGCGATCTGGTGCAGAAGACCGAGGCGGAGATGCTGCGCACGCCGAACTTCGGCCGCAAGTCCCTGAACGAGATCAAGGAAGTGCTGGCCTCGATGGGCCTGCGGCTGGGCATGGAAATCCCCGGCTGGCCGCCCGAGAACATCGAGGAAATGGCCAAGAAGCTCGAACAGGAATTCTAGGCTCATCTCCCCCTCCCGAAGTGGGAGGGGGGATCAAGGGAAAGGGCGGTCCCTCATCACCGCCTGGCACGGGGTTCCGAAAGGGCACCATCAAAGCCCTGCTTTGATGGGATCCAGTACGGCCCCCTGACGAACGAGAAGGAAGACGATCATGCGCCATCGTGTCGGCGGACGTAAGCTTCAGCGCACCTCCAGCCATCGTGCAGCCCTGTTCCGCAACATGGCCGCGGCCCTCATCAAGCATGAGCAGATCACCACCACGCTCGCCAAGGCGAAGGAGCTTCGCCCCTATGTCGAGAAGCTAGTGACACTCGCCAAGAAGGGCGGCCTCTCCAATCGCCGGCTGGCGCATGCGCGGCTGCTGGACGACGCGCAGCTGGTGAAGCTGTTCGACGAACTGGGCGGTCGCTACGCCGGCCGCGCCGGCGGCTACACCCGCATCATCAAGGCCGGCATCCGCGCATCCGACGCGTCGCCGATGGCGATCATCGAGTTCGTCGATCGCGACGTTTCGGCCAAGGGGCAGGATTCCGGCCCGGTGCAGGGCGACGATGATCTGGACGAGGCGGCCTGATCTCACGCGCGCCGCAGGGTGATCCCGTCGCGGGGGTGCGGTCGCAAGGCCGCGCCCCTTCGTCGTTTCGGGCCATTTACCACTTCCTCAAGATCTTCCGATCCACAAGGGTTCGAATCCATGCGTCTGAGAAGCGTTCTGATGCTTGCCGCGCTGGTGCCCGCCGCGACGGCTCCCGTCGCTTTCGCGGCAGCGCCTGCCCGCCAGTCGAGAGAAAGTGCCGCCATGTCGCCATCGCCAAAGCCCGTCTACCCCGCCACCGAGCGCGGCGACGTGCGCGAGACCCTGTTCGGCGAGACGATCGCCGATCCCTATCGCTGGCTGGAGAACGACGTCCGCACCGATCCCAAGGTGCGCGCCTGGGTGACGGCGCAGAGCGAGGCGGCGAACGCCTATCTGGCAACCCTGCCCGGCCGTGGTGTCATCGAGCGCCGGCTGAAGCAGCTGTGGGACTATGAGCGGTTCGGGCTGCCGGTAACTGCCGGCGGGCGCATCTTCTACCAGCGCAACACCGGCCTCCAGAACCAGTCGCCGCTCTACGTGCAGGACGGCGTGGCCGCCGCGCCGCGCCTGCTGATCGATCCGAACCTGTGGGCGGCGGACGGCGCCACCGCGCTTGCCGAGTGGAAGCCCTCGGTCGACGGCAAGCGCGTGGTCTACGCCGTGCAGGACGGCGGCACCGACTGGCGGACGCTGAAGGTGCTGGACGTCGACAGCGGCGCGGTGCTGGACGACGAGGTTAAGTGGGCCAAGTTCACCGATCTGGCATGGGCGAGGAACGGCGCCGGCTTCTTCTACTCGCGCTTTCCGGAGCCGGCCGGCGGGGCGACCTACCAGTCGCTCAACCTCAACCAGGCGATCTACTTCCACGCGCTCGGCACCGCGCAGAGCGCCGACCGCCTCGTCTTCGCGACCAGGGACCGGCCGAAGCTGAACCACGTCGCGCAGGTGACGGAGGATGGCCGCTGGCTGCTCGTCGCCTCCAGCGAGGGGACGGACGCGCGCTACGAGCTGACCCTCGTCGATCTCACCAGCCCCAAGGCTGGCGCGCGCACGCTGGTGCGCGGGCTGGAGCATGCGTGGTCGCTGGCCGGCGCGGTCGGCGACACCTTCTACTTCGTCACCGATCTGGATGCGCCGCGCCAGCGGGTGGTGGCGATGGACGTGAAATCCGCTTCGCGGCCGATCCGCCAGATCGTCGCCGAGAGCGAGGCCAAGCTGGACGGCGCGACGATCGCCGGCGACCGCCTGGTTCTCTCCTATCTGCGCGATGCGAAGAGCGAGCTGCGCCTCGCCACGCTGGACGGCAAGGATCTCGGCACGGTGGCGCTGCCCGGCATCGGCACGGTCACGATCGGCGAGGGCCGTCACGACGACCCGACGCTGTTCTACAGCTATGGCAGCTATGCCGTGCCCACCTCCATCCTGCGGCTGGACGCGGCGACGGGGAAGGACAGCCTGTTCAAGGCGCCGCAGGTCGCGTTCGATCCGGCCGCCTACCGCGTCGATCAGATGTTCTTTGCCTCGAAGGACGGCACGCGCGTGCCGATGTTCGTCATCCGCCGCAAGGATTCCACCGGGCCGCGGCCGACCATCCTCTACGGCTATGGCGGGTTCGACATCTCGCTGACGCCGGGCTTCTCGCCGGCGGTGCTGCAGTGGGTGGAGATGGGCGGCACCTATGCGGTGGCCAACCTGCGCGGCGGTGGCGAATATGGCAAGGCGTGGCACGATGGCGGCCGCCTGGCCAACAAGCAGAACGTGTTCGACGATTGCATCGCTGCGGCCGAGTATCTGGTGAAGCAGGGCGTCGCCAGGAAGGACGGCCTCGCGCTGCGCGGCGGGTCCAATGGCGGGCTGCTGGTAGGTGCCGTCGTCAACCAGCGGCCGGACCTGTTCGCCGCCGCCACGCCGCAGGTGGGCGTGATGGACATGCTGCGCTTCAACCGCTTCACCGCCGGCCGCTACTGGGTGGACGATTATGGCGATCCGGCGAAGGAGGCGGACTTCAAGGTGCTGCGTGCCTACTCGCCTTATCACAACATCCGCTCCGGCACGGCCTATCCGGCGATCATGGTGGCGACGGCCGACACGGACGATCGCGTCGTGCCGGGCCACAGCTTCAAATATGCCGCGGCGCTGCAGGCGGCCGACATCGGCGACAAGCCCCACCTGATCCGCATCGAGACGCGCGCCGGCCACGGCTCCGGCAAGCCGACCGACAAGGTGATCGAGGAATATGCCGATTTGTGGGCCTTCGTGGCGGAGTGGACCGGGTTGACCGTTCCGGAATAAGCGCCGGTCCACTTACCCCGAGCGAAGTCGAGGGGCGATCCAGGGGGAGCGTGTCTCGACTGCGCTCGACACAAGGTGGGAGTGCCCCGAGCGGAGTCGAGGGGTGCACGTGCCACACCTCGTGCATCGGCTGCGCTCGACATCGGGATCGTGTGCAGGGTGGCGCTGGACTCGACCCCGCGCCTTCCTTATCCGCTCCCCATGACAGCTGAGCCCACCGCCGCCCCATCCACCAAGCCGTCCGCCAAACCGTCGGACTGCATCCTGATCGTCGATTTCGGCAGCCAGGTGACGCAGCTGATCGCCCGCCGCGTGCGCGAGGCCGGCGTCTATTCCGAGATCGCGCCCTACAATGCCGCCGATGCCGCGTTCGATCGGCTGCGGCCGCGCGGCATCATCCTCTCCGGCGGACCGGACAGCGTGACCCGCGCGGAGTCGCCGCGTGCGCCGCAGCGCTTCTTCGAGGCGGGCATTCCCGTGCTCGGCATCTGCTACGGTCAGCAGACGATGTGCCAGCAGCTCGGCGGATCGGTGACGGCCAAGGGCAATGGCGAGTTCGGCCGCGCCTATCTGGAGGTGTGCGAGCGATCGGCGCTGTTCGACGGCCTGTGGCGGGAGGGCGAGCGCCACCAGGTGTGGATGAGCCACGGCGACACGGTGGACGCGCTGCCGCCCGGCTTCCGCCCGGTCGCCCAGTCCGAAGGCGCGCCCTATGCGGTGAGCGCGGACGAGGCGCGGCGCTTCTACGGCGTGCAGTTCCATCCGGAGGTGGTGCACACGCCGGACGGCGGCAAGCTGATCGCAAATTTCGCGCGCCACGTGTGCGGGCTGGCCGGCGACTGGTCGATGGCCGAGTTCCGCGCCGCAAAGATCGCCGAGATCCGCGCGCAGGTGGGGCAGGGGCGGGTGATCTGCGGCCTGTCCGGCGGCGTCGACTCGGCGGTGGCGGCGGTGCTGATCCACGAGGCGATCGGCGATCAGCTGACGTGCGTGTTCGTCGATCACGGCCTGATGCGGCAGAGCGAGGCGGACCAGGTGGTCGGCCTGTTCCGCGAGCATTACGGCATCCCGCTCGTCCATGTGAACGCCGAGACGCTGTTCCTCAACGGCCTCGCCGGGCTCACCGATCCGGAGGCGAAGCGCAAGTTCATCGGCCGCACCTTCATCGACGTGTTCGAGAGCGAGGCGCGCAAGATCGGCGGAGCGGAGTTCCTGGCGCAGGGCACGCTCTATCCGGACGTGATCGAGAGCGTGTCGTTCACCGGCGGCCCGTCGGTGACGATCAAGAGCCACCACAATGTCGGCGGCCTGCCCGAGCGCATGAACATGAAGCTGGTGGAGCCGCTGCGCGAACTGTTCAAGGACGAGGTGCGCGCGCTGGGCCGCGAACTGGGGCTGCCGGACATCTTCGTCGGCCGTCACCCGTTCCCCGGCCCGGGCCTCGCCATCCGCATCCCCGGCGAGGTGACGAAGGAGCGCTGCGACATCCTGCGCAAGGCGGATGCGATCTACCTGAGCGAGATCCGCGCGGCCGGGCTGTACGATGCGATCTGGCAGGCCTTCGCGGTGCTGCTGCCGGTGCGGACGGTAGGCGTGATGGGCGACGCCCGCACCTACGACTCGGTCTGCGCGCTGCGCGCCGTAACCTCCACCGACGGCATGACCGCCGACATATTCCCGTTCGACGCCGGCTTCCTCTCCCGCGTGGCGACGCGGATCGTGAACGAGGTCGCCGGCATCAACCGCGTGACGTACGACTATACCTCGAAGCCGCCCGGCACGATCGAATGGGAATGATTTAGGCCCCTCCAGAGGGGGCCGGGACCACGCAGAATACGACGTAAGTGACTGATAAAATCTATTTTTAACACAACGAGATTCAACAACAATCGGTGGGTAGCAGTTAAATCCGTCAGGCGATTTGACGGTATCGCCTCCTCGTGTCGATCGCCAAAATTGCCGTTACCGTCAGGGGGCGAGTATGTCGGCTTTCAGGGTGCGTCCGTGAACGGGATCGAGAACTTCTGGCGGCACCTGAAATGCTCGCTCACCGGCACGCACGTCAGCGTCTCGGCCAAGCACCTTGGGAACTACACGAAGGAGTTTGAATACGGCTTCAACCGTCGCCAGGACGCGGCTTCGATGCTGCCGGAGCTTCTTTCACCTTTCGGACCATTGAAGCCAAACCGCGATTGAAGGCGGCTTCGTCGCCGGGCGGGGCTTGCTCGGCCTCACGCTCGGCGATGAACTCGGCAAGCTTGCCTTGCTCGCGGGCCTCCTTAAGCGTTGTCATGTCCGCACCAGTTGGACCTTCGGGCGTGCGCGTATCGTCTCGACTGCGCTTTGTTTAGCGGTTGACTTGCGGCGCCAAAGGACGCCTGTCACACAGGCTACCGCCAGCGTCGCGGACGCAACAAACATCGAAACTAGGTCCGTTTTTGTTGCAGGGTGCACAGCATCGCCAAATCGGCTCAGACCATCATATGCTGGCGTTATGGCGCCGACGAAGCCACCCAGCGCCCATAAGCAAATGTCTTTCACTGGGTCCTGTTGCATTTCGCTTAGACCTTCAAGTTCGTTATCGGTTATATAGTGGCAAAGGGCTGATGGCGAAAGAGTCACCTCCGTCACCTGCGCCCCTACAGGCATCTGCATAGGCCCCAAGGCAGGCTGCTTAACCGCCATCAAACCCCGCCAGTTTTGGCTCAGCGGCGAGCGACTTTTGGTACTCTTTGATGAGGCGGTTTACCACTATCTGGTTGAAAAATCTAACAAAACCGCAATTGTTACAAACCGTGCTCAAGAGGGGTTGGTGCTCCCCTCCTAGCATCATTGGATTGGTTAAAACGTCTGCTCTGTAGATGTGGACAGTAACCTCATTGTTGGGGCTACCGCATACCGAACAGCCGTCCTTGGGGGACAACTGCCTTCCGGTTGATGTGTTCAACGACCGATGTATACTCAGGCATCGACAACCGAACAGCGGGGTCCACCGGCGGCGGAGCAGAGGGTGCGTCATCGGCCATTAACAGCTTGGTAGCGTGCAAGCGCGAGGAGAGTCGATTCCGTATGCGAAGGGGATAGACCACCTTTTTTGAGGACATCACCCCGGCCAGCGTGGTCAAGCCGTTCTATCAACTGGGCGAAGCGGAGGCTTGATTGTCAGGGGCAAAATAAACTGATCTTCCAGCGAACATCGCTATCGACATCTGAATTTGAGCACATGCCGAGTACGCCGTCATCGGGAGTGCGATGACGATCAGCAGCCTTCGATGATCATGATGTCGCCGACGGCATGCCCGACACGGAGGCTCCGAGCAGCCTGGTATTCGGGCGAATGGTAACAACGAAGCGCAGCATCGACGCTGTCGAATTCGATCACCACGTTTCGTGGGCGCTCCGTGCCCTCAAGCGAAACCACGATTCCGCCCCGTGCAAGCGGGCGGCCACCATACTTCTTGAAGGCCTCGGTCGCTCCGGTCGCGTAGAGGCCATACGGCTCAACGTCGTCGACCCGGACGTGCGCTATCCAATATCCCTTGGCCATACTGTGTTTCCTCAACTTCAGGGGTGAGTTTTCTGGCGGGGCGTCCGGGGCGTCCGGGGCGGGCGGGCCAGCTCCCCGCGGCGTGTTTCCGCGACGGTTGGAACAGACGGCCAGTCCACGCCGGACACGCTATTCGAACTCGGCTGGAGAGCTGTTCGGCCAGTAGAGCCGCTGAATGCTCGACATATCGAGCAATCGGTTTTCGGCGCCATTGGTCGCGTGCAGCGCAAACAGGTTTCGGGCGGCCGCGCCCAACGGGATAGGGGCGCCGGCCGCCTGAGCGGTATCGACGGCAAGTCCGAGATCCTTGAGCATCAGGCCGACCTGGAAGCCGCCCTGGTATCCGTGGCTCGCCGGGCTTTTCGCATCGACGCCCGGCCACGGGTTCCATCGTTCCAGTACGAAGTTGCAGCCCGTGCTCTTCCGCATGATGTTAGTCAAAATATGCGGCGCGAGCCCCGACCGCGCGCCGAGGGCGAGGACCTCCGCACTGCCCACCATGAGAATTGCGGCCATCATGTTATTGCAGACCTTCGCCAGCTGCCCCGACCCGTTGGGACCGACGTGAAAGGAGGTCGCGCCCATCGCGGCAAGAACCGGCTGCGCACGGCCGAACGTCTCAGCGCTACCGCCGACCATGAAACTGAGGGTGCCGTCTTGCGCGCCCCTCGTGCCGCCCGAGACGGGTGCGTCCAGCATCGCGAAGCCCTTCGCCCGCGCACCTTCCGCGAGTTGAATGGCCTTAGCGGGCGCGATGGTCGAGCAATCGATGAGGATCGCATCGGGCGGGAGGGCATCGAACAGGCTGTCGGGGCCGTTGTAGATCGCCTCCACGACGCGTCCGTTCGGAAGCATCGTGATGACGAATTGAGCGTCGTCGCTCGCATTCCTCGCGGATGTGGCGCCGATGGCTCCTGCCGCCTGGAGCTTCGCGATCGTCGCGGGATCACGGTCGAACACCTTCAAACGGTGGCCAGCGTGGAGCAGGTTGAGGGCCATAGGCGTGCCCATGTTCCCGAGGCCGACGAAAGCGATGTTTCCCACGATCGATCTCCAGTTTGATGCTCGTGACGCAGCGGTGTCCCCGCGCTGAATGCTGCTGCTCAGACGCCTGTGACGATATCCTCGCCGACGATGGTGTTCGTTAGCGTTCCGATGCCGTCGACGGTCACGCTGACCGTGTCCTCCGGCTTCATCCATAGAGGAGGCGTCCGCCCGGCCCCGACTCCACCGGGGGTGCCTGTTACTATGACGTCGCCCGGCAACAGCTCGGTAAAGATCGAGCAATATGCGATCAGCTCGGGTATGGTGAAGATCAACTGGTCGAGGGAGGCGGATTGAACGACTTGGCCGTTCAGCGTGGTCTGCAGGAAGAGGGACTGCGGGTCTGGGATCTCGTCGGCCGTCACCATCCACGGGCCGAAGGCGCCGGTCGCGGGGAAGTTTTTCCCCGGGTGAAATTGACTGGTGTGCCGCTGGAAGTCGCGGAGGCTGGCATCGTTGTAGCATGCGTAACCAGCTACGAAGGAGAGGGCCTCCTCCTCGCGGATCCGTCGACCTGCTCGGCCGATGATTAGCGCGACTTCCCCCTCGTAGTCGAGCATCTGGGATTCGTGAGGACACAGGATGGCCTCCATGTGTCCGGTCTGGCTTGCGGCGAAGCGCGCGAAAACAGTCGGGTGCCCGGTGCGTTCCCGCCGGGACTCCACCCGATGCTCGTCGTAGTTGAGACCGATGCAGAGTATCTGCCTGGCATCAGGAATCACGGGATCGAAACGAATGGTCGACGGATCGATGTCGGTCTCGCACCCCTCGCTCCGGTCGCGGATCTGATCGATCGACAAGCTGGCAAGCGCACGGCGCAGGCTCGGAAACTCGGGAAGTCGCGCTCCGAGGTCGATCACGCCGTTGTCGTCGATGATGCCCCATGACCTTCGCGATCCATGCGAGAAGCTGATCAGTCGCACTTGGAAGTCTCCTTTGAATTTTATGATGTTTGATCTGCCTGTGGGACTTGCCGTACTGGGGGTGTTGCTTCGATCGTCATGAAAGTGCGTCGGAGTTCGGGCCGACGGGCGCGTTGAATGCGTCTCGCCTCGATCCGGCGAAGTGCGCGTCGAATATGAGCACGCTGGCGATGACGCCCAGGACCAGCGACGCGGTTTCCAGGAAGAACAGGGACGGCGTCGCGTAGGTCAGTATGAGGTCACCAATCATCGTCCCCGCGATTCCGCCGAGGCGCCCCACAAGCGCCGCGAGCCCTGTCCCCGACGCTCGGCACTCGGGCCGATGAAGTCGGTCTTCCTGAAGGCGGTGATGCTTGCCACCGAGAATGCGTCGAACTTCTGGTCGACGCGTAGGCTGACACCGCCGGTCTTGATCCTGTTAAGCGGCTCGTAGTTGGCGTCGATGTACCGATCGCTGCCACCATAGGCGGGGCCAAACGGTGCTGGTATTGTCGCGCCGCGGGGGACCCGCAGACCGGCCAGGCTGTTCTTGTCGTCGCTGTAGTCGAAGATGAGCCGGGCTTCGGTCCCCTCTCCGGGCGAAAGGAACCACTTCGAGCGAACGCCGACGTCGTGATCGATGCGGCCGACATACTTTCCGCTTGCGAGATTGCGTCCGTAGCCGTCGCCCATGGTGGTTCCGACGACCGCGATATCGGCTGAGAGGTGCGGCGCCACCGGTCCTGTGAGATAGAAGTCGCCTTTGAGGGTTTCGTAGTTGCCGTAGCTTAGGTCGGCTTTTCCCCCGAAGGTGGCGCTTGGATCCTTAGTCTTGACCTGTATGAGGCCGCCGGTCGCATTCCTGTGAATCAGCGTGCAATGTTGACCCCGTTCGGGGCTGATCGGCGTGCAAAATTGACCCCCCTGAACTGAGCGGTTCACGCCCGGCGCTTTGCGCAGGAGCGGTCGGGGAGAATGCTGGTCGTGGAGACGGTGGCGCGCATCCGGCGCGAGTTCTACGTCAAGGGTAAGAGCATCAAGGAGATCGTGCGCGACCTGCGGGTGTCGCGGAACACGGTGCGCAAGGTGCTGCGGTCCGGCGAGACGGACTTCTCCTACGAGCGGACGGTGCAGCCGCTGCCGAAGCTCGGGCCATGGTCGGCGGATCTCGAGCGGCTGCTGGAGGCCAACGAGCGCAAGCAGCGGCGCGAGCGCCTGACGCTGGTCCGGGTGTACGAGGAGCTGCAGGGGCTGGGCTACCGCGGCGGCTACGATGCCGTGCGTCGCTATGCCACGGCATGGCAGCGTGAGCGGTCGGCGGTCACGGCCGCGGCCTACGTGCCGCTGAGCTTCGCGCCCGGCGAGGCCTACCAGTTCGACTGGAGCCACGAGGTCGTCGTCATCGCCGGCGCGACGACGACGGTGAAGGTTGCGCACATGCGGCTCTGCCACAGCCGGATGTTCTTCGTGCGAGCTTATCCGCGCGAGAGCCAGGAGATGGTGTTCGACGCCCACGACCGGGCGTTCGCCTTCTTCGGCGGCGCCTGTCAGCGCGGCATCTACGACAACATGAAGACCGCGGTGGACGCCATCTTCGTCGGTCGTGAGCGGCGCTACAACCGCCGCTTCCAGCAGATGTGCGGCCACTACCTCGTCGAGCCGGTGGCGTGCACGCCGGCATCGGGCTGGGAGAAGGGCCAGGTCGAGAACCAGGTCGGGCTCGTGCGCGAGCGCTTCTTCACGCCGCGGCTGCGCTTCAGGAGCTACGACGAGCTCAACGCCTGGCTGCTCGACCGCTGCACCGCCCATGCCCAGCGTGCCGCGCATCCCGAGCTCAGGGACTACACAGTCTGGCAGGTGTTCGAGGCGGCCGACCAGCCTGCGCTCATCGCCTACCGTGGTCCCTTCGACGGCTTCCACGCCTTGCCGGCGGCGGTGTCGAAGACGCTGCTGGTCCGCTTCGACTACAACAAATACTCGGTGCACGCGAAGGCGGCGGGCGCCCGGTCGAGGTGCACGCCTATGCCGAGCGCATCGTCATCCGGCAGGACGGCGAAGTCGTCGGCGAGCATGCCCGGCGCTTCGGGCGCGACCAAACGGTCTACGACCCTTGGCACTATGTGCCGGTCCTCGAGCGCAAGCCGGGTGCGCTGAGGAACGGTGCGCCCTTCAAGGACTGGCCGCTGCCGGTGGCGCTGGAACGCGTCAGGCGGAGGCTGGCGGGCCATGCCGACGGCGACCGCCAGATGGTGGGCATCCTGGCGGCGGTGACGACGGACGGACTGGACGCCGTCGAGGCGGCCTGTGCCGAGGCGCTGGCCGGCGGCACCGTCAGCCGTGACGTCGTGCTCAACGTGCTCACCCGCCAGCGCCAGACCGCCGCGCCCGCCAGCATCGCCACGCCCGAGGCTCTGCGGCTCGCCCGCGAGCCCGTCGCCGACTGCGCCCGCTACGACAGCCTGAGGAGGCCTTATGGAACGTCACGCCATCCTGGAGATGATGGGAACGCTGAAGCTCGTCGGCATGCGCCATGCCTATGACGAGGTCGTCGCCGATGCCGTGAAGCGGCAGCACTCCGCTCAGCGCGTCGTCGGCGACCTGCTCAAGGCCGAGATAGACGAGAAGCAGGCCCGCTCCATCCGCTACCAGATGACGACCGCCAAGCTGCCGCTCGCCAAGGAGCTCGCCGACTTCGACTTCGCCGGCACCGGCATCAACGAAGGCCTGGTCCGCGATCTCGGCACGGGTGCCTTCCTCGAAGCGCAGCGCAACGTCGTGCTGGTCGGCGGCACCGGGACGGGCAAGACGCATCTCGCCATCGCCATGGGCCGTGCCTGCGTGCGGGGCGGAGCGAGGGTCCGCTTCTACAACACCGTCGACCTCGTGAACCAGCTCGAGGCCGAGGCCCGTGCCGGGCGCCCCGGGCGCATCGCCGACCACCTGTCGCGGCTCGACCTCGTCATCCTCGACGAGCTTGGCTACCTGCCCTTCGCGCTCTCGGGCGGCCAGTTGCTCTTCCACCTCGTCAGCAAGCTCTACGAGCAGACCTCGGTGGTGGTGACGACCAACCTTGCCTTCGGCGAGTGGCCCACGGTCTTCGGCGACGCCAAGATGACGACCGCGCTCCTCGACCGGCTCACCCACCACTGCGACATCGTCGAGACCGGCAACGAGAGCTGGCGCTTCAAGAACCGCGAAGCCGCCTGAAACCCTTCCCCCGGACCCCCATCCCCCGGGTTGACCCGGTGGGTCCACAGGCACCTCCCACGGCCGTCACCGCCTGCGCTCGTGGCGGCGCGCGGCGCCGGCCGCGGGGCCCTCCTGTGGACTACCGGGACAACCCGGCTGCCATCAGAAAAGGGGGTCAAACTTGCACGCCGATACGGGGTCAACTTCCCGAGCCGATTGACATCTCAGATGCTCCCCTGATGATATTCGCTGTGGAGCTGGGCCGCGGTGTGGGAGCTGAAGAGCGTGTCGAGTCTCGCGAGCGCCTGCTCTTTCCTGAACTCGCCACGCAGCGTGGCGTCACCGGCATCGTGCATCGTGTCGGTCATCCACACGCTGAATTCCTGATACTTCCAGATCCGCGCGAGGCAGGTGTCGGAATAGACTTCAAGTGCGGACGGATCGCCATCCCGCACGGCCTTCGCCAACCCTTGTGCGAGCACGTCAACGTCGTGAAGCGCGAGGTTCATCCCCTTGGCGCCAGTAGGAGGAACCAGGTGGGCGACATCGCCCGCGAGGAAGAGGTTGCGGTAGCGCATCGGCGAGTAGACCACCGAACGGAGCGGCACGAAGAGCTTGTCGTGGATCTGAGCGTTCTCGAACGTCTCGTCCCTGAGGCGGAGCCGGATCTCGTCCCACACCCGTTCGTCGGACCACTTCTCGGGGCCGTCGCTGAGATCGCACTGCAGATAGAACCGGCTGCGCTGCGGGCCCCTGGGCAACTGGCCCACGAACCCGTCGTCGCTCACGCCCATGATCGGATGCCCCCGCAAGGGCGTCTCGGCGAGCACGGCCAGCCACGCATAGCCGAATTCATGGCTGTCCATCGTCAGCACGCCTTCGGGTATCGACGACCGACTGGTGCCCCGGCTGCCGTCGCACCCCACGATGAAGGTGCAAGCGATCTCGTGCACCCCATGCGCATCGGTGAAAGAGACCGAGGGTTGTCCGGTCTCGGGATTGTTGATCTGGACGTCGTTTACTTCGAACCTGACGTCGCCGCCGCTGACGTCGATCAGCTCTCGAAGCAGGTTGTTCACGAGCATCTGCTGCGTACAGAAGAGGCTCTGCTCGCTTTCCTCCCCCTTGATTTCGAACACACGGCCGACGCCATTGACTTGATAATCGATCTTCTGGGCGACGGGACCGCCGAGCAGCTTTTCGGCCAGCCCCCACCGTTCGAACATCTTGGCGCCGCGGGCCTCCACCACGCCGGCCCGGGCGCGGATTTCGACATAGGCGCGATCCCGTCGCTCGATGATCACGCAGGGAACGCCGGACCGGCCGAGAAAGGTCGCCAGCGTGAGACCCGCCACGCCACCGCCGATGATTACCACGGCCGTGCTTTCTTGCGTCAAATCCACCGGACTTCCTTCCGCTTTCTCATAGGAATCTAACGGCAGCCAATATATAAGTTATAGATTATATTGGCTAATCACATTCCGAAGAAGGTGAGGAAACCGGGCGTGGCCAGAGATATGCGGTTGAAAAAGCAGGCGAAACAGGCGCGATCGATAGCTACAGTTTCAGCCATTGTGGAGGCGGCCACTTACATTCTGCTGCGCGACGGCCCCGGTGGATACACTGCAAACAGAGTGGCCGAGCGGGCGGGGGTCAACATCGCGTCCTTCTATCAGTATTTCCCCAACAAGGAGGCGCTGCTGTTTCACATCATCCAGAGAAACTGGGAGGAGCAGTTGGCGAGACTGACGCCGATCCTGGGACAGCCTGGGCGGACCCATGCGTTGAGGCTGCGCGACTTCATCCGGGAATTCTTCCTCATCGAAGCGGCGGAGGCCGGGTTGCGCGGGGCGTTGCGGCTCGCATCGGTCGACATCCGCGACAGTGAGGAGTTCCGCGCGCTGATGGCGAAGGGTTACGGCCTGACGCGAACCTTCATCGCGGAGGCCGTGAAGGACGGTTCGTCCGAGGATCTGGAGTTCATCGTGAATTTCGTCGTGCTCGTCATCACGAGCTTCGGGGAGCGCACGACCGACGCCAAGCCTTCCAGCGCTGAACTCATCCGGCAGGCCGACCTGCTCAGCGAGATGCTTACCACCCAGTTCGGAATTGCGTGAGACGCATCGGCACGGACGTACGGTCGGCCTCACTGAGGGGCGCTGTCGTGGCCGATCTCCACGGTCGGTGGTATCCGCTCCGATCCTGGCTCGTGGCAGCCGTAGCCTGACTGCTTAACGCCTCCGAAAGGCACTGCTACGTCCAGATGCTGACCATTGTTGAAGCGCTCTTCCATGGAGGGATCGACGAGGCTGATGGTCTCGCCGGTGGAGCTCGGCACCCCTCCGTTGTCGATGAACAGGCCCGCGAAGCCTCGGAGCGGATTTGGACAGGGAATCCAGGCATCATCCATTCTCCTGGGTGGGCGCGGCTTCCGCGCAATCTAGGAACTCCCGCAGCAGATCGTTGAAGGCTGAGGGAGACTCGAACGGTGGGAGGTGGCCGAGGCCTGGCATGACTTCGAGCCCACGCAAGCAATCGCGATGTTCGCCGCCGGTCGACGCGAGTGAGCGTACATCTGTCGAGGCTGACGGCAAGATTCATAGCGGCTAATCTGTGGCCGGATGGGCTGGTCAGCGATATCGGACGTCTTTGAGAGATGGCTTGTGAAAAGCAGCAAACTTCCTGACACGGTATCAAAACCTTTGGCATTTTGAACGCTCCGCTAACCTGAGCCTTGATGGGCATCCGGATGTTCGACGTGTCAAATGTCGCTGACAGAGCGTTTTCGCAAAAGGGGAAGAAATTTCCCCAGGGAACCAAGAGCTTGCCATTTCGACGGCCTTGCTAGCGGCCCATAACAACAGAAACCTTTTATACTAAAATCAGGAGGTTATAGCCGAATGAACAATCGAGTGGGAGTGACTCTGGATTCTCCAGAGGATTCGGAACGACCGGATTAGAGGTATCGGTAAGAGGCGTCTCGCCGCCGCTGACACGCCCTCGCGCACGCCGGTTGCTCCCGGGCGCACCGCATTTGATGTCAGAGTTTTTCGAACTGAAACGGAGCGGGAAAGCGGCTTGGGTCGCTGCCAACAGGGCGCGCGTGGCCCAAAGCCGGTGAACCGCCGGCGGCAAAGCGCCGGACAGACGGCGATAACTCCCAGCCGCAGCAGAAGCTCTTCAGATCCTTGGATGTGCTGTGTTTGTTTGGTGCGCCACGCAGTCACTAGCGAACCCGTCTCGCCTGTTAAGTGCCGGTTTACAGGCTGATCGGCATAAAAACAGGAGGCGTTTTCTGCCGATCACGCGCTAAGTAGCCGTGTAATGAGCATAATTTGTGAAACGACCTGCATTGAGTAACAGGCCGTTATCAGGCGACAGCAGGCACACGCGGTGCAAAGAGCAGGAGAAGCAGGCGATTTCGTCCGATCACCGGCCTTGACGTGTTGGATCCTGCTCACCATTAGATGTACGTGACCCGAGAAGGCTAAGGATCAGGCTCGCTGGAGCCTCCCAACATGCCGAGGCGGCCGTGCGAACCGGGGGCCACTTCAGAACCATATTTGCGTTTCGACGCTGCCGAACGGCTGCGTGGTCGCATTTGTCTGGAGTGACCAATATGGTTGCCGATCGTATGAAGCCGCCTCCGCGCGCCAGCAACGTCGCTGGCGTCGCCATCCACGTCGAGAATGTACCCCCAGCGAGCCTGACCCCGCCGGCGCGCGAAGTCCGCCGCCGCACGCGGCAGCATGTGCAGCGTATCGCGCGCAGCCTTAGTGAGTTCGGCTTTCTCGTGCCGCTGATCGTCGACGGGCAGATGCGCATCGTCGCCGGGCACAGCCGCTGGGAGGCGGCCAAGCTGCTTGGCCTCTCAAGCGTGCCGGTCATCCGCGTCGAGCACCTGACCGAGGGACAGTTACGTCTCTTCGCCATCGCCGACAACAAGCTGCCCGAGGGAGTGGAGTGGGATCAGGACCAGCTTCGTATCGAATTCGGCGAGATCGAACTGGTCGCGCCGGAACTGGAGCTGAGTTCCAGCGGCTTCGCCATCGCCGAGATCGATACGATGTACGGGCGGCACCGGACCACTCAGCTGAGCGAGCATGACGACGAGCCGGAACCGCCCGCCGAGGACTCCGTCAACCGGCTGGGCGATGTATGGCGGCTCGGCCGTCACGCCTTCGCCTGCGGTGACGCGCGCGATAGCGCGTTGATCGGACGATTGCTGAACGGCGCGAGCGTCCGAACGCTTCTTTCGGATCCGCCGTGGAACCTGAAGATCGAGGGTGTTGTATCCGGAAACGGGCGCGTGAAGCACGCGGACTTCGTCATGGCGGCGGGCGAAATGACCAAGCCGGCGTTCACCGCCTTCCTCGGCGACTTCCTCGGCGCTGCCAAGCCGCACCTCTCCCCGGGCGCGCTGGCCTACGTCTATATGGACTGGCGTAACTATGATGCCCTCGTCGCCGCCGCTGTCGCGTCCGGTTTCGAGCAGAAGAACATGCTGGTGTGGTGCAAGGACAACGCCGGCATGGGATCCATGTATCGGTCGCAGCACGAACTGGTCGGTCTGTTCAAGGCTGATGATGCCCCGCACACCAACAACATTAATCTCGGGCGCCACGGCCGCAACCGGGCGAACTGCCTGTTCTATCCCGGCGTCAACAGCTTCGGCAAGGGCCGCGACAGACAGCTGAAGGCGCACCCGACTTGCAAGCCGGTGTCGATGCTGGCCGACCTCATCCTCGACAGCAGCGCACCCGGCGAGATCATCCTCGATCCGTTTGGCGGGTCGGGTTCCACCCTGATCGCTGCCGAGAAGGTCGATCGCACCGCTTGCCTGATCGAGCTCGATCCAGGCTACGCCGACGGCATCGTTCGCCGCTTCGAACGGGTGGTAGGCACCCCGGCACTTCACGTCGAAACCGGCCTGTCGTTCGCCGAGCTCGCGCATCATCGCGCAACGGAAGCGTTGGCGGGGGAGAAGGCCGATGTCTGATCCGACCATGGCATCCGAGGATAGCCCGCCACGTCGCCCGAACGGCACCATGATGCCCGGCCACACGGCCAACCGGCGCGGGCGGCCGCCAAAGTCGCGCGGCATGCTGACGATCTTCAACGAGCTGCGTGATGGCAAGATCTCGCTGAAGGTCGACGGCCGCTTGGTCAAGATGACGCGCATGGAGGCTTGGGTCACCAATTTGTGGAACAAGGCGATCAGCTGCGATCCGAAAGCCTCGGCGATGGTGATGGCGATCCTGCGGGCGAGCGGACAGCTCGACCCAGCACCCGGCGACGACAACCTCGACGCGGATAGCGCGGCGGCCTTGCAGGCGCTCATCGAGCGCCTGGGCGGCGGCGCTGGCAGCATGGAGGCCGGGGATGAGTGATGTCCAGGATGCGTTCCGCCTCGCCTGCCGCCAGCACCTCAGCATGTTTATCGATCGCACCTTCCGCGAGGTGTCGCCGGCGGATAGGGTCGAGATAAGCTGGTATCTGCAGGCGGTCGCCTATCATCTCGAGCTCTGCGCGCGGCGGGAGATCCGCCGCCTCATCATCAACATTCCGCCGCGGCATGGCAAATCGATCTCGGCTTCCGTCGCCTTCATCGCCTGGCTGCTGGGGCACAACCCGGCGGAGAAGGTCGTTGGCATCTCCTACGCCAGCGATCTGGCGTTGAAGTTCGCGCGCGACACCAAACGGGTGATGGAGAGCCGCTGGTATCGTGCGGTCTTCCCCGGCACCCGGCTGGGCGGGCGAGCGGCCGTGCACGATTTCGAGACGACCCGCCGCGGCTCTCGCTACACCACCTCGATTGACGGCGCGCTCACCGGCCTGGGCGGCAACATCTTTGTCGTCGACGATCCTAACCAGGCCAGCGACGCGCGATCCGCGGCCGGGCGAGCTAAGGTGATCGAATGGTATAGGGACACGCTGGTGTCGCGCGCCAACAACGCGCGCCAGTCGGTCATTATCGTTGTCCAGCAGCGTGTGCACGTGGAGGATCTGAGCGGCCATCTGCTCGAGAGCGAGCCGGGCGACTGGGTGCACCTCAACCTGCCCGCGATCGCCACACGCGACGAGGCGATCGCGATAGGGCCGGATCGGTGGCACCAGCGCCGTGTTGGCGACCTGCTCGATCCGATTCGCGAAACGCGAGAGACGTTGGAGCAGCGTCGGCGCAGCATGACGAGCCAGATCTTCTCGGCGCAGTTCCAGCAGGATCCGGTGCCGGAAGACGGCGAGATCATCAAATGGGGGTGGTTCAAGCGCTACGCCACGTCGCCGATCATCGAGGAGGGTGATCGTTTCGTGCAGAGCTGGGATACGGCTTCGAAGGCCGGCGAGCTGAACGATTTTAGCGTGTGCACCACCTGGTTCGTCAAGGGCCGCGACTATTATCTGCTGGACGTTTGGCGTGGGCGGGTCACCTTTCCCGACCTCAAGCGCCAGGTCTACGCCCTGGCGGCACGCTGGGGCATCGATCAGCTACTGATCGAGGATAAGGGATCGGGCACGCAGCTGATCGCGCAGCTGGAGGACGAGGATAGCGCGGGTCTGCCGCGCCCGATCGCGCGGGTGCCGAAAGAGGATAAGGTGACGCGCATGTCGGCTCAATCCGTCTGGATCGAGCAGGGTCATGTCCACATACCGGCCGAAGCGCCTTGGCTAGCGACGTTTCAGTCCGAAATGCTGCAATTTCCAAGCGCCAAGCACGACGATCAGGTGGATAGCGTCAGCCAGTTCCTCATGTGGGTGACCGAGCGGCCGGAAACGCATACTTTCTTCATGTTCGACTTTCACGGCAACCGGTTGATCTGAGCCAAGTTCACGGCGCTAGGGCTTAGATTGAAGTGCCCATCAGTTGCGCGTTAGCCCGAACTGCCCGGTGAGCAGCTTGCGTTTCCAGCTGGCCTCAGCGGCGAGAATGTCATCCGGCGTGGCGGTCGAGCCGGAGACCTCCAGCACGCTGGCGACATAGTCGCTGCGCTCGCGCCCCCGCATTGCGACGTTGCCGCCGTGGCCGTTGGCGCGATACTCGCTCCAGCGCTGCCAGAAGCCACCCTCGCCAGTGGCCGAGCCGATATACAGGCTGCCGTCGCGCGGGCAGGTCAGGAGATAGACGCCGCGCGCCTCCTTCAGCCGCTGCGCCCAGGTCGGCGGCGCCGCGTCAAGCGACGACAGCGGTGCCGTCAACTCCATCAGGCCCGGGAACGGCCGGTCGCTGGCATCCAGCGTCAGCTCCGTCACAAGCTTGTCCTGCGTCTCGGCCTTCTGCACCCACGCCCGTTTACCCGACGCGCCGCCACCCCAGTCGATGAACAGGCGGCCGGCATAGCCCTTCAGCGCGTCGGCAAGGGAGGTCGGATAATGATCGTACTGGCCGCCGGGATCGACAACCCCGCTGATTGGCGCAACGCGATCTTCGGCGATCAGCGTCGGTGCGTCAACCTCGTAGAGGCCGACGAACATAGTCCGGCCATCCCACGTGCCGATGAACGCCGCCCAGTAGGCGCGCGAGAATTGAACACGCTGGGCAGTGGCTTGCGCCGCCTGATAGAGTTCGAACAGGCTCGGATCGTTCCGCCATATGTCGGCGAGCGATTGGCCGCCCACCGTCGGCTGGTGTCGCAGCAAGCGCACTTTCGCGGGATCGATCCCCGCCTCTTCCAGCAGCATGTTGAAGCGAAACGGCATGGCGTTCTCCACTTGGAGACGCGCCGCGCTCACCCCCTTGGCTCGCTTCGTCGCGCCTATGTCCTCTCGGAGCGACGGCCTGAGCCGGATGTTGAGAACCTGTTACGCACAGGCGCATGCGCCTTTACCGTTACCGGCTGGACATGCGCGCATGCCACCCGGCCCCAGCAAAGCTGCGACCGAGGATGCGTAAAGGGGTTCTCACGCCCCGCCCCCTGGCTTTCACAGGAGGCGCGACCGTGATTGCTCGGCCGGCACTGGAAGGCAAGTCATCTTCGAGCTGTGCGGCCGGCGAAGGCTGCGTGAAGAAGCGCTCGCGCTCGAGGCCGACCTGGTTCTAAAACTGTCTATTCTCCCAGCCCGACGCTGGTGTGCACGCCACCGGTTCGACGACATAGTGGCCGCACATCTGCTGGACGCGTCGGTTGTAGTGCCGCTTGCGACCCACGAAGATGGCGTCCATTGCGGTCTTCATGTTGTCGTAGATGCCGCGCTGGCAAGCGCCGCCGAAGAAGGCAAGCGCCGGGCCGTGGGCGTCAAACACCATCTCCTGGCTCTCACGGGTAGTCCCGCACGAAGAACATCGGGCTGCGGAGCCGCCGATGGTCTGGTCACGGTAAGGGCGTGGACTTACAAGATGCAAGAAGGCGCATGACTGCAGTATCAGCGTGCGTCCATGAACGCAGTATCAATGATCGGTATCTTAGTCTCATCATAGCCTGACTGCCCAGACAGGAAGACCTGATTTCATGAAATTTTCAATTGCGGGCCAGCGCCGCCTGCGCCCCGCGAGCCGTGCGATCGACACGCGGTATTGCGATGCGCTCACATAATCGAGGCCGATCTTCGCAGAAAGCGATCGAGGCGGGGTCGCCGCCATGCTCGCCGCAGATGCCGAGCTTGCCTGCCGCTGAACGATGTTGCTGCGCGTCCCGCGTTCCTGCAAGCCAGCTTGCACCAGCGTCCAGCATTCTAGTGGGGCTAAATGCACGAGCGTGGATATGCGTTCCCAGCTAATGGGCTACCGACTGCCACATGATATGGTAAGAAATTTGATAATGAAGTAATGAGGATTCGTGCGTTCAAGGAATAGGAATATAGATAGATCCGAGCCATCCAGCAGGCTCTTGAGCCTTTCCTGATCAGCTGCGTTGTTCGAGATTCAGCCTAGACGGCGCTTCGATACAACCCCATATTCTTAGCTTGCTATCATCTTGAAAGAACGGTCTTCCTTGGATCGCTAATTGTTCGTTATCCATATCCCTTACGGGATCGTCAAATTCCCTAGCGCAGCCTTCTGATAGGCAAATCTGCCAAAAGCGGCGGAAAACCAAAGGCTTGAGTCGACGTCGGCGGCTGCGGTTTCCCGCGCTCAACAGGAGAGCGACGATGAAAAGTAATCAGGCGACCGCCTACGCATCTATGTCTGCTGCCTTTCGGCTGTTTTATGGCCGGCGGCGGCTGTCTGGCTTGAATCGAAGCACTTCCACGCTCGCCCTACTTCTCGCATCGACCTTCGGTGCTAGCCAGGCACAAGCGCAATCCGTGACGCCAAACCTCGTCAGCGCGTGCTCCGGGATCAGCCTACCGCCTTCGGTCGTCACGGGCATCATCGCACCCATCGTGAATGGCATTGTCGCTCCTACCGAGGGGACGGTCAACTCGCTGTTGGGCATCGTTACGCCGCTCGACATCGATACGGTGACATTGCTCGCCAATGCGGCGGCTGGCGCCCCAATCACGCTTCAAGTGCTCAACCAGGCCGGTACCGTCGTAGGCCCGGCCGATCGCTGCGATCTGCGTGCCGACTCGTTCGGCCTCAATACGCAGGGTGGCGTCGCGATCGGCGGCAACCGTATTACCGGCCTTGGTACCAACGGACTTGATGCCTTCGCAGGCGAGGCGAGTTCGATCGCCTTCGGCAACTCCGCCGTTACAGACGCAACGGCAACCGGCGCGATCGCTTTCGGGACCGGCGCCGGCGTAGGTGCCGGGGCGGTCGGCGGTGCGGCGCTCGGCACCGGCGCGCAGGTCATAGCGGCAAATGGCGTCGCGCTTGGGGCCGGGAGCATGGCCGCGCGCGGGGCGCTTGCAAGCTATGGGGCGCTCGGCCTCATCGCGCCGCAAACATCCTCGGGGGAGGTTTCGGTCGGCATGCCCGGGGCGGAACGCCAGATAACCAATGTCGCGGCCGGCTCGGCCCCCACCGATGCGGTGAATGTCGCGCAGCTCGCTGGGGTCGCTGCCCAGGTGGGCACCGTTGCCGGAAATGTCGTACTTTATGACGATGTATCGCGCAGCCGCGTGTCGCTGGGTGGGGTCGGCACGAGTGCCCCGCCGGTGGTGTTGGGCAACGTCGCCCCCGGTACGGTGGCCGCCGGCTCTACCGAGGCGGTTAATGGAGGACAGTTGTTCGCCGCCAACGGTGCCGTCACGAACAACAGTACCGCGATCACCAACCTCACCAACAATGTCTCCAACGGCGCGCTTGGACCTGTGCGCTATGCGGATCCCGCTGCGCCGACCGTCCCCAACGGTGGGATCCCCACCAACGACGTCACGCTGGCAGGCGAGGCGGCAGGGCCGGTGGGCTTGCACAATGTCCGCGACGGCGTGCTTGGCGCGGGTTCCACCGATGCGGTGAATGGAGGGCAAGTCGCGGGGCTTGGCGGCAGCGTGGCGGCCGCCATCGGTGGTGGCAGTGCATATGACTCGGCAACGAACCTGGTCACGACCGGGCTGACCCTTGGCGGCGTCAGCTACGGCAGCATTCAAGCGGCGTTTGATGCGGTGAACGGCACGGTGAACGGCGGCGCGGGCAACCGCTTCTTCCGCGTGCAGTCGGCGCGGGGCGACGCCGTCGTTTCGGCCGACGACACTGTGGCGATCGGCCCGGATGCGATTGTCTCGGCCGCCAACAGTGTCGCGCTCGGGGCTGGCGCCGCCGCCGCTCGGGGTGCGAACGCCGGCTATGCCGCGATCGGCTTGAGCTCGCCGCAAACCTCGACAGGCGAAGTCTCGATTGGCGCTACGGGCGCGGAGCGGCAGCTGACCAACGTCGCTGCCGGGTCTGCCGATACCGACGCGGTGAACGTGGCTCAATTGGCCGGGGTGGCGGAGCAGGTCGCGGCGCTCGGCGGCAGCGCGGTGCAATATGACGGCGCTGATCGCACGACGGTGACGCTTGCCGGCGCTGGCGGCACCACGATCAGCAACGTGCGCGCCGGTGCGCTCAGCGATACGTCCACCGATGCCGTGAACGGAGCACAGCTTTTCGCCACTAATGCTGCTACCACAGCCAACAGCAATGCGATTACCAACCTTACGAACAGCGTGGCGAACGGCGGCACCGGCCCTGTCCGTTACTCGAGTCCCGGCAGTGCGACGACGCCCAATGGCGGCACACCGACCAACGATCTGACATTGGTCGGCGCGGCGGCCGCGCCGGTGGCGCTGCATAACGTCGCGAGCGGCGCTATCGCGGCGGGATCGACGGATGCCGTGAACGGTGGACAGATTTTCGATCTTGCGCTCACCGCGGTAAACGCGGTTGCCTACAACACCGACACGACGGGCGCTCGCACCAATACCGTCACCTTGCAGGGTGGGAACCCGGCGACTCCGGTGACGGTGACCAATGTCGCCCCCGGCGCCGTCGCGGCCGGATCGACCGACGCTGTTAATGGCGGGCAGCTTCAGGCGACCAATCAGGCAGTTGTCGCGGCGCAGGCCACCGCCGGCACCGCCCTCACGCTCGGGCAGAATTCAGTGCAGTATGACAGCCCGCGCCGTAGCGATATCACGCTGGGCTCCGGCGCCGGAGGCGGGTCCGGCGCCCCGGTCGCGTTGCATAATGTCGCCGCGGGCACCTCGGCTACCGATGCGGTGAATGTCGCGCAGCTTGGCAGCGGTCTGTCTAATGCGATCGGCCAGGCCAATAACTATACCGACCAGCGGCTGGCCGCAGTGAACTTCGACCTCCGCCGGGTGCGCCGCGACAGCGCCGCCGGCACCGCCGGTGCGCTCGCCGCCGCCAGCTTGCCGCAAGCCTATGAAGCAGGTCGAGGAATGGTCGCCTTTGCTGGCGGCACATACCGCGGTCAGTCGGCCTTCGCGCTCGGTCTTTCTAAGGCCATGGACGACGGCCATACGGTCGTGAAGCTCAGCGGAAGCTACGATACGCAGAACCGCGTCGGTGGAGCTGCTGGCGTAGGCTATCAGTTCTGAATCCTGGGGCGGCGGAGCGCGATGCTCCGCCGCCCAAACAATGTCGGTATCCGCAGCGGCAACCGAATCTGACAGTTATATGACCGCTATTTGCCAACATTCAGACCCGAGCCCTTAAACGGACGTAAAGGTTCCGGGTCAGCAGCGCGGGCAGCAAACCAGAGGGCAGGCGCACTGCGGTTTTCCGGAGCACCTGGACCTCAAGCCGGCCGTTGGAAGCGGAGGGCTCACAACTCGCTCATCCTGCTCGGACTAGGTGCCGTTAGGCCCTGGTACGCCGCGACGGTTCAGCGCGGACGCCATGGCCGTAGCGCCAATCGCACCTTCCGTCGCGATCTGACGCAGAGTCGGTGCGTCCGCCGCCGCCGGCTGCACTGCCGCCGCGCGGATGGCCGCCCCGATCGAAGCAGGCCGCGTCCACATACAACCGGGAGCCACCTGGCATGCCGACCTTCGATCCGAGCTCGCGCAATTCCCGAACGGCAGGTTTGACGACCAGGTCGACAGCATCTCGCAGTTCCTGTTGTGGGTAAGGTCGCACCGGACGCCGAGCTTCCAGCTCGCGCGCACCCGTTAGGCGGCGGGCTGCCCGTCTGAAGTCTCAAGTGACGACGCTGCGCAATGAACAACTTTCGCGAGATCGTCGATGCGGCACGGCTCACCCAGGCGCCGTACGCCTCGCAATCCAATCGTCTGCTGATGAGGTAGTCTGCTCGCTCCCACCACATAAAAGCTCCACTGTTGCGGATCGCGGTGGTCGGCAGAGGCGTCCAGAACTTCGTGGAGAGCAAAGATGTAGAGGTCTGCCCACCTGCGACGATCGCCGATCCACTCGGCTCCATCCCACCTTCCGGTCCGTTCCGCGATGTCGAAGGCGCAGCGGCTTGGCCTGATGCTCTCCCAGCTCTGGCGCATGGCGGATTGCTTGACCTCCAGCCGAAGGCCATCCGCTCGCTCGAAATCCCATGCGTGATAATCCTGAGAACACCAACGCCAGGACGGGCAAAGGGCGGCGGCTACAATCGCTTCGACCACCAGGCCTCGCAGCACGTTCGTTACGAGCGGCCTGCCAAATGCTGCAGCCGATGCTGCTGCCATAATCTCCACGACGCCGACTCCATCATGCGTCGTGGTGGCGGGTGCTTCTCCGGAGTACATACTATAGAGGATAAACTCTCACCGGCGAACCAGTCAACTCGGCGCGCATGGATATGCGTAAGCTGGTGGGAGACAATGTGCGGCGCGTACGCCATAAGGCCGGGCTGTCGCAGGAGCAGCTGGCGGAACACTCCGGCTTCACCCAGCAGTACATCTCCGATCTCGAACGCGGTCGACGCAATCCGACGGTCGTCTCGCTGTTCGAACTCGCCCAGGCGTTAGGAACCACACCGGTCGCGCTCATCAGCCCCTAAGGCAAGAGGTCTGCCACCCTGGGTCCGGTGATCGGTGTCAGGAAGTCGCTCACTGTAACGGGTGAGGGGAGGTGCTAGACGGCCTGGAATTGTCGGAGCAGCTCGCACGATGCGACGCCCTCGTTCGTGGCTACTGTTGCTAAGAGGCTGTGTCGGAAAGGGTTGAGTGGCCGGAGTTTGGTTGATTCTAGCGGAGCGCTTGAATTGCTTCAGCGTCAGCAAGCTAGAAAGCAAACGGGGCTTTGAACTCGGCCACGCGTGCAGGTGGGCCATCACGTCACGTCCGCCAGGGCGGCGTCTTCCGGTGTCGTGATTGCCGCGATCGCGTCCTCCAGCGAGCGAACATAGCTGTTCGCCCCGACCGCCTGCTGGATGCCACGATCGCCGAGCACCGCCTCGCCTTCAGGCCACAGGCCGACAACGATCCGCGCGGCCGGAGCGCGCTGGCGTAGGCGTCGGACCAGGTAGCGCACGTGTGAGGGCGACCCGGCCAGTTCGAGATAGGACAGCATGATGACATCGAAGCCGGCGAGATCGAGCTGACCGATAGTGTCACGCCTGACGGCGCTGTGCGGGACCATGCGCGCGACGACACCGCGTTGCTTGAGCAGCTGGATCAGCATCCCCGAGACGGCATCGTCGAACGGTCCGCGACCCGACACGCAGGCGATCGTGCCTACGCCCTTGTCGCTCGCGATCGATCCGGCCTGCTCGGTTGGCCCGGTCGCATCGACATGATCCTCAAGGTCGCCGATCACCGCCAGCATCGCAAGGCTCATCTGCCGGGCCCGGTCGCGGTCGATCGTGCCGCGCGCCTCGTCCTCGGCGGCCAGCTTCAGGCCCTTGAGCACGACGCCGTCATAATAGTCGACCAGAGAACGATCGGCGAGCAGCAGCTCCGCCTGTGCCAGCGCCTCGTCCGGGTTGTTGGCAAGCACGCGCTGGTAGAAGCTCTCGACCGGAGACAGCGCCGGGCGGTCTCCCAGAAGCACGTCGAAGAACTCGAGGCTCTTCACGTGCCGCCCCATCACCACCAGGCAGAGCGTGAGCGGCGTCGACATGATGAGGCCGATCGGACCCCATAGCCACGTCCAGAACACGGCCGAGACGATCACCGACACCGGCGAGAGCCCGGTCGAGTGGCCGTAGAGCAGTGGCTCGACGACGTAGCCGACCAGCGGCTCGACCACCACGAAGAGCAGCGCAACGTAGATTGCCATCGACCAGCCCGGATCGACCGCCGCGCCCAGGGCTATCGGCGCGACGGCGGCAAGGAACGAACCGATGTACGGCACGAAGCGCAGCAACCCCGCGAGGATGCCCCACATCGCCGGCGACGGGATACCGATCGCCCACAGGCCGAGCCCGATGATGACGCCGAAGCCGGTGTTCACCGCCAGTTGCGACAGGAAGTATTTGCTGAGCCGCTTGCCGGCATCGTCCATAGCCAGCGTGGTGCGATGGAGGTCGCTCGATCCGAACAGGCGGATGAAACGATCGCGCAAATCCTCCTTCTGCATCAGCACGAAGATGGCGACGATCAGCACGATCACCGTCGTTTCGAGCGGGCCGAGGATCGGCTCCAGGATGGTGCGCGCGAGCGTCAGCGGCGAGGTCTGCGGCTGCGCCATCTCGACCAGCACGGGCCGGCGCGAGACGGAAGCGGCGGGCGTGCCGGCGGCCGGAGGCGCTAGCGTGGCCGGGGTGGCACCGTCCCTCGCGCGCACGGCGGGCTTGGTCCCGCCGCCCAGCTCCTTGGTGAGCGAGGCTAGCCGGGCGACGGCGAAGCCCTGCACACCCTGCACCTTCGCCTCGATCGTCTTGGCGTATCGCGGCGCATCGGCCGTGAGGGCCGCCGCCTGGGAACCGATCAGCGTGCCGATCAGCCCCATCAGGCCGAGCGCCGCCAACACCGTGAGGATCACCGCCGGCGCTCGCCAAAGGCGCAGCCGCTGGAGCAGGTCCACCACCGGCGACAGCACAAACGACAGCATCACTGCGAGCATGATCGGGATCAGCACGTCCTGCGCGAAGTAGAGCGCCGCCACCGACAGCGCCGCCACCGCGATGCCAAGCAGGCTCTTCAGCTCCGGCGACGAGACGCCGGGCACCCGCGCGGCACCGGGCGTCGTCTCGCTGCTGCCGGTGACGACATCCTTGTAGCCGGCCACGTCATCACCGCTCATTACCTATCCTTCAATGATGCGGTTTTCCGCGAGACCGTTGCCGAACCCCTGATGGCCGCGATATCGACAAGGCGCGCCGCGTCGGCCGTTGTCCACCATCTTTTAATGCCTTCCCGACGGGTTTCACCAATCAGGTCAAGTAAGGCTCGAACTGGGGGCGCGCTTCGGCTAACCCGCGGTCGCCCGTCCGGAAGATGCTGGCGATCCCGTCGCCAGGCAACGAGCCCGCAGAGAGCCACACTCACGACCCCTTTTCGGCAGCGCTGAGAGGCGGAACATCGTATCCTTCTGTTCGCTAAACGGAATGTCACGGCTGATCTGGCCGGTGGCACCCGAGGAGCGCTGCCATGTCAACCCCTGAGGATCTCAAGGACATCTATACCGACGAGCTGAAGGATCTATGGTCCGCCAACGACCAGATGAAGCGGCTGTTGAAGAAGATCTCGACCAAGGCCAGCGATCCGCAGCTCAAGGAAATGCTGACGAAATCGCAAGAGGGCATCGATAAGCACACCGACGTGCTCAAGGAACTGATCGCCGGGCAGGACGAGAAGGTCTCTAAGGAGCATTGCAAGGGTATGGAGGGCCTCGTCACCGAGGCGACCAAGCATGTCGTGGAGGAAGGGCCGGAGAAAGGACCGCTGCTCGACGTCATCATCATCGCGCAGTACCAGCGGATGACGCATTACGGCATCGCCGGCTTCGGCACCGCCGCCGCCTACGCCAAGGCGCTCGGCCTGAAGGACGACAATAAAAAGCTGCGCGACGCCACCAAGGAAATCTACGGCGGCGACGAGTATATGACGAAGCTCGCCGAGACCGCCGTCAACCTGCACGCCGAGGCTGCGGGCGATTGATCCCCCAGGCCCGCCGGTACGCCGGCGGGTCACCCTCGATCATCTGAAGGACAGCGGATGTTCGAGTTTTCGCCCTACCATATGGCCCTCGCGGTGCTCGGTTGCGGCCTGATCGTCGCTTACTGGCTGCCCCGCTTCGTCTCGGGGCGAGAGCCCGCCGCCTCCACCCTCCTGATCCTCTCCGGCATGGGGTGCCAGCACGCTGCTGCCGGGACAGCCGGTATACCCGCCAGGACGTCAGCCTGTCCTCAGCTTTACTCCGGATCAACTCGCCCTCTGCGCGTTACACGCTAGAGCCGGCTAAGCTTGCCGGGCAGAGCGTGCCGCGCGGAGCAGCAGTAGTGCCGCCAGCCCGGTTCCGATCAGGCCGAGCAGCAATGCCGTCCGCAGTCGCTTGGCAGGCTCGCCTGTCGCTACATCGCTGATCGCGCCGATCAGCGGTGGTCCGGCGCCGTAACCCGCGAGAGTGGAGATCATCACCAGCAGCGCAGCGGCGGTCGCGCGAGTCTCCGGTGCGACGCGGGACTGCGTCGCCGCAATCGTCATCGGCCCGGAGGCGGAAGTGGCGCCATAGGCCAGCGCAGCGAAGATGCAGAAAAGTGTGAAGGATCGACTGCTCAGCGCGGCGACTAGCAACATAATGCAGAGCCCGTGCCCCGCTGCCGCCATCAAGATCGGAGCGGCCATCGTCCTGCGCGAGAGCATATCGGCGATGCGCCCGGTGAGGATCATGACGGCGGCCGAGATCAGCCCGGTGGCGAGGCCAAGGCCTTGCCCCACTTCCGCCTTGCCGAGCGCGAACGTGCGGACCGCATAGGTAGGCGCCCATATGACAATCGCGAACATCTCGATGCTGCCGAGCGCGGCGGCAAACGCCACCCAGCGGTAGAACGGATCGCAGAAGAGCCGGGCGAAGGTGGCGAGGAGCAGGCCGACCGCTTCTGCCGGCGACCGTGCGCGCGTCGCCGGGGGCGTCGCGCCGGGCTCCATCGCGCCGCGCACCGGCTCGCGTATCGCCAGCACCAGCACCAGCGCGAGCAGGAGGCCGGGTGCCGCCGCCGCGACGAAGGTCCAGCGCCAGCCGATCGCCTCGGCGACGATGCCGCCGATATAGAGCGAGATCAACGTGCCAGCCGGAACGGCCGAGAAGAAGATCGCCGTCACCGTGGCCCGTCGCTCGGGCGGATAGAGATCGCCGATCAGTGACAGCGAGGCGGGATAGCCGCCCGCTTCCCCGATCGCGACGCCGACGCGTGCGAGCGAGAGCTGGACGAAACTGCCGGCGGCGCCGCACGCGGCAGTCATGATGCTCCACGCGACAAGGCATCCGGCGAGCAGCCGGACGCGATTACGCCGATCCGCCAGATAGGAGAGCGGTATGCCCATGAAGACGTAGAGGAGCGCGAAGCTCGTGCCGGAAACGAAGCCCAGCTGCCAGTCGGCTAGGCCGAGGTCGCGCTGGATATCCGTTGCGACGAGGGCGATCACCTGCCGATCGACATAGCTGACGAGGCAAACCAGATAGAGGATGGCCAGCACATGATGCGGGCGTGTCGCTGCCTTCCCGCCGCTCACCGCTCTCTCCGACTTGTTATGGCGATAATGCTAAGTGGATTACCGGCCGGGTCAACCTTCGGTACGCGATCCGAACTCAGCCCTGATGAAAAGAATAGTAATGCCCGACCCATGCCTCCACTTGACGGTGGCTGGCGACTTAAACATTATGGTCAGCATAAATAGGGTGACCTGCAGAAGCGGGGTGCCCGGACCGTCAGGAAGACGGCGAAATGCAGGAGGGGTGAGACCATGCTCAGAACAAGTTCGTCCGTGCTGGCGCTTTCGCTGGGGCTGCTGCCGGCGTCGGCCTTCGCCCAGGCCACGGCGGCGTCGGGCAACCCGCCGGTTTCCGCCACGCCCGACGCGGCGGCAAGCCGCTCCAGCGAAGCGGCCGGTGATGGCCTTACGGACATCGTGGTGACGGCGCGCCGTCGCGCCGAGCCGCTCCAGCGCACGCCTGTCGCGGTTTCCGCCATCACCGCTGCCGATATCGCCTCGAAGCATGCCGTCACGATCGTGGATGTGGGCAAATCCATTCCGAACGTCAGGATCGACTCGGTCGGCTCGCAGGGGCGTGCCGGGATGCTCTCGATCCGCGGCGTCAACTATGCGCGGCCCGACATGACCGGCGATCCGTCGGTCGCCTTCTATGTCGACGGTCTCTATCAGACGCGCTCGACGCTCAACATCCTCGATCTGTTCGACATCGAATCGATCGAGGTGCTGCGCGGTCCGCAGGGCACGCTGTTCGGCCGGAACGCCTTCGCCGGCGCGGTCAACATCCAGTCCAAGCGGCCCGATCTCGATCGCTTCGGCGGCGAGGCGGAAGCGCGCATCGGCAATTTCGGCCGTCACGAACTCCGCGCGGCGCTGAACGTACCGATCGTGGCGGACGCGCTGGCGATGCGCGTTTCGGGCTTCTACGGCAAGTCGGATGGCTATTACCATCTCATCAACCAGGGTGGGAAAAGCTTCGGCGGCGACGACAACATCACCGGCAAAGTCTCCTTCCTGTGGACGCCGAGCGACAGCTGGAGTATCTTTCTAAAGTACGAGCATGTCCGCGACCGGAGCGACCCCACGCCGAACAAGAACTCGTCGCGTTCGACTCAGTTATTCGGCAACCTTCCGGGCGATCCGCCTAACCTAAACATCGGCGGCCGTTACGACGTGAACTTCAATCTGCCGAAGGGCCAGCGCAGCTTCGTCGACCTGAACAACGTCGTCCTGAACGTCACCAAGGATCTGGAGGGCGGCTCGCTCAACCTCATCAGCGGCTATCAGGCCGCGCGGGACGGCCTCATCACCGATCCAGGCAGCGGCAACCAGCCCTACCTTAACAGCTATTATCGCACACGGGTGGACGCCTACAGTCAGGAGGCGCGCTTCACCCACGAGATCGGCGACATCGGCCAGTTCATCGTCGGTGCTTATTACCAGCGCGACGAAGTGACCTACGGTGCGATCACCTATTCGACCTACCGGCCGCTGCTCGGCACCAATGCGCAGGTCGACACCAAGCAGAACCGCGACAGCTGGGCGATATTCGGCGAGCTGGAGCTTCGTCCGATCGATCGCGTGCGGGTGAATTTCGCGGGGCGGCAGATGTGGGAGGACAAGGAGTTCTTCTTCCTGCGTCGCCTGCGCTCGTCGGCGATGGATTTCGCCGACTTTCTGCCGAAGCCCGCGACCTATGCCCGGGACAATGAAAGCTGGACCAACTTCTCGCCCAAAATCTCGGCGGACTGGCGGCCGACGGACGATATCATGCTCTACGCATCATGGACGCGCGGGTTCAAATCGGGTGGCTTCGCTTCCATCTCCACATCGATTGCGGCCGCCGGCCCCTATGATCCGGAAAAAATCGAGACCTATGAGGTCGGGATTAAATCCTTCCTCTTCGATCGCAAGATCCGCCTGAATCTCACCGGCTTCTGGAACAATATCGACGATCTCCAGCGGCAGGTGAACTTCACGGTAAACGGCGTGACCAACAACCTCGTGTTCAACGCCGCCTCCGCCGTGACGAAGGGCTTCGAGGCGGAGCTTGAGACGCGGCCGGTGCGCGACCTCACGCTGCGCGCTTCCGCCGGCTATACCGACGCCTATTACAAGCGTTTCTGCGCTGCCTTCGGGCTGCCCGGCACCGCCTGCAACGATGGCGCGAACGGCGGTGCCGGTACGTCGGGTGCGGTCGATAACAGCCGGCTCAAGCTCTACAACGCGCCGAAGTGGCAATTTTCAGGGGGTGGCAATTACGAAGTGGAGCTCGGCGACATCGGCAGCCTGACCTTCTTCGCGGACGTGAGCTACACGTCCGCGCTGTTCACCACCGACAATAATCTGGACAGCCGGCGTGGGCCGATGACGCTCGTCGACACCAGCTTCCAGTGGACCTCGGCGAACAAGAATGTCTACGCTACCATCTTCGTGCAGAACCTGTTCAACGAGATCGACGTGCAGCAGCAGATTCGCGCGGGTAACACGCTGAGCATCCTCAACTACACGCCGCCGCGGCGTTACGGCGCGTCCGTCGGCATTAAATTTTAGGATCGACATGGCAGACGCATCCACCCCCCGCGACGAGAGCGGGATGAGCCTGAACTTCGGCACCTATGAGGAAGCGCTCTCCTGGATCGGCCGGACGACGGAGCCGTTCGAGAGCGAGTTCGCCGTCAACGTGCCGATGATCCGCTACTACTGCGCCGCGCTCGAGGATGCCAATCGCAGCTATTGGGACACGGATTTCGCAGCCGAGCATTGGGGCGGCAGTGTGGCGCCGCCTGGTATGCTCCAGACCTGGACGATCCCGCTCCAGTGGCGGCCCGACGGCAAGCGCGCCATCTCGGTCATGGCGGCGAAGGTGCCGCTTCCCGGCGACAAGCCGATCAACGTGACCACCGACTTCGAGTATTTCGAGCCCGTGCGCGAGGGCGACCGGCTGGTGATGACCGATCGGCTGGAAGCGATTTCCGAGGAGAAGACGACGCGCGTCGGCACCGGCCACTTCATCACCTCCATCACCGAATATCGCAACCAGGCCGGCACGCTGCTGGCGCGCAGCACCAACACGCTCTTCCGCTATCGGAGTGAAGGCTGATGCTTCCAGGGCAGCTCTACGCCGGCGACGTGAGCGTCGAGACGACGATCCCCGTCTGCACCATGGACGTGACCTACAAGACCGCGATCCTGCACGTCGCCGCCGGGTGGGACTATATGCCGGGTCATCATGAACCAGCGTATGCCGTGCGCCAAGGCACCGAGAACATCTACCTCAACACGCTCTTCCACCAGAGCTTCGTCGATCGCACGATCACCGACTGGTCCGGCCCGCTCACCTTCCTGACGCGACGCAGGATATCGATGCGCGACCAGATCTATCCAGGCGACCGGATCGAGGGCTATGCCCATGTGACAGGCGTGCGCACCGGCGATCGCGGCGAGGCGCTCGTTGATGTGGCGGTGACGATTCGCACGCCGCGCGCCGATGCGTGCGTGGCGACCTGCACGATCCGCCTGCCGGAGCGGCCGTGAGCGAGGCCGGCCTATCGGCCGCCGCTTGGTGCCGGCGGATCGGCCGCAGCCACGCGCTGAACCCGGCGCTCATCGATGGCGCGCGACAGCGCACTTATGCCGAACTTGACGCACGCACCGATCGGCTCGCGCGCGCTCTGATCGCGGCCGGCGTGGGCCCCGGGGACCGGGTGGCCGCCTTGCTCTACAACGGCGCGCCGCTGATCGAGCTCTACTTCGCCGCGGCCAAGGCGCGTGCGATCCTGCTGCCGCTGAACTGGCGCCTCGCCGCGCCCGAGATCGCCTTTATCGTCGAGGACGCCACGCCGAAGCTGCTGTTCGTCTCGCCAGGGCTGGCACCGCTCGCCGATGGCCTCGTCAGCCACGCGCGCCGCATCGCTGTCCCGGACGAGCCCGCCACGGACGATCCGTTCGAGGCGCTGGTCGCCGGCGATCTCGATTCACTCCCGGGGGCGGAGCCCGACGACCTGTGGATAATGCTCTATACAAGCGGCACGACAGGCCGGCCGAAGGGCTGCCTGCTCGATCAGCGCGGGCAATTTGTCTCGGCGCTCGCCTCCGCGCTGCTGTGGCGCGCGCAGCCGCACGACAAGGTGCTCATGGCGCTGCCGCTCTTCCACGTCGGCGGGCTTGGCATCCTGTTCGCGCATATGATCGTCGGCGCCTGCACCGTGATCGCGCCGCGCGTGTGCGACGGCGCGCTCGCCCGCGACATGATCGCCGATTATGGCTGCACCCGCGCGGCCATCGCGCCACAGCTTTACGCGCGGATGCTGGAGGTACAGGCGGAAGTGCCCCGACCGCTCGCGCTCGACCTGGTCAGCATGGGCGGCGGCATGCACGAGCCTGCGCTGGTGGCCGAGGTGCGGGACGCGCTGGAAACCGACATCCTGCTCGGCTACGGCCAGACCGAAGCCGGCAATTTCATCTCTTACCTCACCGCCGCCGAGCAATTGGCGCGGCCCCGCTCCTGCGGGCGAGCGATGGCGCATCTCGACGTGGCCGTGCTGGATGAAGCCGGCCGACCCGTGCCGGCGGGGGCGAGCGGCGAACTGGTGGTGCGCGGCGCGAGCGTGCTCCGCCGTTACTGGAACCAGCCCGAAGCGACCGGGCGCACGCTGCGTGACGGCTGGCTGCGCACCGGCGACCTCTTCTCGATCGACGAGGCCGGCTACCTGACATTGCTCGGCCGGCTCAAGGATCTCATCAAAAGCGGCGGTGAGAATGTCTACCCGAAGGAGGTGGAAGCCGTACTGGACGCTCATCCGGCGATCACGGAGAGCTGCGTGTTCGGCGTGCCAGACGATCAATGGGGCGAGGCGGTAAAGGCGGTGATCGTCATCCGACCCGGCCGGACGCTCACCGCCGGTGAAATCGTCGCCTGGTGTCGCGATCACATCGCAGGCTACAAGCGGCCGCGCTACATCGAATTCGTCGATGCGCTGCCACGCAGCGACGCCGGCAAGCTGCTGATGCGCGATCTGCGCGCGCGCCCTACCGGCCCGGAGCATTGGACAGGCTGAGGCGGCACTTGCCACCGGGCCGTCGCATCCGCATGGAGCACCGGCACCGCGTGAACGGCGTGCATGCGAGGAGCAGATGCCGAAGCTGGTCGATCATCGGGAGCGACGCCGCGAAGTGGCGAGGGCGACCTCGGCACTGATAGCGGAAGCCGGAGTGGGTGCGATCACGATACGGGCGATCGCCGATCGCCTGAACTACAGCACCGCGATCGTGCAGCATTATTTTTCGAACAAGCGGCAGCTGCTTCTGTACACGCTGCGGATGGAAGGCTCGCTCGGCCACCACCGCATCGAGGCGGCGAGCGCGAACGATCCCGGCGATCTCGTCGGGATGCTCGCCGCGATGATGCCGCTCGATCTGGCGCGCACCAAGAGCTGGAAGACGTGGCTCGCTTATTGGAGCAGCGCGATGCTTGATCCGGATATCGCGCTGGAGCAGCGACGCCTGTTCGACTCCTTGCGCAGCCTCATCACGCACAGCCTGCGCTATCATGGCCGCGGAAGCGACCTGCGTCGCGATATCGATACCGAATTGGTTTCCCGCCGCCTGCTGGCGCTGGTGCACGGCATCGGCATGGAGGCAGTGTGCCACCCGGACGACTGGCCGCCCGATCGCCAGCTCACCGCCTTGGTCGACGAGATACGCGACCTGACCGGCCTCGACCTGCATGACGGCTTTGCCGAAGAACGCGAGCGGCTAAGGCGCGGCCTCTAAGGCGGAATCCAGAAGCCTAGAGTTTGGTTCATCAGACGTGAGTCGGTGAGAGATTCACAAGAGGGTTGCGATCTGATTCAAGCTACCTCGAAAACTCAGGCTATGCGTTGGAGTAAACAAAAATGCTCTAAGTTTGGACACTCGTTTCTGCGCTTCGGCGAGCACGAAGTTATCAAGCATCCATCTACGGTATTACCTCTGCGATCGGCGGTTCATGGCAGGAGCGTCAGCACATCTCCGACCTTGACATGGCCTGGATTCCGAACGTTGCAATAGGCGCTCAGGCATTGTGCCATTTCGCGCACGATGGTGCGGGTGATCGTGGGGTCGCGTGGCAAGCCTCCCAGCTGTTCGGCTGCGATCATCGTGCAACGCGGACATTCCATGATCACGTCCAGCTCCGCGCTGCCGATCCGCACGCTGTGCCCAATCCATTCCCGTTCGAGCACATCGTTGCCGTCGCTACCATCATCGAGCAGGAAGTTGGGGCGAAAGCGGCGCACGTCGAGATCTACCCATGGCAGATGGCGCTGAAGGTGGCGGATCGACGCCGCGGCGAGAATGTCGATCGGAAAGGCATCGAAGTACGTGCCGCGCGGGGCCGCAAGTTCGGTCAGCTCGCGAAGCAACGGCGCCGGCACCCTGCTGATATCCGGCAGCGGTTCGCTCGGCTCCAGCCCAAACATCATCCGCATCTCACTAGCCACGTCGCCGGTCACCATGGCGCCGGGGCCGAGCCGCAGATGCTCGACCTCATTGACCGGCTGAAGCGGCCAGAGCGTGACGGGCTTGCCAAGCCATTGCGAAAGATGGTCATTGGCGTGCACATCGTCCGAGCGAATGGTGTCGCCGTGTGGCAGGGTTATCTCGACATGGGGCACCAAGCCGGCGTCCGTATTGGCGATGTAGCGGGCAGAGCAGAGTAGCAGCTTCGGCAGGTAGCGGGCGCTGCGGATCGCCCCCGCTCGCTCGTCGCGCACGGCCCAGCCGCGGTCCAGCGGCATACCGCGCGAGCCCACCTCAGTGGATTCCATCTGCTCACCGCCCATGGACTTGACCGGGTAACGCCAAATCTCGACTACACGCAGCGGCCGGGTCGTCATCATCAGTCGACGGTTTCTTTGCCGAGATACGCCGTCGCCCGCACCTCGGCGCGCGCGCCGGTAATGCCAAGCCGGGCGACGCCGATCGCCGTCCACGCGGGGTGCGGCACGCCCATGTAGCCGGCACGCACCGCGTTGAAGATGTGCAGGTCTGCGACGAGGTCGCCCGAGACGTGGAAGCTGTCGAGCGCCACAATATCGGCCGTAGTTGCGCCCTCGCAGGCAAGCAGCGCGGCAATCGTTCGGAAGGTGGCATGATATTCTGCTTCCGCATCGGGGAAGGCGCGTCCCTTCTCGTCCGCGCCGATTACGCCTGATATATAGATGAACGAGCCGGCGCGAACTGCCGGGGAAAACTGGAAGGCATCGTAGAGCGCACGTTCCTCGCACTCGAAGACCGGTCGTGCGTGGCGCATGTCGAACTCCTTTTCCCAGATGGGCTGCAGAATACCGAACAGGTCTGAGCGGCCTACTCCGCTAAATGTCAGTGCCGACTCCCCGAATTCCAGCCGGGTGAGATCCGCTTCGCGGCTGAGTGCCGTAAGCTTGATGCGCGCCACATCAAACCGGCCCACCTGTCCGGCGCCAAGGGCCCACTCCATACAAGCGTCCAATATCGACCCCCTTCTTGCTAGTTTCAAAGCGGCATGAGGACAATGACCGGCATGGGTGCTAAATCCGAGGGAGGCCGCCCCCGCATTCCGAAATGATGCTGCCTCCTTGGGGCGGTGTCGGTCGGGGTCCACTGGCGGGGTTAGGTTCGCTCCTTTGAGTTGTCCGAAGGAGCGGCTGATACCGGCGGAAGGGGTGAGCATGCGGCGTGTCCGCGAGATGTTGAGATACCGGGCCGAGCAAGGTTTGGGGTACAAGGAGATATCGTTGCGCGTCGGCGCGGTGCCATCGACGGTGCGCGAGACGCTGAAGCGGGCGGCGGCGGCCGGTCTGGTGTGGCCGCTCGGAGACGATGTCAGCGACACAGCGCCGGAGGCCGCGCTCTACCGCGAGCCCGGCAACAAGACCGGCTACCGACGATGCCCGGAGTCCGACTGGGGCCGGCTCTACCGCGGAATGCAGCGCAAGCATGTGACGCTGCAGATCCTGTGGGATGAATATTTCGCGGCGCACCCGGACGGCTATCGTTACAGCCGTTTCTGCGACCTTTATCGCGGCTGACCGCCTGACCCATCCCGAAAGGCTGGCGCTGCTACTCGACCGCGAATAAAGTTTCCGGCACGACCGTAAGCTCGCCGCCCGCCTGCGCGTCGCCAAACTGCGCCACTAGGCGACACCCGAGGATATTGACGATCGCAGCACGCGTGGGCTCGACCGCGCGCTGCTCATGAAGCTGATCGCGGGTGACTGGATCGCGACGCACGACAATCTCGTCATCACCGGGCCGACCGGCGTCGGCAACAGCTGGTTGGCCTGCGCGCTCGGGCACAAGGCATGTCGCGATGACTGTTCGGTCCTCTACCAGCGCGTGCCGCGGCTCTTCGCGAACCTGGCGCTCGCCCGTGGTGAAGGTCGTCATGCCCGGCTCCTGCGCACGCTCGGCAGCGTCCAGTTGATGATCCTCCACGATTGGAGCTGGAGCCGCTGGACGCTCTGGCGCGCCACGATCTGCTCGGGATCTCGAAAAGCGATATGGTGGGCGCTCGACCCTCGTCACCAACCAGCTAGCCGTGACCGCCTGGCATGAGGTCATCGGTGACCCGACCTATGCCGACGCGATCCTCGACCGCCTCGTCCACAACGCCCACCGGCTCGATCTCGACGGCGACAGCATTTGCCGGATTAAAACTGACCTCGACCGCTTGACGCCGACCTGCGAACGAAACAACAACCATTAGTGCCAGTACGGCCCCGTCTTCGAGGGGGCGACATTATTTCTGAATAACGAGGTACGATCTTTTCGGAAAGAGGGGGCGCTTCGTCGAAAGCGGCAGCCAGCCCACTTCGTGGCGTTGCGATAGCATTTCTGCCAATCATTCATGCCGGCATTTCGACGCAAGCGCGGATGGAAGTTTAAAGCTGGAGCCCCTTCGATCAAGGTTCTCTGACGTTTGTCGCCCGTTTTTTTGATCACGAGGCTAAAAGTTCCGACACGAAGCTCGTCGACTTCAACGCCTGTGACGATTCGCCGAGAGCGTCGTCAGCGTTAACTCCATCTTTTCTCGTCAGTTTTAGGAAGCGAGCTTGATAGCGGTAGGATGATGATGCGGCACGATTCGATTCTCGAAGGCGGGACCGCCGCAGCTTCGTCTTCCCGGATTCTGGACGCGCTTCAGCATCCGGTTCTGGTCGTAGATGCCGACAGCGTAATTACTTATGCTAACTCGGTAGCGGCGGTCAGCTTAGGCGGCTGGATCGTCGGGTTGACGCTCGATGACATCTTTTCCGATTATCTTCGTCCTGCGTCGATCGACGCTGGGCCATCGAGCATGAAGCTTACGACGTTGCAGGCTGAGATGTTCGAGGCGTTGTTCAACCCGATCGGCGGCGGCGACGCTTGCATCAGCCTTTGGCCAGTTTCCGCTGCCTTGGATCAGATGCAGCCCCAAAATGACGACCTGACGGGGCTCGCCTTGCGGAACACCTTCATGGCGACGCTTGAGTGCGCACTCTCCGACACCGCCGAGGGACCCGGTTCGATCGCCGTACTGTGCCTCGATCTCGATCGCTTCAAGATTATCAACGACACGCTAGGACACGGCATCGGCGATCAGCTGCTCAAGAAAGTGGCGGATTGAGCTGCTGCCGGTTCCGTGGACACGAGGTTAAGCTACCTGCGCCTGCCGTTCGAAGTCCATGGGACTGAGATAGCCCAGGGTCGAGTGGCGTCGCGTCGGATTGTAGAAGCGCTCGATATAGTCGAACACGTCGGCCTTTGCGTGATTGCGCGTGCGGTAGATTTTGCGGCCGATCCGCTCGGTCTTCAGCGATGAGAAGAAGCTCTCCATGGCAGCATTGTCCCAGACGTTGCCCGACCGGCTCATCGAGCAGGTCACGCCGTTGTCGGCCATCAGCCGCTGGAACTTCTCGCTCGTATATTGGCTGCCCTGATCCGAATGGTGCAGCAGGGCGTCGGGCTTTCCGCGCCGCCAGATCGCCATCATCAACGCGTCGGTGACGAGTTGCGCGGTCATGGTGTCGCTCATCGACCAGCCCACCACCCGGCGTGAAAACAGGTCGATGACGACGGCAACATACAGCCACCCTTCTGCGGTCCAGATGTAGGTGAAGTCCGCGATCCACCTCTGGTTGGGTGCCTCGGCGCTGAACTGGCGATCAAGGAGGTTGTCGGCGATGACCGACCGCAGGCCGTCGTCCTTCGGCAGCCCGCGGCGCCGCGGACGGGCCTTCAGGCCATGCACACGCATCAGCCGTTCGATACGGTGCAAGCCACATGAAAGGCCTCCGGCCAGAAGGTCGTGCCAGACACGACGCGCACCGTACGTCCGATAGCTGGAGATGAAGCTGGCGCGGACCCTGGCGCCGAACTCCTCATCGCTGCGGGCACGGGCACTGGGTGCTCGAACCAGCCAAGCGTGAAAGCCGCTGCGCGAAACACCGAGCGCTTCGCAGATCCACGATACGGGCCAGATCCCCCGGTGCTTCGCTACGAACTCGAACCTCATATCGAGTCCCTGGCGAAGTAGGCCGCCGCTTTTTTTAAGATGTCGCGCTCCGCCTTCATCCTGGCTAACTCGCGGCGCAGCCGCTCAATCTCTTGGCTCTCCGGCTTCATCTCGCCGTCCCCGGGAAACGCTGATCCCGGATCGGCCGCCTCTTCGCGAACCCACTTGCGCAGCACGTTCTCGTGCAGGTCCAGATCGCGCGCCGCCTGCGATACCGAAACGCCCCGTTCTCGCACCAGCTTCACCGCCTCGAGCTTGAACTCGCGGCTGAACTTACGTCGTTGCATCTCCATCCTCCGGTTCCAAAAACACCTTATCTCGGTGTCCACGAAACCGGCAGCAGCTCACACCTTCATTGTTCGCCAAGGCGTATCCGTCGAAGAGCTTCAAAGAGTAAGCAAATATTGAGACTTCGCGCTTAGCGTCTAGCGGCCGAGGGTGGGAATGGATGGTTGAATAATGCGAACTGCGCCGCACCTGTTCAACGAGGATGCGCGGCTAACCGCGCAGTGAGCAGAGGTGGCTTGGAGAATCTGGACAGCGGGGATGAGTGGATCGCCGGCCTGACGGCAGCCATGATGGCTGCGAGCAGGAGGCATGATGAGCAAGCGACCCCGCCGGAACCACAGCACGGCATCAAGGCTAAGGTGGCACTGGCCGCTGTAAAAGGCGCGAAGACGCTGGCCGAGCTGGCGCAGCAGTATGACGTCCACCCGAACCTGATCAACCAGTGGCGGGCGAAGCTGCTGGAGAGCGCGGCCGACGTCTTCGGCGCGGAGGCCAGCGCACCCGAACCGACGATCGACGTGAAGGTGCTGCGCGCGAAGATCGGCGAGCTGAATCAGGCCCTACGTTTCTCGGCGGATGACGTCCTGCAGCATTTCCTTGTCGAGGCTGAGGTTGGCCACCAGTCGCTTCAGGCGGACGTTCTCTTCCTCCAACACCTTCAGTCGCTTCATCTCTGACGGCATCAACCGACCGTATTTTCTACGCCATCGCCAATAGATTTGGATCGAGATGCCGGCCTTCCGGCAAATCTCCTCGACCGTCGTTCCGTCTTCGGCCTGTTTGAGAATGAACGCGATCTGCTGCTCGCTGAACCTCGACTTCTTCATCGGCGAATTTCCTCGTGCCGCACCTGCCAAACCTACCCGGGAATTTTCCACAAAAATGGACCAGTTTGAAGGGCTCGGGTCATCCCAGCTTGGCGGCAAGCGCCACGATCGCGAGGTTAGGGTAAGCGTACGTGAGCAACCCACGCACCCAGTCGCCCGTTGGCGTCGTCCGTTTGACGAGATGTGCCATAGCAGCACGCGCGCCGTGGCTTAACTTAAACCCGGAGATATCTGTTGCCCCGCTTGCTGATGCTCGATAGCCTCGTCCTGTCGCCTGTGGAATGTTGTCGTGGTGTGGGACGAAGCTACGCCGCACTTCACCTACTATGATGCCGATTGAGTCTTTCAGGAAAGTTTTTGCCTCTCTACTAAGCATTCACTTCCATCTACGAGGCATACGTTCACTTCTAGATATTTGGCTCGAGCAAACAAATTGCAGAAAAGTATGCTATTGTGCTTTTGTCAAAATTTTGCGAGTGACGGAACAGTGCTATCTATGTTGGAGGGGTTCTAGTTATCACCCGCAGTCCTACGGCATCGTTAAACGCAGAAGATCCGGCGACTTTGCCGTCGGGGCGTTTGTCAGGTAAACGGATCGAGCGCAGGCGGCGGATTTTGGAAGCAACTCGCGAGCTCGTCATTGAGCGCGGCGCACGTAGCGTCACGATGCGAGACATCGCCGATCTGAGCGAAGTCACAGAAAAGACGCTCTTCAATAATTTCGGCTCGAAGGATCGCCTCGTGGCCGAGGCAACAGCGGAGAAGAGCGCGGACGTAATCGCAGCCGCCCATGCAGCCGAAATGGGCGGCCCGTGGCGCACGCTTCTCGCCATCGCAAAGGCGATAGCAGAAGCCGTCTTGGAGCGACCCGAACTTGCTCGATCCTCCGTTCCGCTGCTGATCGATCCGGCTAGCGGGGTTCGCATCGACGACGTCTATCACCGCTACGTCGCCCCAGAGGTAGCCGAGCTGGTCAATAAGGGAGATCTTGTTTCAGGCAGTCCGAGAGACGGGCTAGTGACGCTCATCCGCCTCGGCATGATCACCGGCATACTCGGTTGGTGTGCCAACGATGTGCCGGACAATCGGTTGTCCGATCATCTTCAATGGCAGCTCGCCGTCGTCCTTCTGCCGTTCGCGCGCCGCGCCTTTGCCGAGGAATGTCGCGCGCAAGCAGCACGCTGGACGCTCGACTAGCCTAAATTGCAGTCCACTGTAATTTGATTGACATGGCGCGCTGGTGCCTGATAGCGCGTCGCTGAGGCGCAGGGGTGCGCCTGCTCGCAACAAGACATAAGCGGTCAGGCCGCAGTATAATGGGGAGAGTGACAATGGCGCGTGCGCAGACCTGGAATCGTTATAGTATCGCGTTGTCGCTCGGGACAGCGGTCGCAGCGCTGGTCGGCGTGTCTGGCAACGCTCATGCACAGGATGTTGCCGCCGCAGTGACGCCCAGCGGGGATTCTATCGCCGACAAGCCGACCGCCGATGACGGATCGATCCAGGACATCGTCGTCTCCGCCCGGCGCCGAGATGAAACGCTCCAGACGACGCCGATTGCGATCACCGCCATCGCCCCCGCGCAGCTTGAGGCAAAGGCGACGCTGAATATCGGCGACCTGCAGGGCGCGGCGCCGAACGTGCTCATCACCAATCAAAACTCAGGGGCGGCGGCTGCCAACGTATCGATCCGCGGGCTGAGTTTCGCGGACATCGACAAGTCGTTCGATCCTACGGTCGGTATCATGGTGGACGGGGTGTTCATCGGGACGAATACCGGCGCCTACCTCGATTTCTTCGATATCTCGTCAATCGAGATATTGCGCGGGCCGCAGGGTACGCTGTTCGGCCGTAACACGATCGGCGGCGTCATCAACATCCAGCGGACCAAGCCGACCGGCGAGTTCGGTGGTAAGTTCGAGGCGAGTTACGGCCGGTTCAATACTTGGGCCGGGCGCGGCGTGCTGAACGCGCCGATTGTGCCCGACGTGCTGGCCGCCAAGCTATTCTACTTCCACAACGAGAGCGACGGCTATTACCGCAATGCGATGACCGGTCGGCGGACGGGTGCGAGCAACAACGAGAATTTCGGCGGCAGCCTGCTGTTCACGCCATCATCCGACTTCGCATCGCTGTTGACGCTGGAGAAGCAGGTTCAGGATTTCGTGCCGGTCAATTCAAACATCTCGAAGACGGGCGAGCTGTTCTGCCTGTTGGAACCGGCCAACGAGTGCGACCGCAATACGACGACCGATCTCTACACCGTGTTCGTCAGCCCGACGTCATCGCACTATACCGCGCCAGCGGTGACGTGGCAGAATGACCTCGACCTCGACTTCACAAAGCTGACATCAATCACCAGCTACCGCTCCGCCAAGGAGCAGCAGACACAGGATTTCGATTCGTCCTCGGTGGATATATATTATTCCAATCGCCGCCAGAAATTTCATCAGGTCAGCCAGGAGCTGCGCGCGGCGGGCAAGTTCACCGACAATTTTGACTATGTAATCGGTGGATATTTTTACAGCTCGCGCTACGAGCTGCTGCAGCGGACTCGCATCACGCTGTTCGCACCACCAAGGATCACGGAACAGAACACAATCGGCCACTCGCAATCCTATGCCGTGTTCGGCGACTTTAATCTTTCCATCACCGACCGGCTACGCCTGTCGTTTGGCGGTCGCTACACGCATGATCGTAAGAAGAACCGCAACCGCGTCGATGCCGACCAGTTTCCCGGTGTGACCTACAACGGCAGCAAGTTCACACCGAAGGTGGAGGTCGATTATCGGCCGAATGAGCAGATCATGGCGTATGCCTCCTGGTCGCGCGGTTATCGTTCGGGCGGTTTTTCCGGACGTGGCACCACGCTGGTCTCGTCGACGACGCCCTACGGACCGGAGACGGTCGATTCGTATGAGATCGGCTTGAAGATGGCGTTGTTCGATCGCAAGCTGCTGTTCAACATCGACGCATTCTACGCCGATTATAACAGCCTCCAGCAGAGTACGACGGTGCCGACGAGCACTGGCGTGGGCAACGAGACAATCGTCACCAACGTCGGCAGCGCGAAGATCAAGGGCATCGAGGCGGACTTCACCGCGCGCCCGGTGGATCGGCTGACCTTTACCGGATCGATCGGCTACCTCGAAAACGGCTTTAAGAATTTCATCACCCAGGGTGCGATCAGCGCGCTTCAGCCGGCCGTGCGGACGATCGACTATTCAAACGTAAATCTCATCTACGCGCCGAAGATCACGGCGGCCATCAATGCCGAGTACAGTGTGCCTACCGATTTCGGCAAGGTGCAGGCGAATGTAGGTTACCGCTACATCGCGCGCTACGACCAGCAGATCGGGCTAGACGCAACCGCCGCCTATCCGCCGACCGGCACCGTCGTGATCCCGCGCAACGATCCGCGCGTGCGGTCGGACGAGCAGAACCTGCTCGACGTCAGCCTCTCCGCGCAGTTTGCGGTGGAAGACCGAAAGGTCCGGGTAACGGCCTATACGCGCAACCTACTCGACGATCGCGGCCCGAACGCCGCATTCACCGTGGCAGGTCTCTGGTCCTTCTCCTCGGCACGCGAGCCGCGCACCTATGGCGTGCAGCTGGGCGTAGAATTCTAGAACAGGTCTGAAGTGCCGCGCCAGCGCGGCAGGGCGCATGACGACACGGCGCTGAACGAGTGGGGATGATGATATCGGGGAAACCAGGCCGGTGACGGACTGGATGCAGGCTTAGCAGGCCGGATGTGCTAGTTCACACGCGCAGCAAGGGAAATGCATGGTGAGCGAAGAGACCAAGTGGGATCTGGAGGCCGACGTCGTCGTGCTGGGTTCGGGCGGTGCGGCAATGACGGCGGCGATCTCCGCGCATGATTTCGGCGCAAAGGAGGTCGTCATCCTGGAGAAGACCGGCATGGTCGGCGGCACGACCGCCATGTCCGGCGGCATGCTCTGGATCCCGAACAACCATCATCAGCTGGAATTGGGCTTTGAGGATTCCGATGACGAGATCGTGGCCTATCTAGATGCTTTGTCACCAGGCGCGCTCGATCCGGAGACGTTGGGCGCGTTTATGGAAGGCGGTCCGGAAATGCTCCGCTATCTCGCGGAAAGAACGCCCGTCCGCCTGCACGTGTTCGCAGACTTTCCCGACTATCAATCCTATCTGCCGGGCGCGAAACCCGATGGCGGACGCTCGCTGGATAACGAGGCTTTCTGCTTCGAGCAACTCGGCAAATGGGCCTCCCGGGTCAATCCGAGCAAGATGGCTTATCCGCTGCGCGGCAGCCTCATGGAGGCGGTCAACGGCACGCTCGACGAGGCGGCACTGGCCGAACGCGAGGCGCATGACTATCGTGGCCTGGGGCAGGCGCTGGCCGGATCCCTGTTTAAGGCGGTGCTGGATCGCGGCATTCCGGTCGAGTTCGAGAAACGCGCCCGCCGGCTCGTGAAGGATGGCGACAGGGTGATAGGCGTCGTCGCCGAGGACGCCGACGGCCGGGACTTTCGCGTGCGCGCGCGCCGCGGCGTGGTGATCGCGACCGGCGGGTTCGAGTGGAACGAGAAACTGGTCCAGATCTTCCTGCGCGGCCCCCTTACAGGGCCGGTCAGCGTGCCGGAGAATGAGGGCGACGGTCTGCTGATGGCGATCGACGCCGGCGCGCAACTCGGCAACATGCAAAACGCGTTCTGGATGCAGAGCGTGCTCGAATTTAAGCCGCAACACCGCAACGCCAAGCCCAACTACCTGCTGGGATCGGACGAACGAGCGCGTCCCGGCGCGATCCTGGTTAACCGAGCCGGCAAGCGCTTCGTGAATGAGGCGGCAAATTACAACGCGTTGGGCAAGACGCTGCATGCCTTCGACGCCGGCACGCACAGCTACGCCAACCTGCCCTACTGGCTCATCATCGATCAGCGCTACAGAAGCAAGTATCAGACCTTCAATACTCCGCCGGGTGGTCCGATCCCTCCATACATGATGCACGCCGACACACTCGAGGAACTGGCGGCCGCAGCGGGGATCGACCCCGATGGTCTGAAGGCAACCGTCGCGCGGTTCAACGATATGGTTCGCAACGGGCATGACGACGACTTCAATCGCGGCGATGCCACTTACGACAATTTCTACATGTGGGGCGATACCGAATTTGAAGCGCCGTTCCGCACTCTGGGTTTGATCGATCAGGGGCCGTATTTCGCAGTTAGGATGGAAGCGGGCGCGCTTGGCACCGCCGGAGGTCCGAAAACCAATGGCGACGCGCAGGTGCTGGATTGGAGCGGCAATCCGATCCAGGGTCTCTATGCGGCCGGCAACGCCATGTCAGCCGTGTTGGGCGAGGCTTACGGCGGCGCCGGCGGCACGCTGGGACCGGGCCTGACCTTCGGCTATCTGGCCGGCCGTCATCTTGGAAGTCACATCCCCAATCATTGACTAGGCATTACCGCGGTCTCGTCCATCATGCCCCCCAACCATGGGGCTTCGACACCTCCACCTTACCGATGAGCCCGGTGATCACCGAGACGCTGATGCCGGGGCGGGGCCTCGGCCCTATCCCGGCACACAGCATCATCTCCACCGGGGAATTACACCACCACTGCGGACGCTAGCCCGTTAACGTATGCCTCCGGTGAGCACCGCGATCAGGCGGGCTTGAGCGCGGGCTCGGCGGCTCGCCAGTTCCAGGGCAGCAGCTCGTGGAGGCGGGTCTGCGGCAGGTCGGCGACGGTGGCAATCACGTTGGCGAGCCTGCCCTGGGGATCTACGTCGTTGAGCTGCGCGGTGACGATGAGGGTGTACATGAACGCCGTGCGTTGACCGCCACGGTCTGAGCCGGTGAACAACCTCGCCTTGCGACCGAGCGCGATGCCGCGGAGCGCCCGCTCGGCGGCGTTGTTGGTGAGGCAGATGCGACCGTCGTCTACGAACCGGGCGAACGCGGTGCAGTCCTCGAGCATATATTCGATGCGCTCGGCGACCGGGTTGGAGCGGGCGAAGCCGCCGCGCTGCTGGCGCAGCCACTGCTCGAGCGCATCGACGAGAGGTCGGACGTGCTCCTTGCGGACGGCGGCCCGCTAGTCGGCCACCTTGCCGGTGATGGTGCGCTCCACATCGAAGATGGCGTCGATGCGCTTCACCGCCTCGATCGCGATCGGCGAGAGGATCGCCGATCCCTTGCCGCGCTTGAGCTGCGCGACAGCGTCTGCCAACTTGAAGAATATGCGGCGCGCAAGTGCGACCAGCGGCAGCGCGTGGCCCCGGTCGATCATCGCCTGGCGCTCGGCGATAGACCGGCCTTCCCGAGCGCACCGGCCAAAAATCGTTCGTCAGCGTCAACTCGCCGATTTTTGCGTGCAGCACCGTCACGTCGACCGTGGCCTCTCCAGGCGTTGACGTCACGATCAAATATGTCGAACTGACCGCGCGACTATCTGACATCGGCGAGCCCGTGCTGGCGCTTGATTTGATCGCCTTCGCCGTCGATTTCCCATTTGATCCCAACAAAGGCGAGAGTCCGACTCTCAGCGTCGATGGTCTGGCCGCTTCGGGAATCGTCCGCAAATTCTATCCCACCCGCAGTCGAATAACGCCAGGGCCAGTGCTCCGCTGCAATTTCGAGGCCCGAGGCGGAATGAGCGGCGGTCCCGTCTTTGATAGGCATGGCAACGTCTTCGGCATCGTCACCTCGTCAATGATGGTTGATGGCGAGTGGGACACCTATGTCAGCCTACCCTGGTCCGCCTTCATGTTCGAGGCCCAGCCCGAATGGCCGGCCGGCTTGTACAGACAGCCGAGTACGTTGTGGCCGGGCCATGTCGCCGAGAACTGGCGGCTAAGTGTCTGCTTTACGCTCCTACGCGACCTGTCCCTGTCGGGGCTCAGCCGCGAACAGCGTCGCGGTGGCCGAAGCTGACAGTGGCTCGCTGAACAGCGGACCCTGACCCGTGTCGCAGCCGCGCTCCAGCAGCCCACTTTCCTGATCGCCCGCTGTGACGCCTTCGGCGATGACCTTCATTCCCAGCCCGCGGCCCAGCCCAACCAGCGCGGTGACAATGCTGGCACTCTCGCTGTCGCTGCTCATCGCCTCGACGAAGCGCCGGTCGATCTTGACCGCGTCCAGCTTGAAGGCGCGCAGGTGGTAGAGGCTCGAATAGCCGGTACCGAAGTTGTCGAGCACGACGCGCAGCCCCGCAGCGCGCATCGTCGCCAGCAGAGCTCCGGCGCCTTCGGGATCCGCCACCAACGCGCTTTCGGTCACCTCCAGCTGAAGTCGGTCAGGCGCTAGCTGCGCCTCGTGTAGCACCCGCACGATCCGGGCGGTGAGCAGCTGGTCCTTGATCTGGCTCGGGAACACATCGACGGACAGCGTCACGTGCGGCGGCCAGGCCGCCGCTGCGCTGCATCCCTGACGCAGCAGGTCCTCGGCCAGCGCGTGGATCAGCCCGGTCTCCTCGGCGACGGGGATGAAGCGCTCGGCGGGAACGTCGCCACCGTCGGCGCGCTGCCAATGCGGCTTTAGTTCGAAGCCGGCGATCGCGCCGGTGGCGAGATGGACGACTGGAAGAAAGGCGGCGCGGATCGCGCCGGCGTCGATCGCGGTGCGAAGCTCGCCCTCGAACGCGGATCGCTCGCGGACCTGCGCGTCCATCGCTGGCTCGAAGAAGCGCAACGCCGAGCGCCGCTCCGCCTTGGCGCGGTAGAGCGCGACATCGGCCATGCGCAGCGCCTCGTCGACGCTGTCCGCGTCCTGCGGGATCATCGCGATGCCGATGCCCGTGCCGACGCGATGCACCGCGCCGGCGGCGGTGATCGGCGTCTCTAGGACATCGATGACCCGCATAGCGACGTTGGTGGCAGCCTCGCCGCCGACCAAATGCTTGGCGAGGACTGCGAACTCATCGCCGCCGAACCGCGCCACTATGTCGCCGCCGCGCATCGCCGCCAGCAGGCGCTGGCCGACGATCGTCAGCACCTCGTCGCCCGCGCCGTGGCCGTGGACGTCGTTGATCTGCTTGAAGCCGTTCAGGTCGAGCAGGAACAGCCCATGGGCTGCTCCGGCACGCGGTGGCGAGCCGATCGCCTCGCGCAGCGCCTCGTCAAACTGGCGGCGGTTGGGTAGGCCGGTAAGGCCGTCCTTATAGGCGAGTTCGCGCGCGTGCTGCTCCGCCGCGATACGCCGCGCAGTCTCCTGCCGCTGCCGGACATACTGGCGCCAGGCGAACAGGAGCAGCCCCAGTGCAAGCATCGCGCCGACCAGCAGTGCCTCGTCCAGCTCAATCCAACCGTCCTTCCTCGGCACGGTCGGCGCGTTCTCGAAGACATCTACGGCATAGATCCAGTAGAGGGCGACCAGGGTACCGGCACCGACGATCGAGAGATCGCGAATGGCGAAACGACGCCGCATGATGGAACTCCGAAAGCGAGCGCGGCGACTGGCGGGGTCTTGGCTCATCCCGACATAATAGATTGGGATGGTTGAGAACCGGTAAGCGCCCGAACCGATCCTACGAAAACGACCGCTCGCCTGAGCTGGTGGGCGGTCATGACCCATAAATCGCCGTTCGGACGCCCTTAGCTGCCCCCAGTTAACGGTCGCCCGTCAACTTGAACTAGGGGCAGATTAGCCGTGGGCAATTTGTTGTCTCCGGCGAGAGGGAACGCTTGATGATACGATCGCCTCCGGCAGCACGAGCGGGTGGAGCGAGCAGTTCAAGCAGCTGGATGCGCTCGTGATCACCCTGCCCACCTAGGATGACGCCTTGCCCCCCACGCTGAGCCATGCTCAATACCGTGCCCGCACGCTGGCGAAGAAGCTGCGGCCCGGTTCGGGGAAACCGTCGACGAGCTGGTAGTTATCGTCGAACAGGTTGCGGCCGCCGATGCCGATCTGCATGCCGTCGACGATCTCATAGTCGATGCGGAAATTGCCCTGCACGTAGCTGCCGGTCCGGTAGTATAAAGGAACGCCCGGCGGTGTCGGCGTAGTGGAGGCGAGCGTGGTGCGGTTGGACGCCGCCTCGATGCTCGGCACGACATGCAGCCTCGGCGTGGGCGACCAGTCGGCATAAGCGAAGCCCTTTTGGCCGGGCACGTCGGTCAGCTGGAAGGCGAGCGGCAGGATCACGCCCGGGCGCTGGCGGATGTCGAAGTCACGGTGGATGTAGCTATAGTTCGCGCCGAGGAGCAGCGTGGCACCCAGCCGCGCCGTCACCGAAAGCTCGGCCCCGTAATATCGGGCATCACCAAGGTTCTGGCGCTGGCTGACGCCGGCCGGCGCACCGGCGGGGCGGATCGAGACGATCGCCTTGCTGATGTCGCTGTAGAAGGCGGCCGCCTCGACCGCGATCGGGCCGAACGCGCGTGTCCCGCCGATCTCGTAATTGGTCGCCCGCTCGGGATCGAGGCCGGGGTTTGACGCCGCGGTGCCGAACTGCGTGCTGAACCGCTCGAAGATGGTCGGAAAGCGGGAGCGGCGGGATATACTGGCGTGCAGGGTCGTGCCCTCCTCGGGCCGCCACTCCAGCCGTCCCTGCCAGTTGAACGCGGAGGAATTGGCGAGCGGATAGCTGAACAGGCGCGCCGCGCCACCGCCGCGGGGCGTGCCATATTCCTGCGCCTTCTTCAGGTCGCGCCAGTCGTAGCTCGTCCCGAGCGTCAGGCTGAGCGCGGGCGTGATCGCCAGCAGATTCTCGGCCGCGATGCTGTATGTATCCTCCAGATTCTCCTGCGGCGGCTCGGTGAAACCAGATGGGAAGCCCTGCTGATACTCGACATGCTTGTCGCGGCGATAATAAGCAGCGAGGCTGAAGCGGTCCTCGGGCAAGAGCTGCACGTCGAGCTGCGCCGATCCGCCATAAGCGCGGTCCGCATAATAGCTGTTGAAGGCACGGCCAAGCGTCTGGGTGGTCTGCGTCCGATCGTTGAACGAGCGCAGCAGGTTGTTGAACTCGTTGCGGTACGCGCGGGTCTTCAGCGTCGCCTGGTCGCCCAGCGCGGTGGTCGAGAGGCAATAGAGGCTCTCGATGTTCCAGTAGGGCCAGCTCCAGAAACGCGGCGTGGGCGAGCCGGGGACGATCGGCGCGGAGCCGGCGGGCAGCGGGGTCGTGCGCAGATCGTCCGTCACGTTGAGCGGCGCGTTCTTGCGGCCTTCCTGCCGGGTATAGCTGATCGCATATTCGTCGGTGGCGTTGGGCGTGAAGCCGGCCTTGGCGTTCACCCGCCAGTCGCGCGTGGCGGAAAGGTCGCGCGCGCCGGCACTCTGGTTCACGGTCGGGGTGAAGCCGCCCGCCAGATCCCAATGATCCTGCACGTTGCGGGTATAGGAACCCTGCACATAGAACTTGTCCTGCTTCGTGCCGAGCAACCCGAAGACGTTGTAACCGCCATAGTCCACATCGCGATCGAGGTTGAGCGTACCGCGCGCCTCGGTCTCCAGGGCCTTGGTCGGCTTGCGGGTGACGAGATTGATGGCGCCGCCCAGCGCCCCCGGCCCGTCCAGCACCGAGGCATAGCCTTTCGCGACCTGGATCTCGGCGATGTCGGGGGTCAGGAAGCGGCCATAATCGAGCCGGTTGTCGGCGGGCAGATAGACGCGGATGCCGTCGATCGACAGCGGCACCTGGAAGCGATCGAAGCCGCGCACGAAGATCAGCCGCTCGTTGCGCGAACCGCCGGTGTTGGAGGCGGTCACGCCGGGGATGATGCTCGCCGCCTCGTCCAGGCTGTTGCGGTTGAAAGTGTAGATCGCCTCCTGCCCCAGCGTCTCGCCGCCGATCGCGATGCCTTGCGGGCGCGGCGCCGTCACGATGATCTGGCCAAGGCCGAAACTGGTATCGGCGTCCCCGCCCCTCCCGTCGGTCGACGGCGCGGTCCGATCCTGTGCGATGGCTGGCGTGGCGAGCGCGAGCAGACTGACGGCCGAAAGCAGATAGCGCATGTGAATCCCCCTTGTCGCCGCGACGCCCCTGTCGCAGGCTATTCATCGGCTATATCCCGCCATATACAGAGCTTGCCGGATTGGAGAAGACCTTGGCTGCAACGGTTCTGCTGTCCCTGCTGCTCGCCGCGGCGCCTGCGCCGGCGATGGAGGGCATGGATCACGCGCAGATCGCCTGCCCGGCCACCCCGGCGCCGCTGCCGGCTGGACTGGAGCGCTGGTCCGGCCAGACGCCGGTTCGCGCCGGCGCGTCGGCGGCGCCCGCGACGCCGCTGTCGGTCGGCGAGGCCGTGGTCGCGACACTGCTTCCCACGCCCAGGGTGGCCTATGCCATGCGCCCCGAGAAGCCGGGCGGCTCGGTCAGTAGCGGCGGCCTGTTCGCCTTCGCCGTGCCGGCGGCCGGGCGCTATCGCGTCGCGCTGGGCTCGGCCGCGTGGATCGATGTTCTGTCCGGAACGGTGCCGGCGACCTCGGTGGCCCACGGTCATGGCCCGGACTGCAGCGGCATCCGCAAGATGGTCGATTTCGATCTGCAGCCCGGCCGCTACCTCCTGCAGGTGGCCGGCAACGGTTCGGCCACGCTCCCGCTGATGGTTGCCCGCGTGCCGTGAGGCGGATCGCGCTGGCGCTGGTGGCAGGCGGCATCCTCGCCGCCGCCGCGCCATCCTGGCAATGGTCGTTGCCCGTCGGGATAAGCGCGCCGTCCGTGCCCGCGGACAATGCGATGAGCGCGGCGAAAGTGGCGCTCGGCCACCGGCTTTTCTACGATGCCGACCTGTCGATCGACGGAACGATGGCCTGTTCGACCTGCCACGAACAGCATCGCGGCTTCGCCGATGGCAACCGCACCCATGCCGGCGTCCATGGCGATCCCGGGCGGCGCAACGTGCCCGGCCTCGCCAACGTCGCGTGGCGGCGGGTGCTGACCTGGGGTGATCCACGTCCTTCCTCGCTGGAGGCGCAGGCCGCGATCCCGTTAACCGGCAAGACCCCGATCGAGATGGGCATGGCCGTGGATAGTCCGGATCTTGCCCGTCGGTTGGGGCGGGACGCCTGCTACCGCCGCCTGTTCAGGGCCGCCTTCCCCGGCACCGGCGGCCGCATCGATCAGGCGAGCGTGGCGATGGCGCTCGCAGCCTTCGAGCGGACGATGGTCTCGTTCGACGCGCCGGCCGATCGGGGCGCGGCCCCCGCCGTGGGCGCCGCGATCTTCGCGGCGAAATGCGCCTCGTGCCACGCGGGCCATGATTATACCGACGGGCGGTTCCACCGGTTGCTGCCGACCTCCGCCACGGACCGGGGCGCCGGCGAGATCACCGGCCGCAGCGACGATGACGGCGCCTTCCGCACGCCCTCGCTGCGCAATGTCCGTGACCGGCCCGTGGTTGCACGACGGCTCGGCCGCGACCCTGGACGCCGCGCTTGCGGCCCATCCGGGCAGCGACCCGGCAGATCGGCCGGCGCTGATCGCCTTCCTGGAGGCGCTGACGGACCGCCCGTTCCTCACGGACGAGCGTTCGGCCTACCCCAGCCGTCGCGGCGCTAAGCCGGCACGCCCGACTGTTTGCTGATCAAATCGGTCGAAATGCGGGACCAGGATGGGCAAAAGGCTCCTTGATGACTTCAAATAGACCCAAGCTCGGTCGTTCAACGCGACTTGAGTGCTTCCCAACTCTGGCCATCCGTTCAGCTGAAGACGCGGCGGTTCGGAGCCCAAGGTAATCGATCAATCGATCACCTTTGCTGGTCTACGCTGCCACGGCCTCGTGCGAACGGTAGAACGCGCGCTTGTAGGCATCGCGGGCCGTGGTGCGGGCGAGGTAGGCCTGTTCGGCATCGCTGAGGACGAACCCGGCGTGGTTCGCGCCCAGGTCCAGCGCGTAGGTCACAGAGATGTCGGCGGCCGTTAAACTATCACCGGCCATATAGGGCGCGCCCGCGAGCTGCCGCCTTACGAGCAACAGCCGTCGCTCGACGCACGCGCGCGCCCAGCGGGCGCCCCAATTGTCCCGTTCCGCCTCGGGCGCGATGAACCCGCTCACCAGCGGGACCATCATCAAAGTCGCCAGGCCCGCTTCGCCCATGTGGAGGAACTGCTTGTAGGTGGGGAAGGCCGGATCGTCAGGCGAGGGCTGCAGCGGCGTGGGCCCATAGCGGCCCATCAGATACTCCATTATCGCCACGGACTCGACCATAGTGACTTCGCCGTCCTCGATCGCGGGCAGGAAGTCGCCGGGATTGACGGCGAGCCACGCCGGATCCTTCTCCGCGGCCAGCATGTCCACGTGCCGCACGCTGTAAGGTAGCTCCATCTCCTCCAACACCCAGACGGCCCGGATCGATCGCGAGGTCTGTCCGCCCCATACCGTGATCATCGTCTTGCTTCTCCAAGCGCGGGGCACCGGCGAACGGCGTGCCGTCAGCTTGCGGGCGAGGTCTTGCTCTTGCGGTCGATTAGGACAGCCTGTTGCCATCGGCTCGGCGCTTTATCGGTTCGATGAATGCAACCTGCCCAGCAGCACGGCCGCTTCTTTCCTTCGAGCAGTTCCTCACGGGTTCGCGCGATGCGTCGCTGGCGGGTTGCGCTCTGCTTGGCGTCATCAACCCAGCAGATGAACTCGTTTCGGCCGAGAGGCGTCAGCCCTTCCCACAGCAACAGCACGCTCGGCTCCGATCGAATGGCGGCTTGAAGGTCATCCCGAGCCTCATGCACAGTGCCATGGAGAAAAACGTCAGCCACAAGACCCTCACACGCGTTCGCCCGATCCAACTACCGAGTGTGCTTAAGAGTGATTTAGAAGCATGACCGCCCGGTTATGTGATGTCCACGGCCGGATCGGCTTCGGCCCGCAGCAGCGAAGACCCAGATGCGGTCATTCAGGGGCAAGTTTCTCGCTCTCGGAAGCGGACATTCGTTCAGATTGACGCGAGACAAGGCCAATTCGGGCGTAGAGGGTCGGTAGAACGAACAGCGTAAGCAGCGTCGCAGAGACGAGCCCGCCTATGACCACCGTCGCGAGCGGCTTCTGGACCTCCGCCCCGGCACCGTGACCCAGTGCCATCGGCACGAAACCGAGGCTAGCGACCAGTGCCGTCAGGGCTACCGGCCGAAGGCGCAGCAAGGCGCCTTGCCGTGCAGCTGCGGCACGATCCCAGCCATCGCGCACCAGCTCCTGAATGGCACTCAACATGACGAGGCCGTTGAGGACGGCAATGCCGGAGAGCGCGATGAACCCGACCGCGGCCGAAATCGAGAACGGCAGCCCGCGCAGCACCAGCGCCAGCACGCCGCCTACCAGGGCGAGCGGCACGCCGGTAAACACCAGCGCCGCGTCGCGGACGCTGCCGAGCGCTCCGTAGAGCAGCAGCAGGATCACGGCGAAGCACGCCGGCACGACCAGCATCAGCCGCGCGCGTGCCGAGGCCAGGTTCTCGAACTGCCCGCCCCATTGCAGATACTCGCCGGTGGGCAATCGCACGTCGCGGCCGATCGCGGCTTGTGCGTCCGCTACGACGCTCGCCACGTCGTGGCCGCGGACGTTGGCCTGGACCACCACGCGGCGCTTGCCGTTCTCGCGGCTGATCTGGTTCGGCCCGTCCGTGATTCCGATATCGGCGACGCTCCCGAGCGGGACCGAGGCGCCCTGAGGTGTCGGGACCGGCGTCTGTCCGAGCGTGTCGAGGTTGGCCCGGGCGGCATCCGACAGGCGGACGACGATCGGGAAGCGCCGATCGCCCTCATAGATTTGGCCGCTCTCCTTGCCGCCCACCGCGGCCGACACCGTGTCGGCGACGTCCTGGGCGGTGACACCGAGCCGGGCCGCGGCATCGCGCTTCAACGCGACGTCGAGCATCGGCAGCCCTTCGGTCTGCTCGACCTTGACGTCCTCCGCGCCGGGCGTCCGGCGCAGCACGGCCGCGACCTTCGCCGCAGTCGCGTTCATGCTGGCAAAGTCGTCGCCGAACACCTTGACCGCGACGTCCGAGCGGACGCCGGCGATCAGCTCGTTGAACCGCATCTGGATCGGCTGCGTCACTTCATAGGCGTGGCCGGGGACACTGGCCAGGCGCTGCTCGATCCGCTCGACCACCTCCGCCTTGCCTTCCGATGGGTCGGGCCACTCGCGCCGGTCCTTCATCATGATGAAGGTGTCCGTCGCGTTGGGCGGCATCGGATCGGACGCGATCTCGGCGGTGCCGGTGCGCGAGAACACGGTCTTGATCTCGGGCATCCCGGCCAAAGCTCGCTCGATCTGGAACTGCATCCGCTGGCTCTGCTCGATCGATGTGCCGGGCACCCGGAACGCCGACACCAACACGTCGCCCTCGTCGAGCTGGGGCAGGAACTCCTGACCGAGCGTCGTGAAGGCCGCGGCGCCGATCGCCATCGCGCCGATCGCGACACCGATCGTCGCTCGGGGCCGGCGCAGCGCGCGATCTAATCCCGGTTCGTAGCGGCGATGCAGCCAGCCGATGATGCGGTTCTCGCCGGTGTGACCGGAGCGCGCGATCCACGTCGCGATGGCCGCGGGTACGAAGGTCAGCGACAGCACGAACGCGAACGCGAGCGCCAGCAGCACGGTCAGAGCCATCGGCTCGAACGTCTTGCCCTCCACCCCCGAGAAGGTCAGCAGCGGCAGATACACCAGCATGACGATCGCCTGCCCGTAGACCGAGGGCCGGATCATCTCGCGCGCGGCGTCGGCGACCAGCGCCAGCCGTTCCGGCTTGCCGAGCTGCCCGCCATCCACCTCCTCGCGCTCCGCGATCCGGCGCAGCGCGTTCTCGACGATGATGACGGCGCCGTCGACGATCAGCCCGAAGTCGAGCGCGCCGAGGCTCATGAGGTTCGCCGACACGCCGAGTCGGCCCATGCCGAACGCCGTCAACAGCATGGCGATCGGGATCACCGCAGCGGCGATCAGCGCCGCCCGCCAGTTGCCGAGCAGCACGAACAGGACGACGATCACCAGCGCCGCCCCTTCCGCGAGGTTGCGCGCCACGGTGACGATGGTCGCATCGACGAGCCGGGTGCGGTCCAGCACCGGCTCGATCACCACGTCCGGCGGTAGCGACGGCTCGATCGTCTTGAGCTTCGCACCGACACCCGATGAGACGGTGCGGCTGTTCTCGCCGATCCGCATGATGGCGGTGCCGGTCACGACCTCATGCCCCCCTTCCGAGGCCGAGCCCATGCGGACGCCTTGGCCGAGCCGGACGTCCGCGACGTGGGAGAGAGGGATCGGCGTGCCCTCGCGGGTCGCGATCACCGCCTGACGGAGCTGCGCCAGGCTGGCGATCCGCGCATCGGCACGCACCGCCAGCCCCTCGCCGTTGCGGTCGACCGTCCCACCGCCAACCGCGACGTTCGCACGCTCCAGCGCGGTCGCGAGATCGGCGAGCGACAGATGAAGCGCGGCGAGCTTCTGGACGTCGGGCACGACGAGATATTCGCGTTCGTAGCCGCCCAAGGAGTCGATACCGGCGACACCCTCGACCCCCTTCACCTGCGGGGCAACGATCCAGTCTTGGACGGTGTGCAGATACGTCGCCTTATCGGCTTCGCCGACGAGACGGTCGCCCTCGGGGGTGATGTAGCTCCCGTCCGGCTGTAGCCCCGGCTCGCCGGGCTTATGCCGATCGTGTGCGCGTTCGGCGTAGCGCAGCGTCCATACATAGACCTCGCCGAGGCCGGTCGCGATCGGCCCCATCGCCGGCACCACGCCTGCCGGCAAAGTCTCCTGCGCGCCGGTAAGGCGCTCCTGGACCTGCTGGCGGGCGAAGTAGATGTCGGTGCGGTCGGAGAACACCGCCGTCACCTGCGCGAAGCCGTTGCGGCTTAGCGAGCGGGTGCTTTCGAGGCCGGGGATGCCGGCCAGCGCCGTTTCGATCGGAAACGCGACCTGCTTCTCGATCAGCTCCGGCGACAGCGCCGGCGCGCGCACGTTCACCTGGACCTGGTTGTTGGTGATATCGGGCACGGCGTCGATCGGCAGCTTCGGCAACGACAATGCGCCGATCACGGCCGCGATGGCGGTGAACAGGAGGACGAGCCAGCGGCGCTCGACCGCCCAGGTGACGATACGGCCGATCATCAATCTTCGTCCGCGATCGCGCCGAGCGCCGACTTCAAGGTGAAGCTGTTCCCGGCCGCGACCTGCTCGCGACCGGACAGGCCGCTCGCGACGATCACCGCGTCGCCAGCGTGTTGTCCAAGCGTCACCGGCACCGCCTTGAAGCCCTGCGGCGTCCGGACGAACACGACCGTCTTGCCGTCGACGGTCTGGAGCGCGGTCGATGGTATCCGGATTGCCGACCCGTTGCCGCTCCCGGCGAGGTCAACGGCGACTGTGACCGGCTCGCCGACCCGCCATAGCCCGGCGCGGTTGTCGAGCGTCGCGATGGCGGCGACGAGCTTGGTATCGGGATCGAGCGCGGGCGACACGAAGTCAATCCTGGCGGCGGCTTGCCGCCCCGACGCCGTGACGACGACATGCGCGCCGGGCCTAACGCGACCAGCGTCCGCCGGCGACAGGTTGAGCGTAAGCGATACCCGGCCCAGGCGGGCCACTCGATAGAGTTCTGCATCGGCCGCGACCGTCTGGCCCAGCACCGCGGTTCGCGCGATTACCTGGCCGGCGATCGGCGAGACGATCGCGATGCGATTGAGGGAGCCGCCACCCCCGCCAGCGGCGGCCACCTGGCCGCTCGCCTGCCGGTAGGCAATCCTGGCCTCGATCGCGGCTGTGCGTGCCGCGATGAGGTCCTGTTCGGGCGAAACGCGCTGATCGAACAGGCGCTGCTCGCGCGCGAGATTGCTGTTCGCCAGCGCCAGCCGGGCGCGCGTCGCCTCGACCTCGCCCTTGAGCTGCGCCGCCTCGCGACTCTCGATCACCGCCAGCGGCGTTCCCGCCGCCACGCTTTGTCCGAGGTTGCGGTTGAGTGCGACGACGCGCCCGCCGATCGCGGCCGAGACGACCTGTGTTCCTTGCGGATCACCGTCGATCGTGGCGGGCAGCTCGATCGTGCCGCCCCCCTCGCCGATAGTCGGGCGCACCAGCTCGATCCCGCCCGTCGCGATTTGCGCGGCCGACAGCGTGACCGTGCCATCGGCCGCCTTCGGCTTGTCCTCGCCGGCCGCTTCCTTCGGCGCTTCGGCGGCTTGTTTGCCGCAGCCGCCGACCGCCACCACCATCAACAGCGGCACCGCCGCCCCCAGCCAATGCCGCTTCACTTGCGTGTTTCCTCATAGGGGGTTGTGAGCCGGTCGAGCCGGGCTTGCGCGTCATGGTAGGCGGCGAGCGCGTCGATCGCCGCGGCGCGGGTTTCCGCCAGCGCGCGCTCCGCATCGATGAGATCGAGCTGACCGAACTTGCCTTCGCGATAGCCGATGTTGGCGATGCGCGCCGCTTCCTGTGCGGTGGCGAGCGTCGGTCCGTTGGTGGCGCGCGCGGCGCTGGCGGCGTTGTCGCGCTCGGCTTCGGCCGCGATCACCGCCCGATCGGCTTCCAATTCCGCCGTACGCGCGAGTGCTTCGGCCCGGGTGCGTTCAGCCCGCACCTGCGCGAGCGCCGCGGAACCGTTGTTGAACAGGGGCAGCGGCACCGAGAGGCCGATCACCGCAGCGCTGGAGCCGACCATCGGCACGCGGCGCACGCCGGCGCTGACCGTCACGTCGGGGACGCGCTGGGATCGCGCCAGCCGCTCTTGCGCCGCCGCGGTCGCGACATCGGCACGTGAAGCCGCGACGGCCAGCGCACCCGACCTCTGCACTGGCACATCGCCCGCAATGCGGTCGAACCAGGCCGCATCAAGCGGCCCTAAGGCCGGCTGACCGATCAGCAGCACGAGCGTTGCCCGTGCCGCCGAGGCGAGCCGGGCCGCCTGCTCGACTGCTACACCGGCGTTGTTACGAACCACGCCGGCGCGGCTTTCTTCGAGCGGTGAGGCACGACCCGCCTCGACGCGGACCTGTGCAGCGTGAAGACCGTCCGCCGCGATCCGCGCCTGCTCGCGCGCGTTTGCGAGCCGGCGATCGGCCGCGAGCGCATCGCCATAGGCGCGCGTCACGGCAAGCCGCAGCTCGGCATCGACGCTGGCGCGGTCGATCGCCGCGCGCGCGCCCTGCGCTTCGGCCACGCCGATCCGCGCCGCGCGCTTCCCGCCCAGCTCGATCGGATAGGCCAGGCTGACCGTCTGGTTCGGCGCTTCCACGATGTCATAGGCGCGGCTCCCGCCGACATTCTCGACGTCGACCGAGGCCGTCGGATTGGGGCGGAGCCTCGCGGCGCGTCGTGCGGCCGAGGCGGCGTCGATCGCTGCCGCCGCCGCTGCGGCGGTCGGGCTGGACGCCCGTGCGAGATCGACCGCCGCGTCCACCGTGAGCGGCGGACCCTGGACCTGAGCGAACGCCGGCGTCGCCAGCAGCAGGATCGGCAATAGCAGGCGGCGCATCAGTCGAACTCGACCTCGCCGCCCTTGCCGCGCCACACCGGCCACGCCGACCGCAGCACATGGGTCGCGGAACGCAGGAACAGGAGCGCGATGACGACGCCGGCGACGATATCCGGCCAGCCCTTCCCCGACCACGCTACCAGTCCGGCCGCGACGAGGACGCCGACATTGGCGATCACGTCGTTTCGCGAGCACTCGAAGGTGCTCGCCATGTTCACGTTGAGGCGGCGGAAGCGCCACAGCAGCGCGAGACAGCCGAGGTTGGCGGCGAGCGCGATCGACGTGACCACCAACATGATGTTGCTGGACGGCGTGACGCCTTCCGCCACCTTGAAGACGGTTTCGATCAGGACGCCGATGCCGAAGGCGAGGATCAGCCCGCCCTTCGCGAGCGCCGCGCCGACCTGCCAGCGTTCGCCCTGCCCGAGCGCGTAGAGGCTCAGGCCATAGACGATCGCGTCGCCGAGCATATCGACGGAATCGGCCATCATCGCGCTCGATCGCGCAATCAGGCCGAAGCCGAACTCGGCAGCGAACATGACGATGTTCACCACCATGACGATAATGAGCACGCGCCGCTGATCGCCTTGCGCCAGCACGTTCAGCGTCTCGCTCTTGGCGCTACAACAGTCGTCCATCTGATCCTCGACGGGAAAGGTGGACAGCCCTATGCACCCTGAAGCCACTACAGGGTCAAGCGATGAATGAACTTCGGATTGGCGACCTTGCGCGCGCCACTGACACCAAGGTTGAAACGATCCGCTGGTATGAGAAGGAAGGGTTGATTCCAGCTCCTTTACGGACCGCAGGAAACTACCGCGCCTATGACGCGAGGGCGTTGGCGCAGTTGAGCTTCATCCGGCGCGCGCGTGACCTAGGCTTTCCTCTCGATCAGGTCCGCGCGCTGCTCGGTCTCGCCAGTGACGAGGCCGGTGATTGCGCGTCGGTTGACGTGATGGCCCAACAGCACCTTGACGAAATTGACCGGAAGATTGCCGATCTAACTGCGCTTCGCGCGGAACTATCGGGGCTGCTAGCATCATGCCAGGGTGGAACAATCGGTAAGTGCCGGATCATCGATGCTTTAGGGCCTCGTCGTTGACCCAGTTCCGGTCGCTCGGAGTCGATTAGCTGCTTCTCAGAAGCAGCCACTCGTTCATCTTAGTCCAACGGCCGCTCCGTCGTGGTTCAGCTCTCTCCCGTTTGGCCCGACCAGAGGAGGCATCATGTCGGCTTGACCCTGCTTGATGCTTGTTTAACGACCCGCTCGGCTCAGCCCTGGTCCTTGGCTTGCACGATGTAGAGTTGGGCGTTGAACTCGCGCAGCCCAATATCCGCAAGCCTCTGAAGGCCGGCAGCTCCGGGGTCCTCAGTACTTTGGAGCCTGCGCAGGCGGCAGATCGCCTCCGAAATGGCCGCACGTCATGGCGGAAGGCAGCGATGAATTGCCTGACGCAGGCAGAAACCTCTGCTGCACGACTATCCTGATCTGGCTTGGATTTGGGCTCCGTTCGACTTATGTTCGCGCCAGCGGCTGACCCGTGCCGCCAGGAGATGGGCATGCACGTTGTTCGCTTTTTCCCCATCGGCAACGCCGACACCTGTCTGATCGAATTAGAGAACGGAAGGCGCGCGCTGTTCGACTTTGCGGATATGCGAAACCCGGACGACCAGTACGATCTACGCTGCGATCTGGAGAAGGAGCTGCGAGACTGCCTTGATGGCGCCAAATCGATCGACGTCGTTGCGTTCACGCACTTGGACACGGATCATTGCGCCAGGGCCAAGGAGGTCTTCCACCTCGAGCACGCCAAGAAGTACCAGGGCGGCGACCGCATCAAGATCGAGACGATGTGGGTCCCCGCCACCGCCATCCTGGAGGAAGGCGTCAAGGGTCAAGCCCGCACGCTGCGTACCGAGGCCAGGCATCGCTTCGTCGAAGGCAAAGGCATTCGGGTCTTCGGCCGGCCGGAGAAGCTGGACCAGTTCTTGATCGATCGCAATATCGATCCGAAGACGCGCCGCAACCTGATCAGCGACGCCGGAACGCTCTGCCCGGAGTTCAATCTTAGCCACGACGGCGTAGAGTTCTTCGTGCACTCGCCGTTCGCCGAGACCTGCGGCGATTCCGTGGAGTACCGCAACGGCTCGGCAATCTTTATGCAGGCGACATTCGTCGTCGGCGGCCGAACGACGAAGATGATCCTGTCGGCCGACGTCCCGCACGAGGTGATCGACGACATCGTCCGCATCACCAGGTACCACAAGAACGACCACCGGCTAGAGTGGGACATCAACAACGTCCCCCACCATTGCTCGTACCTGTCGCTCGCTGACGACAAAGGCAAGGACAAGACCGTTCCCGTCGACAGGCTCAAGTGGCTCTACGAGGAGCAGGGGCAGCCGGGCGGACTTCTCGTCTCAACCAGCAGGCCCATCCCGACGGATGACGACGATAAGCAGCCGCCCCATCGGCAGGCGGCCAACTACTACAAGGACGTCGCCCGCGACCTCGGCGGAGAGTGGCTCGTCACCATGGAGCATCCCAGCAAGACCAAGCCCAAGCCGCTCGTGATCGAGATCGGCGCGACCGGCTCCAAGCCGAGAAAGATCGCGGCCGCTGGCGCGGCGACCGTCCTGGGCGGTGCGGCCCCGAGGGCGGGGCGACACAGGTGAGCGGCGAGGACGCGCCACGATCCAGGCTGGCGCGTGCCGTGGTCCAATACGTGCGCGACTCGGTCGACCATCCGTACGCGACGATACGGGAGGTGCATCGCGACGGAGAACGGGAGGTGGTCGATCTCGAGCTGGAGATCGACGTCGCGCAGGATCGGACGGTACCGATCCTGCACCGCGAGCCCGTCCGCATCGTGTTCGCGTCGGCTGACGATCTCGTCGCTCCCCGCGTGCTATCGCTGCGCGACGACTTTCCGTCGGGGCAAGTCCACACTAACCTCGACCACGAGGTCGACGGCGTGTGCCTGTGCATCTGGGAGGAGGGATGGCACGACCTGTCTCGCAACCTGACGGGGCAGGCGCTCGTCGAGCGGATCAGATGGTGGTTCGCAGGAATGGCCGACGGCAGTCTGCATGCGGGCGACCAGGCCCTGGAGCCTCTCATCGCGACCACCTCCGATACGATCGTCTTCCCGCCGGGCACATTCGTCGGGCCCTGGTTCATTGAGAAGGCGCAGGAACGACGGGGACGGATGACGCTCATCATGTCCCGGGAGCGGAAGGCAGCCAAGGACCTCCTTTTTGACGTCTTCCAGCGCGTGCTGCCGTCCCAGGTGCATGGAGCGCTTGCCAGCCGCCCCTTCGAGATGGCCGGGCTCGTCGAGCTCGCCGCGACGCTCCGGTTCGACCTCATGGCCGAACTGCGGGCATGGCTCACGGAACCGGAGCGACTGGCATCGGCGTCGGCGCGCAGAGCGCTGTTTCTGCTCGTCGTTCCGAAGCGCCGCACCGAGGAGGGCGAAGACGAGAGCTGGGAGGCGTGGGTGTACACGTCTTCCGAGACGCTGGCACGATTGGGCGAGAAGCTCGGGATCACGTCGACCTACGAGGACGAGGGCGGACCGAAGACCGGCGTCGCACTCGCGGGAACCGTCGAACCGGTCGACCTCAAGACCGTCCTGCTGCTCAGCTGGCGAATCGTGCAGCGGCTCGATCGGGCAACGGCGCGACAGTTCGCCGGATCGAAGCGCACCGCCGATGCCAGGCTGGTCGCGATCGGCGCCGGCGCGATCGGATCCAACGTGATCGTCAACGCGACGCGTGCGGGGCTCGGCAGCTGGACGATCGTCGACGACGACGACGTCCTGCCGCACAACACGGTCCGCCAGACGCAGACCGACTGGGCGGTAGGTCATGCCAAGGCGCAGGTGCTCGCCTTCGAGGCCGACGCCATACTTGCTGAAGACGGGAACACTCCCGTCATGGCCGACGTGCTGCACGGCGGCGCGGAGACGGAGCGGATCGCGACTTCGATGCGGGAAGCGGACCTCGTCGTCGACTTCAGCGCCTCGCCCGCCGTCGTCGGGCACCTTGCCGACCAGGACCTCGGCCGCGCGGCTAGCTTCTTCTTCGGGCCGGACGGGTCCGACCTCGTCGTGTTAGACGAGGGGACCGGCCGCACCGTCCTGCTGGACGAGATCGAGGCGCAGTACTTCCTCGCGGTCGCGGCGTGCCCGGAGCTGGAAGGGCACCTCGCGGCAGCCCGCACCGACCGTATCCGATACGCCAACGCATGTCAGGACCTCTCCCGTCCCCTGCCGCCGTGGCAGGTCCACATGCTCAGCGGGCTGGCCGCCGGTCGGCTGCCATCGCTTCTCGAAGACGGCGGGCCATCGGTATGGGTGTGGCGACTGGATCCGGACACCGGGGCGGTGCTGCCAATCCGCCTGGAGGTGCAGTCCACGTCCCGGTTCGGATCCGACACGCTACGCGTATCAATATCGGCAGGCGTGATCGGAGCCATGAGGTCGTACCGCCGGAAGGCGGCGCCGGACGAGACCGGCGGCATCTTGATCGGCACGTTCGATCTCGTGCGGAACGTCCTGCACGTTGTCGCGGCGCTGCCGGCGCCGCCCGATTCGAGGCAGGCGCCGACCTACTTCGTCCGTGGAGCCCAGGACCTGCGCCCCCTCGTCGACGATCTCGCCGGGGCGACGGCTGGACGGTTGCGGTACGTCGGCGAGTGGCACAGCCATCCAGACGGCGCAGCCGCGCGGCCGAGCCATGACGACGAGGGCGTCTTCTCCTACCTGCGCAGGCAGCTGGACCCCGCGGGCGCGCCCTACGCGATGCTGATATGCGGACGGGAGGAGACGTGGCTGCGAACGGCCTGGCAGGATCGCGGACAGATCGAAGGAGTGGTCGCCCATGCCGATGGCTGATTGGAGGAAACAGCCGGAGGAACGGATTGCGCTCGCCCTGTCCGGTGGCGGCTCGCGCGCGATGGCGTTCCATCTCGGCTGCCTGCGGGCGCTCCACGACCTCGGGATCCTGCAGCGCGTCTCGACCATGTCCGCGGTCTCCGGCGGCAGCGTTCTCGCCGGCATATACTGCAGCCACCCCGGCGACTTCGCCGCCTTCGACCGCCGAGTGCGCGAGGTGCTGTCGGAAGGCTTCCTCCGTCCCGCCGTTCGCACTGCGCTCACCACTGACGAGGGACTGCGGGCAATCGGAACCCGGCTTCTCCTCGCCGTAGATAGGACCGCCGCCTTCGTCGTGCGCCGTGTGCTTGCCGCAGTCCGCACGCGTCCGACCTGGAGGTGGCTGAGCAAGTCTCCCGTGCTGCGCGCCTCCAGCCGGACGACCATCCTGAAGCGCACCTTCAGCAAGGTGTTCGCCGGAGCCAAGCTGACCGACCTGCGGTCCGACCGACCCCGTCTCGTGATCGTGGCATGCGAACTGAGGGCGAAGGCCGCCTTTTACTTCACGTCGGAGCGTCTCCACTGCTGGCGCTACGGCTCGTCCAGTTCAGAGGGCGTTGAGCTCGCCGATGCCGTCGCCGCGTCCGCCGCCTACCCGGCCGCGCTGCCGGCCATCGAGTCCAACATGTCGTTCGAGAAGAAGGGACGTGCAGAACGACACCGCGTCACGCTGACCGACGGCGGCGTGTACGACAATCTCGGCCTCGCGCCGTTCTGGCCGGGCCGTGACCCGACGATCAGTCTCGACACGGGCAGCCACGAGCGGATCATCGCCTGCAGGGCCGGCTACGCGCTGGACGTGGCCGATCCCGCGTCGACCATGCTATCGCGCATGAACGCGGCGTTCGAGAGCGTCTTCGCCAGGGCGCAGAACCTCGCCACGACGCGGCTCTACGACCTATTACGCGGGGGGGAACTGAAGGGCTTCCTCCTGCCCTATCTGGGCCAGCGCGACGCCAGCCTGCGCTACCCACCCGACGATCTCGTCCGCTGCGAGGAGGTGGCAGGATACCCTACCAATTTCTCCGCCATGCCGATCGAGTGGATCGAGCGGCTTTCCCGACGAGGCGAGCAGCTCGTGCACGCCCTGGTGCGCGAGAACTGGCCGGAGATGCTGCGGGCTGGCGCCCGTGTCGCCACTGCCGCCGATAGCGTAGTCAGTGGAGGCGAGGACGCCCCTTTGGGGCCTGGTTCGCCTTTGGAGGACGCCGTACCGCCATCCCTAAAATGAACGAACGAGCAACTTTGCAGCTACCCGCTCCAAATCGGCCGTGCCGCTTTCCACCATAAATGCGCGTCCGCATTCTACCCAGAATGCTCCTGAATGCGGAACGTCCGCGATCAGCGTGAACGTCCTATGCCGACTGCTCGCCGGCAAGTGCGATGACGGCGTCGGTGAGGATGCTGACCTCCTCGGCAATCGAGCGTAGCCGGTTGGCCAGTGCGATGCGCCTTGCGGGATCCGAACCAGGCGCCTGACCCTCTGCCGCTGCGACGGCACCGTCTTTCAAACCGCGCGGTGAGCAAGTAGAATAGCTGCCGGACGAGATCGTCATGCGGGGCGGTGAGGTCTGCTTCGGCCATGGCGGCACGAAGCGAGCGCACGCCCGCGAAGTCCATATCCAGCTTTGCGGCGGCTTCTGACATTCCATTCGACTTGGCCGTGGAACCGAGCATTGCTGTGCTCGTGAGTCGCAGGCGGCACGGCGGTGCCGGCTGCCGGGCCCCGATCGGTCGACCGGCGGGGCTATAGCTGGTGGGAGGCGGCGAGGGTGCCGGTCCTCCCGCCGGAGACGACATAATGACCAGCAAGCTCACCGACATGCAGCTCATCCTTCTCGCCACCGCCTGCCAGCGTGAGGATGGCAGCCTGCTGCCGCCACCGGCCACGCTCGGCGAGCAGGCGGCACGCATCCGCCGCGCGGTGACCGCGCTGATCAAGCGGACCTTCGCCAGCGAGTGCGAGATGGCCGACACGGCCAAGGCGTGGCGCGAACAGGGCGATCGCCACATCGGCGTCATCATCACCGATGCCGGCCGCGCGGTCATCGCTGCAGAGCAGCCGGAGGCGACGCCGGGTACTTCGAAGACCGGCACGGAAAGCACTGCAGAGCCAGAACCCGCCACCGCTGCCGCCGAGTCGCCGGTCCAGCGCACCGGCACGAAGCAGTCGCTGGTGCTCGACCTACTCCGGCGCGAGGACGGTGCCAATATCGACGACCTCATGGCCGCCACGGGCTGGCTGCCACACACGACGCGGGCGGCCCTGACCGGGCTGCGCAAGAAGGGCCACGCGATCATGCGCGTCGGCGAGAGCGGCGCCTCGCGCTATCGCCTCGAGGCGAACGCTTGATGGCCGCGCGCCCGATCCACCGCTGGCCGAGCTCTCGACCATGTCCGCAGCCCAGCTGCGCGCGGCATGGGCGGCGCAGCATGGCAGTGAAGCGCCACGCCTACCAGCCGGCCTGCTGCTGCGCGGTCTCGCCTACCGGCTCCAGGAGAACAGGGCAGGGGGCCTGCCCAGTGCCACCATGCGCCAGCTGAAGCGGGCGGAAGAGGGCGATCGGCTTCTCCAAAACGCGCGCTTGGTCCCGGCGCGCAGCTGGTGCGGACGTGGCACGGTCGCACGATCATGGTGACGGTCGAAGCAAACGGCTATCGGCTCGATGGCCGGACGTATCGCTCGCTCAGCCACATCGCCCGCGAAGTCACGGGCGCAGCATGGTCCGGCCCGCGCTTCTTCGGCTTGACCGACAAGAGGAGAACCTGATGGCGCGGGCGAGGAAGCCGGTGCCGCTCCGCACCGGCAACGTTCGCTGCGCGATCTACACCCGCAAGTCGACCGAGGAAGGGCTGGACCAGGAATTCAACAGCCTCGATGCGCAGCGGGAAGCGTGCGAGGCCTATATCCTCAGCCAGCGGCACGAAGGCTGGACGCTGGTGCAGGAGCGCTATGACGATGGCGGCTTCTCCGGCGGCAGCATGGAACGGCCGAGTCTGAAGCGCCTGTTGGCCGACGTGCAGGCTGGCAAGGTCGATGTCATCGTCGTCTACAAGGTCGACCGGCTGACCCGCGCGCTGTCGGACTTCGCCAAGATCGTCGAGATCCTCGATGCGCGGGGCGCCAGCTTCGTCTCGATCACGCAGGCGTTCAATACCACCACCAGCATGGGACGGCTAACGCTCAACGTGCTGCTCTCCTTCGCCCAGTTCGAGCGCGAGGTGACGGGCGAGCGCATCCGCGACAAGATCGCCGCGTCCAAGAAGAAGGGCATGTGGATGGGTGGCCCGGTGCCACTCGGTTACGAGGTGCGGGACAGGAAGCTCATCGTGAACGAGACCGAGGCCGAGCTCGTCCGCCACATCATGCGCCGCTACCTCGTGCTGCCCTCGGTCAAGGCGCTGGTCGAGGAACTGGCGGCCGATGGCCACCGCACCAAGCTGCAGGTGCGTGCCAGCGGCCCGCATCGCGGTGGCTGCCCGTTTCGCCGCGGTACGCTCTACCATCTGCTCGCGAACCGCATCTATCTTGGCGAGATCGTCCACCACGGCGTCGCCCACCCCGGCGAGCATCCCGCCATCGTAGCGCAGGAACTCTGGCAGCAGGTACAGGAGCGGCTCGTAGCCCGTGGCCCCGGTATGGTGACCGGCCGCAGCGGCGAGCGCCGCTCGCTGCTCGTCGGCCTGCTCCACGATGGTCTTGGCCGAGCCATGACGCCAAGCCATGCGACCAAGGGCGGTCGGCGCTACCGTTATTACGTCACCCGCGACCCATCGATGGACGAACCGGCGTGGCGGGTCAGCGCGTGGGACGTCGAACGGCTGATCGACGAGCGGATGCGGACCTTGCTCAGGGACCGCACCCGCATCATCCGACTTGCCGTCACAGTCGATCCGCGCCGCGCCGGGCAGACCGCCGATGCAGCGCAGCGGATCGCCAACGAGCCGTCCGTATTGGCCCAGGCCGGAGCGCTGGGCATCGAGCGCATCGCGCTTCACGAGGATCGCCTCGACATCATCATCCGCGAGGGCGACCTTCTCCGCCGCTGCGGGATCGAAGCCGAAGAGCATCATGGGCAAACAAGCATCAGCATCGCAGTCGAGCGGGTGCGTCGTGGTCACGAGATCCGGCTGGTTATACCCGGCCCGGACGATGCACCACCGCTCATCCACCAGACCGATCCGAAGCTCGCCGCGCTCGTCAGCGAAGCCATCGACCTGCGGGAAGCGGTGCTGAGCCGGCCGAACACATCCTTCGCTGGCATCGCCGCAGACCTCGGTAAGTGCCGCAAGCATATGGCGCGACTGTTGCCGATCGCGTGGCTCGCACCCGACATCGTCAAAGCGATCGCGCAAGGTACGCAGCCCGTTGAACTCACAGCGAAACGGCTGCTTGCGATGGAGCTGCCGACGGACTGGACGGAGCAACGCAAGCAGCTCGGGTTCGTCTGAACCCAATCCTCACAAACCAGGAGCCGCGCCGGGACGCGCCCTTTGTCGTTCCATCGGCTGTCAGCGGGCGGCGGCCTGCGCACGCAAATAATTACACATAGAAATCAACCCCAACCACAGAGGTTTTGGGGTCAAAGTTTTCCGAACTGAGACGGGGCCGGGAAAGAGGCCTGCTACGCCACCATCAGAGACCGGTTTGGTCCCAAACCGCAAACCGCCTCCTGCAAAGCCCCGGAAAGTCGGGCACAATCTCGACCGTAGCCGAAACTCTCCAGATCCCAGAATATGTCAGGACTGTTTGGTGCGCCATGCAGGCGGGAGCGAACGCGTCTGCCCGTGGAGTTCCCTAATTAAGGGATATTTGATGGGCTTTTTGATCTTTTTTGACGCTGAGCAAGTGCCAAGCTCAAGAAAACTGGGATACGTCAGAGGTTTGGGCGTTAAAACGGCGCAGCGCCTTTAGGGATTTCTCGCGGGACCGTTACGGACTTCGATCGCCGCTGCTGGGCAGTCAGCTCAAAATTCCTTTTTGGCATCCCAGGTAGTACGGGCGTTGACAATGAAGCTGAACCATGAAAAGTTTAGCGAATCGCAACAAGGTTGGGATGGCGGCCTTTAGAACCTAAGGGCCGCTCGGGACAGGAACCCTGCACCCGAATGTGAAGGCCGAGCCAATGGCACGGTCATCGACAACTCTTCAGCTTGAAGCCGGCCACCGATGTCGGCGTTTCGTTCATCGCGAAAGCGGTTTGACGAGTAGCGATGCCAAACCCGATCAACTGCGTCGAGTGGCGCTAGTCGCAGGCGCGTCAACCGAGATCCGCCGATATGCGGTGAAATGGAAAGCTATGGCGAAGCGTTTTATCTCATCCAAGATCCTCCTGATTTCGCTGGCCGACATTCGTGTCCGTCCAGGTAATCCACGAGTATATGCCAAGCGCCATCGTCGAGCCCTAATGGCATCCATATCGCGCTATGGCTTTACGATGCCGGTTCTAATCGACGGCAGGAACATGATCGTTGCCGGAGCCGCACGCGTCGATGCGGCTCGTGAGATGGGGATGACCGAGGTTCCGGCGATCAGGCTCGATCATCTGTCCGAGGCCGAACTCCTCGCCTATCGCATTGCGGACAATCGGGTTTCGGACTTTTCGGACTGGGATCGGACGTTGCTTCCAGCTGCATTCGCCGAGATCATCGACCTTGATCCGTCGTTCGAGCTGACTGACACATCCTTCGACCTTGAAGAAATCGAACTGCTTGGAGACGTTCCCTCGCGGCGGATCGAAGAAGCGCCTCTGCCGAACCCCGTTATCAGCGGGGAAGCGGTGTCGCGCGCGGGTGACTTGTTCATGATAGGCCGGCATCGATTGCTGTGTGGGAATGCTCGCAACAGGGCGGACTATGTGCGGCTATTGGGCGGGGAGCGTGCCGATATGGTCATCATCGATCCCCCCTACAATTGCCGCATCGCCGGCCATGTGAGTGGCCTTGGCAAGAATGTTCACCGGGAGTTTGTCGAGGCTTCGGGGGAAATGACCGACGCTGAGTTCCGATCTTTTCTCCACGGGGCACTCAGCGAGCTCGTCCGGTGCAGCCGCTCTGGATCGCTGCACTACATCTTCTCGGATTGGCGGATGCTGGGCGATCTCTCCAGCGTCGCCGATAGCCTTTTTGCCCGGCAGGTGAATCTTGCAGTCTGGGTGAAGCCGAACGGCGGCATGGGGAGCTTTCTGAGATCCCGACACGAACTAATAGCAATTTATCAGCGAGGCAAACGAAGTCACATCAACAATGTGCTTCTTGGAAGCACAGGCAGGAACCGGACAAACGTATGGGAATACCCAGGCGCTTCCAGCTTCAGTGCCACCCGGGATCAAGATTTGGATATGCACCCTACGGTCAAGAACGTCGATATGATCGGTGACGCCATCAAGGATGCCAGCAATCCAGGAGACATCGTCGTGGATGCGTTCGGTGGTTCGGGAACAACTTTGGTGGCATGCGAGAATACCGGGCGGCTCGGACGGTTGATGGAGCTTGATCCGCTATATTGCGATGTCATCGCGCGCCGCAGTCTCGCCATCAATCTCGACGTGCGGCTTGCTAATACCAACGAGACATTTGTTCAGCTCGAGCAAAGGCGGCGGGCCGAAGCCACGCCCGAACCGCCGCAAGAGATGAACACGGCTCTGCTGGAGGCGTCGGCATGAGCGACGATCCCCCGGCGGTCGGCTATAAGCGCCCTCCCAAGCATAGCCAATGGAAGCCCGGCCAAAGCGGCAATCAAGGGCGTCGCAAGGTTACTGTTAAGGCTGGTACGATCGACCCATCGGCGATCCTGGATGCCCCGATCTCCATGCGAGTCGGCGATAAGGTTGTCGAGCTCGATCCCTACGAGGCGAACTTCACCGCCCTTACACGCAAGGCAATGACCGGTTGCCTTAAATCGGCAAAGACGGTGTTACAGGCCTGTGCGCAAGCAGGGATTATCAACGAGCCCGAAGGTCAGCGTGGTGACGGCGTCGTGCTCACAATCCCCAAAGAATGGGATAATGTAGAGTGGATGGACATGTACAAGCGGTTCGGCCCCCCGCCATGGCAAGGAGAACGAGATGGGCTCGTCCCGGCTGATCGTCGGGATCGCCCGTGATGAGCTGGCCTCATTATAACGAACCCGACGATCAAGATCCTGACTATCAGGATCCTGAGCAAGCGCGTTCGCAGAGCGGACGCATTAAGAACGGTGAGGTTCGAAATCCAAAAGGTAGGCCGACGGGGCGGCGGAACCGCGCGTCGATCATTCGCAAGGTGGCGTTACAGAAACATCCCGTGATGGAGAAAGGCCGTCGACGCAAGCGCACGGCGGTTGAGATCATTATCCTGCTGGTGCGCTCCAGGGCAGCCAAAGGCGATAACGCCGCGATGAAGCTTTTCGATGGTTTGCAGCTCCGCTTCTCCGCCCGCGAGACGATCCCGCCTCATGCCGTCGCGATATTCCCGGAGAAGCTCACGATTGAGGAATTTGAAGCAAAATTCGCACACATGCGAAGTCGAGACGACAATCCTTGAGAGAGAAGGAATGTTGAAGATTGGGGTTATCCGCACTTACCATTTGATGAAGATGCTACCTTGTTGATCGTTACAGCCGTTGTCGCAGTCTTTGCTGAACTCGTGAAGATGGCGAATGTGCTCACGCGTAAGTGGCGAGCCAACGCGCCTGTCGTCGAACATAGAACGTCGGGTCGGCTTTGATCCAGCAGATCGGCGAAGGCAGGGTCGTCGGGGTGGCACTGCCGATCGCCCACGGCCCAAGCTCGACAAGGTCTCCCGCTTGAGCGCGGAGTCGGCAACAATCGAAGCAGGCCGCGTCCACATTCAAGCGGGAGACCTGGCATGCCGACCTTCGATCCGAGCTCGCGCAATTCCCGAACGGCCGGTTTGACGACCAGGTCGACAGCATCTCGCAGTTCCTGTTGTGGGTAAGGTCGCACCGGACGCCGAGCTTCCAGCTCGCGCGCACCCGTTAGGCGGCGGGCTGCCCGTCTGAAGTCTCAAGTGACGACGCTGCGCAATGAACAACTTTCGCGAGATCGTCGATGCGGCACGGCTCACCCAGGCGCCGTACGCCTCGCAATCCAATCGTCTGCTGATGAGGTAGTCTGCTCGCTCCCACCACATAAAAGCTCCACTGTTGCGGATCGCGGTGGTCGGCAGAGGCGTCCAGAACTTCGTGGAGAGCAAAGATGTAGAGGTCTGCCCACCTGCGACGATCGCCGATCCACTCGGCTCCATCCCACCTTCCGGTCCGTTCCGCGATGTCGAAGGCGCAGCGGCTTGGCCTGATGCTCTCCCAGCTCTGGCGCATGGCGGATTGCTTGACCTCCAGCCGAAGGCCATCCGCTCGCTCGAAATCCCATGCGTGATAATCCTGAGAACACCAACGCCAGGACGGGCAAAGGGCGGCGGCTACAATCGCTTCGACCACCAGGCCTCGCAGCACGTTCGTTACGAGCGGCCTGCCAAATGCTGCAGCCGATGCTGCTGCCATAATCTCCACGACGCCGACTCCATCATGCGTCGTGGTGGCGGGTGCTTCTCCGGAGTACATACTATAGAGGATAAACTCCGACCGGCGGACCAGTCAACTCGGCGCGCATGGATATGCGCAAGCTGGTGGGAGACAATGTGCGGCGCGTACGCCATGAGGCCGGGCTGTCGCAGGAGCAGCTGGCGGAACGCTCCGGCTTCACCCAGCAGTACATCTCCGACCTCGAACGCGGTCGACGCAATCCGACGGTCGTCTCACTGTTCGAGCTCGCCCAGGCGTTAGGAACCACCCCGGTCGCGCTCATCAGCTCCTAAGAGGCTGTGTCAGAACGGCTGCGCAACGGTGGACGATCGAGCTTCGGCGTGATTCCGAGGGGTTGCAAGACCAACCTTGGAAGACATCATGTGGAGCCCGACCGCCCGTGTGCAGCATAGCCGCGCGGGCCTGCGCTATGGAAGCGACCTGACGAACGCGGAGTGGCGGATCATCGCGCCGTTTCTGCCCGAGCCATGCAGCAGAGGGCGAAAGCGACGATGGAGTTGGTGCGAGATTTTGAACGGGATTTTTGAGCTGCTGCCGGTTTCGTGGACACCGAGATAAGGTGTTTTTGGAACCGGAGGATGGGGATGCAACGACGGAAGTTCAGCCGTGAGTTCAAGCTCGAGGCGGTGAAGCTGGTTCGGGAACGCGGGGTGTCGGTGCCGCAGGCCGCACGCGATCTGGACCTGCACGAGAATGTGCTGCGCAAATGGGTGCGGGAGCAGGCGGCGGACCCGGGGTCGGCGTTTCCTGGGCACGGCGTGATGAAGCCCGAGCAGCAGGAGATCGAGCGGCTGCGCCGCGAGTTGGCCAGGATGAAGGCGGAGCGCGACATCCTAAAAAAAGCGGCGGCCTACTTCGCCAGGGACTCGATATGAAGTTCGAGTTCATCGCGAAGCACCGGGGAACCTGGCCAATATCGTGGATCTGCGAAGCGCTCGGTGTTTCGCGCAGCGGCTTTCACGCCTGGCTGGTTCGGGCACCTAGTGCGCGTGCCCGGAGCGACGAGGCGTTCGGCGCCAGGGTTCGCGCCAGCTTCATCTCCAGCTATCGGACGTACGGTGCACGCCGGGTCTGGCACGACCTTCTGGCCGAAGGCCTGTCATGTGGTTTGCACCGTGTCGAGCGGCTGATGCGTGTTCACGGCCTGAAGGCTCGACCCCGGCGTCGTGGTCTGCCGAAGGACGACGGCCTGCGATCGGTCATCGCCGACAACCTCCTCGACCGCCAGTTCACGGCCGAAGCGCCCAACCAGCGGTGGATCGCCGACTTCACCTACATCTGGACCGTCGAAGGATGGCTGTACGTCGCAGTCGTCATCGACCTGTTCTCGCGCCGGGTGGTCGGCTGGTCGATGAGCGACAGCATGACCGCCCAGCTCGTCACCGACGCGCTGATGATGGCGATCTGGCGGCGCGGGAAGCCCGACCCTCTGCTGCATCACTCGGACCAGGGCAGCCAATATACGAGCGAGAAGTTGCAGCGGCTGATGGCCGACAACGGCGTGACCTGCTCGATGAGCCGGTCGGGCAACGTCTGGGACAACGCGGCGATGGAGAGCTTCTTCTCCTCGCTGAAGACCGAGCGGATCAGGCGTAAAACCTACCGCACGCGAAATCACGCCAAGGCCGATGTGTTCGACTACATCGAGCGCTTCTACAATCCGACGCGCCGCCACTCGACACTGGGCTACCTCAGCCCCATGGACTTCGAGCGGCAAGCGCAGGTAGCTTAAACTCGTGTCCACGGAACCGGCAGCAGCTCATTTCTACGTACTGCGGGCGGGGTGTCCCTGGCGCTTCCTGCCCGACAGCTTTCCGCCGTGGCGTACAGTCTACCGCTGGTTTGCCGAGCTGCGCGACATCGCCGCCTTCGAGGGGCTAAACCACTATCTGGTGCAGCTCGACCGGATACGGATCGGCCCCGTCCGCGGCTGTGATCGACAGCCAGAGCGTCAAGACAACCGACGCCGGCGGCCCGCGCGGCTACGACGCCGGCAAGAAGGTGATGGGCCGCAAGAGACACGCCATGGTGGATACCGACGGGCGTGCCTTCGAACTCCTCGTGCACCCGGCCGACGTTCAGGACCGCGATGGCGCCGTGCCGCTGCTGAAGCAGTCGCGTCACCGCCACCCGTTCGTAAAGCTCGCTTATGCCGACAGCGCCTACAACAGCCCGCGGGTCGCCGCCGCGACGTTGATCAGCATCGAGATCGTCCGCAAATTCGCCGATCAGACCGGCTTCGGCGTCCATCCGCGCCGCTGGGTCGTGGAGCGTACCTTCGCCTGGCTCAATCGCAACCGCCGTCTCGCCAAGGAGTTCGAGCGCACCATCCGCTCCGCCTCGGCGTGAACCGCCCCGGGTTTGTCGGAGGCTCCAACTCCTGAGAAGGTGGAGCCTGTATGAGCAAGACGACGAACAAGTTTGCGCTCCTGAGGTCCGCGAACGCACGGTGTGGATGGTGTTCGATCACGAGCGCGATCATGCGGGCGAAGCTGTAGACCAACTCCAAAAAGCGAGATTGTGTTTGTGGATCAGCACTAACGATCAGGGTCGGCAGGCTTAACGCAAGTGCGTTAATTATCTGATCCATTCTGGCCTTGATCCGGGTCACGACGCTATGGGCCCGTGGCCCTTACTAGGGCGCTCCGTCAGCTTGCCAGCAGCAAAACCCGCCGAACGATGAGGTGCGGAATGGATGTTGTTCAACTGCGCTTCGAGGCGATGCGTTTTCACCTCGCGGCAACCAAGGCCAAGGATGCGCGCGAGCGCGACCAGCTGCATGCGGAAGGCTACCGGCTGAGCGCGCTGGCTGACCAGGCGAGCGCGCCTGACACGAAGCCCTGACCGGTTGGCGGCAAGCCGGACCCTGCCTTCGAACGTGCGGACGCGGTTCATGCCGATCCAACTGGGCCGAAGGTATAGATCACCAGAGGCGCGCCAGGCGCGGCCACCAAGGCTGGCCCCCAGGCGTCGAACGGGACCACCGCCGGCAGTTGCCCGGCCACATACAGGTTCAGCTCGTGCCAGATGCTGCTGTCTTCCCGGCACATCAGGATGCGACCGCAGGCCAGCTCGATCGCCATGACGAACAGGCTTTCGCCACTGAAGCCCTGCATCGTCCCTACCGAGATGTCCTGCACCCGCTGCCAATGGATCAGCTCCTGCCGGTCGCCGTGATCGACCAGCAGTCCGGCGGTGGAGACAGTGGCGATGGCCAGGATGGACGACGCGGTCATGACAACTCCTGGCGGTCACGAGCGTGATCATTCGGCCGGCGACAGCCTGACGATTCAGCCATGTCGATCGCTATCTGCAGGTGGGAGGTGGCCAACCCTGCTCCTTCCTGATCGAGCAGGTTTATCGTTTGGCGCATCAGCGTCACGGCGCGGGAGATAGGATCGGTGCACTGGTCGACCATCCCACGATCCTAACTCCCCCAGAGCAATTCATAAAGAACACGTAGCCGTGTGTTAGACGGCTCGTAAGTGCGAGTTGGCGCGGGCATGCGATGCGGTCACCCAATGGTCTTTCGTAAATAGGCACCCAATCGGGGCTCCCTCTTCGAGTGGCGGCACCACGATCACGAGCGCTCCGAAGCGTCCCTCTACCGGGTACGGGCACCTTGAAGCGCGAGATGCTGTCGGCGGAGGCGGATTATGTCCGCGTCCGATGGACCGAAGCATCATGGACGAAGCCAAGGCAGCACCGCAAAGATTATTGCAGGGCAGGGGGTTCGTCCGATCTCGCAGTGCGGGCAGCCAATGCTTGCACGGCGATAAAGCCGGCATTCGAGGATGTGCTGGCTGCGGATCACGACCAGTTTCCGCCCGTATGTGCCATCTGTCCGGATACGGGTCATGCTCAATTCCTCGCGGGGGCACCGAAGATCCGGGGCGCAACCACAGGGATCGAGGATCGGGTAACTCCCCGGTAGAGCATCTCGCCTCGCCCGAGCATGGAAGCGCTATGGACCGACGCAACCATCGCGGACACGATAGCTTTCTTTGCAGGCCGCGCCTTTGCCTCCCCCACAAGCCACTTGAGCATCGACAGCTTCACCGTCCGCGCCTACGTCTCAGCAGCACGTGAACGCCGGCACTTTGCGCGCTAGCATTGATGGTTGCTTTTCAGTAACCGTCAGTTCGTACGCTCCATCAGATAAGGAGCATGGGGCCGATGCTACGAATTTGCTACACAAGCGAAGCGCGATCGCCGGACGATCAGCACCAGTTTGCCGAGATCGTCGGTGTCGCGGCCGTTTTGAACAAGCGTGACGATGTCACTGGCTTGCTGCTCTGGGACGGACTGCATTTCCTCCAAGCACTGGAAGGTCCAGATGATGCGGTGATGGAGTGCTATGCTAGGATTACCCGCGATCCCCGCCACTTCCAAATTCGCGCTATATTCAACACGCAGATCGACCATCGCGAGTTTGGGGAATGGTCGATGACCCAGCGAACACTTCGCCCGGAAAACACAGGTGAGTTCGAAGAAGAGGTGCAGTCACTCGTGAGTGAGGTCTCTGACCTTGATCTTAGAGCCTTCTTTGTCGGCTTTGCGGCGCTGAGCGATGGCCGGTGTCGCCAGGCAGACAATCGGAAAAATGAGCTGCTGCCGGTCCGAAGGACACGAGGTTAAGCTACCTGCGCCTGCCGCTCGAAGTCCACGGGGCTGAGATAGCCCAAGGTCGAGTGCCGGCGTGTGGGATTGTAGAAGCGCCTGATGTAGTCGAACACGTCTGCCTTCGCGCCCGTACTGCTTGGCCAGCGCGATGATGTCCTCGGTCAGCCTCTGCTCGTCATCCGCCCCACGCGGCACCTTGCGATGTGTCGATCGATGTTGCCCAAGCACCCGGCAGATCCGTCGTTCGGACACCGGCAGCTCGCGCCGCAGCTGATCGATGCACCGCCGTCCCCGCGCAGGGCTTTAGAAGTTTCCCCGAGCAGCCTCCTGCAAGTGTCAATCGGCTCGGGAAGTTGACCCCGTATCGGCGTGCAAGTTTGACCCCCTTTTCTGATGGCAGCCGGGTTGTCCCGGTAGTCCACAGGAGGGCCCCGCGGCCGGCGCCGCGCGCCGCCACGAGCGCAGGCGGTGACGGCCGTGGGAGGTGCCTGTGGACCCACCGGGTCAACCGGGGGATGGGGGTCCGGGGAAGGGTTTCAGGCGGCTTCGCGGTTCTTGAAGCGCCAGCTCTCGTTGCCGGTCTCGACGATGTCGCAGTGGTGGGTGAGCCGGTCGAGGAGCGCGGTCGTCATCTTGGCGTCGCCGAAGACCGTGGGCCACTCGCCGAAGGCAAGGTTGGTCGTCACCACCACCGAGGTCTGCTCGTAGAGCTTGCTGACGAGGTGGAAGAGCAACTGGCCGCCCGAGAGCGCGAAGGGCAGGTAGCCAAGCTCGTCGAGGATGACGAGGTCGAGCCGCGACAGGTGGTCGGCGATGCGCCCGGGGCGCCTGGCACGGGCCTCGGCCTCGAGCTGGTTCACGAGGTCGACGGTGTTGTAGAAGCGGACCCTCGCTCCGCCCCGCACGCAGGCACGGCCCATGGCGATGGCGAGATGCGTCTTGCCCGTCCCGGTGCCGCCGACCAGCACGACGTTGCGCTGCGCTTCGAGGAAGGCACCCGTGCCGAGATCGCGGACCAGGCCTTCGTTGATGCCGGTGCCGGCGAAGTCGAAGTCGGCGAGCTCCTTGGCGAGCGGCAGCTTGGCGGTCGTCATCTGGTAGCGGATGGAGCGGGCCTGCTTCTCGTCTATCTCGGCCTTGAGCAGGTCGCCGACGACGCGCTGAGCGGAGTGCTGCCGCTTCACGGCATCGGCGACGACCTCGTCATAGGCATGGCGCATGCCGACGAGCTTCAGCGTTCCCATCATCTCCAGGATGGCGTGACGTTCCATAAGGCCTCCTCAGGCTGTCGTAGCGGGCGCAGTCGGCGACGGGCTCGCGGGCGAGCCGCAGAGCCTCGGGCGTGGCGATGCTGGCGGGCGCGGCGGTCTGGCGCTGGCGGGTGAGCACGTTGAGCACGACGTCACGGCTGACGGTGCCGCCGGCCAGCGCCTCGGCACAGGCCGCCTCGACGGCGTCCAGTCCGTCCGTCGTCACCGCCGCCAGGATGCCCACCATCTGGCGGTCGCCGTCGGCATGGCCCGCCAGCCTCCGCCTGACGCGTTCCAGCGCCACCGGCAGCGGCCAGTCCTTGAAGGGCGCACCGTTCCTCAGCGCACCCGGCTTGCGCTCGAGGACCGGCACATAGTGCCAAGGGTCGTAGACCGTTTGGTCGCGCCCGAAGCGCCGGGCATGCTCGCCGACGACTTCGCCGTCCTGCCGGATGACGATGCGCTCGGCATAGGCGTGCACCTCGACCGGGCGCCCCGCCGCCTTCGCGTGCACCGAGTATTTGTTGTAGTCGAAGCGGACCAGCAGCGTCTTCGACACCGCCGCCGGCAAGGCGTGGAAGCCGTCGAAGGGACCACGGTAGGCGATGAGCGCAGGCTGGTCGGCCGCCTCGAACACCTGCCAGACTGTGTAGTCCCTGAGCTCGGGATGCGCGGCACGCTGGGCATGGGCGGTGCAGCGGTCGAGCAGCCAGGCGTTGAGCTCGTCGTAGCTCCTGAAGCGCAGCCGCGGCGTGAAGAAGCGCTCGCGCACGAGCCCGACCTGGTTCTCGACCTGGCCCTTCTCCCAGCCCGATGCCGGCGTGCACGCCACCGGCTCGACGAGGTAGTGGCCGCACATCTGCTGGAAGCGGCGGTTGTAGCGCCGCTCACGACCGACGAAGATGGCGTCCACCGCGGTCTTCATGTTGTCGTAGATGCCGCGCTGACAGGCGCCGCCGAAGAAGGCGAACGCCCGGTCGTGGGCGTCGAACACCATCTCCTGGCTCTCGCGCGGATAAGCTCGCACGAAGAACATCCGGCTGTGGCAGAGCCGCATGTGCGCAACCTTCACCGTCGTCGTCGCGCCGGCGATGACGACGACCTCGTGGCTCCAGTCGAACTGGTAGGCCTCGCCGGGCGCGAAGCTCAGCGGCACGTAGGCCGCGGCCGTGACCGCCGACCGCTCACGCTGCCATGCCGTGGCATAGCGACGCACGGCATCGTAGCCGCCGCGGTAGCCCAGCCCCTGCAGCTCCTCGTACACCCGGACCAGCGTCAGGCGCTCGCGCCGCTGCTTGCGCTCGTTGGCCTCCAGCAGCCGCTCGAGATCCGCCGACCATGGCCCGAGCTTCGGCAGCGGCTGCACCGTCCGCTCGTAGGAGAAGTCCGTCTCGCCGGACCGCAGCACCTTGCGCACCGTGTTCCGCGACACCCGCAGGTCGCGCACGATCTCCTTGATGCTCTTACCCTTGACGTAGAACTCGCGCCGGATGCGCGCCACCGTCTCCACGACCAGCATTCTCCCCGACCGCTCCTGCGCAAAGCGCCGGGCGTGAACCGCTCAGTTCAGGGGGGTCAATTTTGCACGCCGATCAGCCCCGAACGGGGTCAACATTGCACGCTGATTCACACCTGCAAGATCAGCTTGTCGAGCGTCAGGTCGGAAATCGCCCGGCGGAGACGCAGATTCTCCTTTTCCATATCCTTCATCCGGCGGGCCTGGTCTGTCTTCAGACCACAATACTCCTTGCGCCACCGATAATAGGTCTGCTCGCTGACCGCGATCCGCCGACACGCCTCCGCGGTCGTGCCGCCCTGGCCCAACACGATCTCGACCTCACGCAGCTTTCCAATAATCTTTTCCGGCTTGTGCTTCTTGCTCGGCATTCGTTGTCCCTTTCGCGGTCCAGACTATTGTAGTCGATGGACCACTCGGACGGGGGCAGCTCAGGAGTTGGTCAGCGCTCGCCTGGCCGCGCGAATTGAAGCATTGCGGCATGATGTTGATCGCGTCCGGCAGGTTAAAAAGGGTCACATTATCCAGCGGGTCGCGGTCAGAACAGTCAGCTGGGTCGGCGCGGAATAGCCGTCGCGCACGATACGCGAGCCTATGACCACTAGATCCGGCGTGTCCGCATCGGCGCCCGCCTCCTGCGCCTTGGTCTCGCTGCTCGCTGTCGCGTCCGAACTCTTGGCCTGCATCCGCTCGACGGCGTGCGCCGCATCCCTGCGCATGCACGGTCGTGGCCATGCTCGACGCCAGCAGGCGGATACCCGTGCCATAAGCGTTGCGAAGGCGCTAAATCGAATTTCCCTCCCTTTTTCGGCTTCCATCGATATGGCCGACCGATTACCGGCGGAGCTGAACGCGTGATCCTCAAACCAACGCGATCGTCCGCACCGGCATGCCCGTCGCTCCTTCGATCGGTGCCGCGCCCACGACCAGCGTCGCGCCGCGTGGCGGCATCCGGTCGAGCGAGGCCAGCCCCTCGATCGCCCACCGGCCGCTCCGCAGCCATGCCTGATGCACGGGAGAGGCGGGGCTGTTCGCCCCGGTGTTCAGCGACATGCCGTCGACCGCTATACCCCTGACGTCGCGCTGCTCGATCAGCAGCCCGGCGGCGGCCCAGAAGCCGGGGAACGGATGGTCCGGCAGCTTCATCCGCTTGACGAAGTCGCGCTCCGGATCGACGCCGGACAGGCAGGCGACGCAACATCCCTTCGGCAGCGGCCCGTGGCGCCGCTCCCACGCGAGGATATCGCCCGGCTCCACCGCCGCGTCCGGATCGGTACGCGCCTTCGCCCGGATGTCGACCACCGCGAGCGGCACGACGAAATCCTCGACCGGGATTTCACCAAGACTTCGCGCAGTGTCGCTGAATGGCGGCGCGCATCGATATGCGTGCCGGTATGTTCGTTCATTGTCAGATGGTGGAGGTTCATGCCCACCGCCTTGCCCGAACCCTCCACGGCTTCCATCGTCAGGCGCGATTTGAGCTGATCGAAGTTGAAGGCGCGCGTCAGCTTGTGGGTGAGATCGACGACGCGGATCCGCATGCCCCTTATGTCCAACCCGCTTTCCATCGGCGCGACCGGCGCCGCTTGGAGCGAAGCGCCTGCCAGGGCAGCGGGAGCGGCGGCAAGCGAGTAAAGCACCGATCGGCGCGTCTGCTCGTACAACTTCATTCCCGACATCAGCGCCACGATATCACCGCACAGACGATCGATCATGGCACCATCCGACTGGGGGATCGACTACGCCCTCGCCAAGCTCGCGTCACCGGTTCTCCACATCGTGAGATCCGGCGGTTCGACGGAGTTCCCGATCCTCAACGAGGTCTTGTCGTCTCGGCCGAATGGACGCGTGTGTTCGGGCGGGAATTGAGGGACCACCCGGTTGGTCCCCTCTCGGCGAACTCTGCTCAAGCCATGATTCAAGCTTAAAGCCATTCCATCATGCGGGAAGTAGTCCGGTCGTCGATCGAGCCCGAGCGGCGTCGTGGTAAGTCCGCCATTGCAGCTGCCGGAGGTACTTCGCATGGATGCGTGTCGTCCCATCAATATTCTCCTCACCGGGGATCTCGACGAGCCTCGCCTCGCTGAGCTTCGCGCGATAGCGCCCGACGCAAACATTCGCGTGTTCGCGAGTGATGCGGATGTCGAGGCCGATATCGACGATGCCGACATCGTCGCCGCGACGATCACGCCCGCCGGGCTGGCTCGCGCATCGCGGCTGCGGTGGCTCCACAGCTGGGCGGCGGGGCCGAATCATCAGCTTTTTCCGGAGATGGTGGCGAGCCCGGTGGTCATGACGTGCAGCAAGGGCAACGGCGCCATCCCGCTCGCCGAACATGCGATGATGCTGATGATGATGCTGAACCGTAATGCGATGCGCTGGATCGAGGGCCACCGCAGTCGTATCTGGGATCCTTTTTTCCACGGCGAGTTGAACGGTTCGACCGTTGCGATCATCGGCGCCGGCTTTTCGGGGCAGGATCTCGCGCTCAAGTGCAAGGCGTTTCACATGCGCACGCTGGGATTGCGGCGCAATGTGCAGGCGACGGACAACTTCGACGAGATCTATACGCGGGATCGTCTGCACGAGATGCTCGGCCAGGCCGATTTCGTCGTGGTGACGGCGCCGAACACGCCCGAGACCGTCGACATGCTCGGCGAGGCGGAGTTCCGCGCGATGAAGCCCACCGCCTTCTACGTCTGCTTTTCTCGCGGGGGCATCGCCAATGATGCGGCGCTGTACCGGGCTGTGGACGAGCAATGGATCGCGGGCGCCGGCCTCGATGCGCATGGCGTCGAGCCGCTGCCGGCCGACAGCCCGTTCTGGACACTCAGGAACACCATCGTCACGCCGCACAACGGCGCCACCACGCGGGCAACGAAGGATCGCGGCTACTTCATCTTCCGCGACAATCTGGGGCGCTGGATGAGCGGAGAGCCGCTGACGAACGTGGTCGACAAGCAGGCCGGCTACTGATCCACTTCCCGAGGGACATGACGATGAACGATGATCTGGAATGCACCGTCGCCTGCGAGCGGCTCGCGATCGCCAGCTACAGCCTGATGGACCATGGCAGATATGACGCCGCCGTGGCGCTGTTTACCAAGGATGGTGTCTGGGTGCGCGGCGGGGTGCCCTGCGCGGGGCGTGATGCGATCCTCGCGTCGCTCAACCAGCGGCCGGAGGGCGACATCTCTAGGCACATCGTGACCAACGTGCTGGTGACGCGGATATCGGACACCGAGGCCGACGCCACCGCCTTGTTCGTCCCGCTGCGTGGCCGCCCCGACGAGCAGGGCATCGCGCCGCTCTCGCCCGCCGCCATGATCGGCGACCTCGTCTTTCGCTTCGAGCGCGTGGCGGGCGTCTGGCTGATCCGCGAACTTCGGCCCCGTCCGGTCTTCAAGGCTTGACCGGACAGCCGTCATCGTCCGCACCGCCGGTTGTGCCACCGCTCGACGATGTGGACGTGCCGCCTGTCGATCCTGCGGGGGGCGGCGCGCCGGCGCGGCGGCGCGGCCTGCCGAAACGGCGATGGTTGATGCTGGCCATGATTTTCATCGTCTACGCCATCGCCGCGGCCGATCGCACGACGATGACGATCACGGCGCCTTTGATCGCCAAAGAGTTCGCTCTCACCAACACCCAGATGGGCTATGTCTTCTCCGCCTTCGCGCTGGCCTACGGCATCTTCGCGATACCAGCCGGCGCGATCGTCGATCGGCTCGGCGCCAAGGTGGCGATCCTGTTCGGGCTGGTCGTCTGGTCGGCAGGCACGTTCGTGAACGGGTTTGCGGGCATGATCTTCAGCGCGTTCGGCTTCCTCTGGGTCTCCCGCTTCGTCGTCGGCGCGGCAGAGGCGGTCGTCACTCCGGGCGGTGCGAGCATATTGGCCACCTGGTTTCCCGATCGGGAGCGCGGGCGCGCGACTTCGATCTGGAACTCCTCGACCTACATCACCACCGCCGCCGTATCGCCGCTCATGGGCTGGATCTGTCAGGAATATAACTGGCAGGCCGTGTTCTGGATCATGGGTGTCGGCGGGCTGATCGCAGCGTTGTTCTGGGTGATCGGCTATTACGAGCCCGCGCGAGACACGAGGCTGTCTCAAGGCGAATTCGACTATATGGTCGCGGGCGGTGCGCTGGCGACCGCAAGCGCGCCGCCCGGACGGGAGCCGATCGACTGGGCGCGGAAGACGGCCGAAGTGAAATTTCTGCTCTCACAACCCTCGATGCTGGTAATCTTCTTCGGCCAATATTGCGGCAACTCCATCGCCGGCATGCTGATCGGCTGGATGCCTATCTATCTTACGCGCGTGCATCACTTTTCAGTGCTCGACGCCGGCTGGTTCATGTCGATCGGCGGCATTGCGGCGGCGCTGGCGGCGATCGGCGGCGGCTATGTCATCGATTTCCTTTATCGCCGCACGGGATCGATGGCGCTCTCGCGCAAAGTGCCGCTGACGGTCGGCTATCTGCTCGCGTCGACGATGGTCCTGCTCTCCTACGTGACCTCTCCGACGGCGATCGCGGTGCTTCTTTTCCTGCTCTTCCTCGGCAAGGGTTGGGCGAACAGCGGCTGGATCCTCGTGGCCGACACCGCCCCCAGGAGTCTGGTGGGGACAGTCGGCGGCTTGATGAACGCGGTCGGCGCGATCGGATCGGTGGTCACGGGCATCATGATCGGCGTTCTAGTGGACCGCTACCAGTCCTTTGACCTAGCCCTGCTCTACGTCGGCGCCCACGGGATCATGGCCGTCATCGCATTCTGGCTGGTGTTCCGGAAGATGGAGCGGCTGCAACTCACCTTTGATGAAAGCGGTGAGGCGACCGTCTGATATCCCATCTAGTGGGAGCGCGGCAAGGGCCGGTTGCCGTCGCGCGCGGGGGAGAGAAAAAGACACGCGCGGCACCGTCGACCGCGTCGACCCTTGGAGCGAATGTGGCCAGCACGAATATAACCGGCGAACGGGTTTTCTCGGAAAGAGCGGCCGACGTTCCGCCACCGGTGTTCGATCGCCAAGCCTGGTGGAGGACGCCCTTCCGGATCGTCCAGACCAATCTTCGTCTCGTCGATGTTCGGCATGCGCCGCAAGACATCGCCGCTGCGGTCGCGGATTTCGGTGCGACTGCGATTGTGTCGAACGTCGGCGGTATCGCCGCTTTCTATCCGACGGATCTGGCGCTGCACTGGAAGAACCCGCATCTCGCCGGCGATTTCGTCGGCGAGATGATCGAGGCGGCGCATGCTAGGGGTCTCGCATATATCGGCCGTTTCGATCTCTCCAAGGCCATGGGCGATGCCTATGCGGCGCACCCAGACTGGTTCATGCGCGATCGTTCGGGCGCGCCGCGCACCTATGAGGGCACCTATCAGGCGTGTCCGAATGGCGGCTGGGCGCGCGAATATGGCTTTGAGATATTGCGCGAGGGGCTGACCCGCTACGCGATGGACGGCGTGTTCTTCAACATGACCGGCTACCCGATCAAGGACTATGCGAACGTGCCGCAGGGCGCGTGCGTGTGCGAGAACTGCCAGCGTCGCTTTCGCGACATGTACGGCCTGTCGCTGCCAGCGGTGGATGGTCTGGCCGATCCGCACTGGCCTGAATATCTTGAATTCCAGAAGCGCACGGCCGAGGAACTCGCTATCGAGAGCCGGGAAACGATCCGCCGGATTCGGCCGCTGACCGGCGTGATCGGCATCCGCCCCGACGACGACATGTTCCGCTACGAATCCCAGCGGCGCGTGCACCGTGCCGCGCCCGAATGGGCGTATCAGGCCGGCGAGCAGAGCCGGTGGATGCGCAGCACCCGCCCCGATCAGCCGACCGCCAGCACATCTGCCGCGCATATCGACTATCCGTGGCGGCAGGTGACGGAGACGGCCGCCTGCCACCTCCTGCGCATGGCGCAGCAACTCGCGACCGGATCGTCGCTGGACCTGTACCTGATGGGGACGATCGCCGATCAGGACGATCCTCGCTATCTGCCGCCGTTGAGCGAGCTGTTCCGGTGGTACGGTCGCAATGCCGGCTATTATGCAGGGCTTGAGGATGCCAGCCGCATCGGGCTCTATATCTCCGGCTTCAACAAGCAGTGGGTCGGCCTGACCGAATCCGCGATGACGGCCGAGCGGACGTTCAATGGGGCCTACAGCGTGCTCGTCGATGCACGGTTGCCCTTCGCCTTCGTTAGCGATGCGCGCGTCCGCAGCGGCCAGGGCGATCTGTCTGCGAGGTTCGATGTGATCTTCCTCCCCGACATCGCGATCCTGAGCGAGGCGGAGGCGGAGGCGCTGGACCGCTTCGTGGAGAATGGCGGTCTGCTGATCGCAACCGGCCAGACCGGCGCCTATGAGGAACCGGCGGTCCGTCGTGCGTCGATGCCGATGCGCAGTTCGCCGGTCGCGGGGTTGGGAACGCCGGTCGATGCGCATGGCTGGAGCTTCGCCGGAGAGAAGGCGACGCCGGCGTTCGGCGCACGGATCCCGGCGACGGGCCATTATTGGCCGGCCCGGCCCAAGGCGGGAGCCGAGATCATACTGCCGGCCGCACCGGTGCAACCGTTCGGGCCGCCAGAGTTCAGCTATGCCGAGCCCGCCGCGCCGAGCCCCGCCACGCCGGGCGCATTGCTGCGGCGCTACGGGAAGGGCGCCTCGATCCATCTCCCCTGGCTGCCCGAATGGCATTATTATCGCGATGGCCTGCCCGATCATCGCCTGATCTTCGAGACGCTGATCGCCGCCTTCGCGCCCGCACGGCCGGTGAAGCTTGCGGGACGCGGCGCCGTCGAGATCACGGTGCAGCGTCAGGCACATACCGGGCGATTGCTGATCCACGTGATAAACTATTCGGGCCAGCGCAACACGCGCTACGAGGAGCCGGCGGACATCCACGGCTTGAGGCTCGGCGTTCGTGACGTGTCCGCGTCGGCGCGGGCTCTCGTCTCGGGCGAGGCCATCGCTGCGAAGGGAGCGCCCGATGCCGATGGCTATAGCTGGTTCCCGCTCCCGCCCCTGCGCTACTTCGAAGTGCTCTCGATCGAAACCGGCTGAGCCTGCACGCGCCGCCGGGCGCACCCGGCCGTTACCTGGCGGCGACGACCCGTCGCGCGGTCTTACCAACACACGCGGAAGCCGCCTTCAGAAGTCCTCGGGAACGTCGATCAGCACGATCCCCTGTCCCACGCCGGCATCCACCACATCGGCGGATCCCACCTGCGCCGCGATCGTGCGACCGTCGGGGCTGACGACGGGATTGCCGTATTTCCACCGGCCATAGTCCATGATGTGGGTCAGTCGGGTATAGGCAGGGTTCGCCGGCTTCAGATCGAGCACGCAAAGATCCATCCCGGCCGCGCGGTCGCCGCTGCACTCCACCAGGGTGCGCCTGCCATCCGGGAAGATGCCCTCGACCTCGCCGTACAGGTTCGGCGGGGTGGGGTAGCGGGTGATCTTCTTCGTCGCGAAATCCACCGAGACAACCTCGGTCACGGGGCCACCGGCCTTCGATCCGAAACGATAGCAAGGCATGGTGAGCCCCTTCTCGCCGGGCAGGAAATCCTGCGCCTCGACGAGGCAGTCTGTGGTGGTCGTCACCTCCTGCACGTCGGACATCGTCGCGCTGCCGTCCGATACGGCGACCCGCCCGGTGAACAGCACGGTCGAATCGGCCGTCGCCCAGGTCGCACCGCGCGGCCGCACCTCGGTCCAGGCGATGCGGTTGCTCGATCGGCTGGTCGCGACGCCCTCGAAGATGGTCATCTTTAGCGGGACCGGCGGGCGGGTGGCGGCGGCATCGAGCCAGAACAGTTCGATCGTCTTGAGGCGCGTATCCTCACGCGTGGCGGCGGGCACATGCGGCCCGGCGAGGATGAAGCTGCCGTCATGCAGGTAATGCACGCGCAGGAAACCCTGGTGCGGCATGTGTCCGGTCAGGTTGCGCACCCGCCCCGTGGCGAAATCATATTCGAACGCATCGCCATAGGATCTACCGATGAACGCGATCTTCCGACCATCGGGCGAGAAGACGGGCCGCTCGCCAAACGGCGAGATGAGCCGCTGGTTGGCCGGCATCTCATAGGTCGGATTGCCCGGCTTGTCGCCGAGCGGCAGGGTGCCGGTGACCGGTTCGCCACGCGGCGCGGCCAACGCCGGAAGGCTCATTGCCGAGAGGGACAGGGCGATCGCGATAGGCTTGACAATCATGGTCGTATCCTCAGAGTTCTGGAATGACGGCATCTCGTGAAGATTCGTCCGGCGCGGCGTCGCGTGGCCGCTTCATGGCGAGCACCAGCGCCGCCCCGCCGATGAGCAGCCCCGCGAGCAGCATCATCCCCGCCTCGATTGATCCGGTCGCATCGCTGATCCAGCCGACCAGCAGCGGGCTGGCGAAGCCCGCGAGATTGCCGATCGAGTTGATCGCCGCGATGCCGATCGCCGCCGCGCTGCCGCTCAGCGTGGCAGTCGGCAACGTCCAGAACATCGGCGTCGCCGTCAGCGTCGCGGCTGCCGCGAGGCAGAGTAGCGTCGTCGACAGCCAGACCTGATCCTGCAGAAGCGGGGCAGCGATCAAGCCGCTCGCGCCGAGCAGCATCGGCATGGCGAGATGCCAGCGCCGTTCACCTACGCGATCGGAGTGGCGGCACACGAGGACCATCGCGACGACCGCGCACGCATAAGGCAGGGCGGAATATAGGCCGATCTGCATCGTCGAGCCCTTGGCTGCGGCGGCCACCAGCGTGGGCAGCCAGAAGGTCACGCCATATTGGCCCATCACGCAGCAGAAATAAATCAGCGCGAACCGCAGGATCAGCGGATCCGAGACGAGATCGCGCAGCGATGCGTGCGAGGTCGCGTCCGTCGGCATATCGGTGCGGACGACATGTGCGACGCGCGCGCGCTCCCGTGGCGTGAGCCATCGCGCGTCCTCGACGCGCGACGACAGGATCAGCGGGATCATCAGGCCGAGCAGCAGGGCGGGCACCGCCTCGATCACGAACATCCAGCGCCAACCGCCCCACCCGAGCGCGCCATCCAGGCTCTGCATGATGAAGCCGGAGAGCGGGCCGCCGACCATGCCCGCCAAGGGAATCGCGACCATGAACAAAGCGACGATCTGGCCCCGGCGGGCGGCGGGGAACCAGTAGGTGAGATAAAGGATGATTCCGGGAAAGAAGCCCGCCTCGGCGATGCCGAGCAGGAAGCGCACGCAATAGAAGGAAATCGGTCCCTGCACGAGCGCGCAGGACGCCGACACGACCGACCAGCTTATCATGATCCGCGCGATCCAGATCCGCGCGCCGACGCGGTGAAGGATCGCGTTGCTCGGCACTTCGAACAGGAAATAGCCGATGAAGAAGATGCCGGCGCCGAGGCCATAGGCCGCCTCGCCGAAGCCAAGCTCCTCCGACATGCCGAGCTTGGCGAAACCCACGTTGACGCGATCCAGATAGGCGACCGCATAGCAGAGCATCAGGAATGGAATCAGGCGCAGGGAAACCTTGCGGAACAGCCGCGTGTCGTCGGCCTCCGACCATGTCTCCGCGTCGGCGCGACCGTCAGCCACCGGGTTCCCCCCTCTTCACTATGTTGTCCAGTTGCCTGACAACCTAGATTGTGTCAAGGCGATGCGCTATGGGGAATGACGAGGAGCGGACGGACGGCGATGGGATTGCTCGGATGTATCGCCGATGACCTGACGGGTGCGTCCGATCTCGCGAACGAACTGGCGGGCCGGGGCATGCGCGTCGTCCAGACGGTCGGGGTGCCGACGGGCGAGGTGGCGGAGGCCGATGCGATCGTCATTTCGCTCAAATCGCGCAGCACGCCTGCCGCGGAGGCGGTGTCTCTCTCGCTCGCGGCGCTCGAATGGCTGCGGGTGGCGGGCTGCACCCATATCTTCTTCAAATATTGCTCCACCTTCGATTCGACGCGCGAGGGCAATATCGGGCCGGTGCTGGAGGCGCTGCGCGCGGCGACGGGCGCCGGCGCGGTGATCGCCTGTCCGGCGTTTCCGGCGACGGGCCGCACCGTCTATCAGGGCCACCTGTTCGTCGGGCAGCGGCTGCTCGACGAGAGTGGGATGGAGCATCATCCGCTCAATCCGATGACGGACTCGAACCTCGTGCGCGTGTTGCAGGCGCAGATGCGGGGGCAGGTGGGGCATCTGCCGCTGGCCGACCTGCGCGCTGGCCTCGCGGCGAGCCGGATGTCGGCGTTCGGGCCGGACATCGGCGCGGTCATCGCCGATGCGATCGACGTGGCCGACCTCGACCGGCTCGGTGCCTATTGCGCGACGCAGTCGCTTTCGTCCGGCGCGTCAGGTCTCGGAGCAGGGATCGCGCGGGCCATGGTCGGGCGGGATGCGGGCCGGGCCTCGATGCCGATGCCGGCGGTGCGCGGCGGCCGGGCCGTGATCGCGGGGAGCTGCTCGCGGGCGACCCGGCGCCAGGTGAAGGCAATGGCTGACCGCTTTCCCGCGCTTCGCATCCTGTTTGGGGGCGGACGGTCGAGTGAGGAGATATTAGGGGACGCCTGCGCGTGGATCGACGCGCAGGATCCGGCGACGCCGATCCTGATCTATTCCTCGGCCGCGCCGGACGAGGTGGTTGCGCGCGAGGCAGGCGAAGAGGCCGGCGCGCTGATCGAGTCGCTGCTGTCGGACATCGCGGCGCATCTGGTCGCGCGTGGCGTCGAGGCGCTGATCGTCGCGGGCGGAGAGACATCCGGCGCCGTCGTTCAGCGGCTGGGCGTCTCCAGTCTCGCGATCGGGCCGGAGATCGATCCCGGCGTGCCATGGACGATCGGGCGGCGGGACGCGGCGCCGCCTATCCTCCTCGCGCTGAAATCCGGCAATTTCGGTAGCGACGACTTCATGATCAAAGCCTGGGACCAGCTGCCATGACCGGCGCCGACCCGATCGCGCAGGCGCGGGCGGAAATCGTGCGGCATGGCCGGTCGCTGTTCGAGCGCGGGCTGGCGACCGGCAGCAGCGGCAATCTCAGCATTCTGCTGGACGACGGATCGATGCTGTTGACGCCGACCGACGCCAGCCTCGGCGGACTGGAACCGGACCGGATCGCCCATGTGACGGCGGAGGGCGCGCATGTGTCGGGCGATTTGCCATCCAAGGAGGCATTCCTGCACCGCGCGATCTACGCGGCGCGCCCGCACGCGCGGGGTGTCGTGCATCTTCACGCGACCCATTCGGCTGCCGTCTCCTGCATGGACGGCCTGGACGCGAGCGACTGCCTGCCGCCGCTGACCGCCTATCAGGTGATGAAGATCGGGCGGCTGCCGCTGATCCCCTATCATCCGCCCGGCGATCGCTCGCTCGCCGGGCGGATCGCCGCCATCGCGGTGGATCATCCGGCGGTGCTGCTGGCCAATCACGGGCCGATCGTGGCCGGCGCTTCGCTGCGGCAGGCGATGAACGCGATCGAGGAACTGGAGGAATCGGCCAAGCTTTTCCTGTTGCTGCGGGGCGTGCCGACGCGACCCCTCGACGCCGGACAGATCGCCGATCTGGAAACGCGGTTCGGACGGGCCAACGATCGCTGAACGAGGATGCGCTGTGCATGGACATATTGATCACCGGTGGTGCCGGCTTTCTCGGCCTGAAACTCGCCCGGCGCCTGCTGCGCGACGGGCTCGATGGTCGTCCGATCGACCGGCTGGTGCTCGTCGATCGCGTCGCCGCGCCCGATTGGGGCGATGCGCGGGTTGAGATGGCGGTAGGCGACATCGCCGACGCCACCTTCGTCGCGTCTGTCGTGTGGCAGGACTTCGACATCATCTATCATCTGGCCGCCGTGGTCAGCGGGCAGGCGGAGGCCGATTTCGATCTCGGCCTTCGCGTCAACATCGACGCCTCCCGCCTGCTGCTCGACATCGTGCGGGCGGCGGGCGGCTGCCCCCGTGTGATCTTCACCAGTTCGGTCGCGGTGTTCGGGCCGGTGACGGACGACGCCATGATCGGCGACGCCACTTCGGTCGATCCTCGCTCGTCATACGGAATGGAGAAGGCAGTCGCCGAACTGCTGTTGCGGGATTACAGCCGGCGCGGCTTCGTCGATGGGCTGGTGCTGCGGCTGCCTACCATCAGCGTGCGGCCGGGCAGGCCGAACCAGGCGGCATCTTCCTTCGCCAGCGGCATCATCCGCGAGCCGATGGCCGGCGAGGCGGCGATATGCCCGGTGCCCCTCTCGACGACGCTCTGGCTGCTCTCGCCGCGCCAGGCTGTCGCGGCGCTGGTGCGGGCCGGTGAGATGCCGACGGAAGCGCTCGGCACGGATCGCGTCGTCAACCTGCCGGGCATCTCCGTGACCGTGGACGACATGCTCGCTGCGCTGGCGCGGCAGGAAGGGCCGGATATCCTGCGACTGATCCGGCAGGTGCCCGATCCGGCCATCGAGCGGATCGTCGCCAGCTGGCCGCGTGCGTGGGACGACCAACGCGCGCGCGCGCTGGGCTTCGCCGGAGACGCGGATTTCCACGCGATCCTGCGCGCCTTCGTCGAGGACGACCTGCCGGCCGCCACCCGGAACGGCTAGGTGGTTCAGTCGGCGGTGGGCAGGTCGGTGACGCGGGCGCCGGTCTTGCTCCAGAACTCCTGATCTGCGCTCAGGATACGCCGCGCCGCCTGCTCCATGTGGTGGGTTGCCGCGATGCGTGCCCGCTCGGGATCGCGCGCGGCGACGGCTTCGCGCAGCTCGCGATGCTCCTCTTCCGTCTCCGCCAGAAAATCGCGGCGGAGGGCTTCATTCTGGCGGGTGACGTCGATCGCGATCTCGATCGACTTGGCGAGCGCCTCGGTGACGCGCACCCAATAGGGATTGCCGCTGGCATCGGCGATGCTCGCGTGAAACGCGCGATCCTCGCTGGCGCCGCGCTGATGCTCGTTCTGGGCGCGGTTCAGCCGTTCCAGCGCGGTGTCGATCGCGCGCATCTGTGATTCGCTGCGGTGGGTGGCCGCACGGGCCGCGATCTCCGCTTCGACGGCCTTACGCACCTCGATGAGGTCGATCAGCGCGCTGATGGAGGCGCGGGTCAGATTGTCCAGCCCGCTGCCCGTAGGCGCATCGCGTGCGCGGACATAGGCGCCACTGCCCTGCAGCGTCTCGACGAGCCCTTCCGCCTTCAGCATGGCGATCGCCTCGCGCACCACCGCGCGGCTGACGCCGAAATGCCCGGCCAGCGCATTTTCGGAGGGCAGGCGGGCGCCGGCCTGCAATTCATGCCGGGCGATCCGCTCGGAGATCATGCGTGCGACGCGTTCCGCCCTGCCGCCCGAGAACGCCTTGCCGGAGTTGCGATCGAGTGTTTCTGACGGACCAGACAGGAAATTCATCGCAGGAGCGTACAGCAGCGGCGCGGTCAGGCCAAGGCACCGCCGACCCGCATGCCCCCGCCGCGCGGGAGCAGCCGCCCGTGGCCCCCTTCCCACGGACGGCTGCAACTCAGAGGGTGATGCCGGCGAGCAATTCCAGCGCCTTGACCATGGCGGAATGGTCGCGGTCGCCATCGCCCTGCGCGACGCAGGCACTGAACAATTGCTGCGTGGAGGCGGTGCTGGGCAGGCTCAGGCCAAGTGCCTTCGCGCCGGACAAAGCGAGGCCAAGATCCTTCTGGTGCAGGGCGATGCGGAAGCCGGGATCGAAGGTGCGCTTCACCATGCGCTCGCCATGCACCTCCAGCACGCGCGACGCGGCGAAGCCGCCCATCAGCGCGGCGCGCACCTTGGCCGGATCGGCCCCGGCCTTGGCGGCGAAGACCAGCGCCTCGGCCACCGCCTCGATGTTGAGCGCGACGATGATCTGGTTGGCTACCTTGGTGATCTGGCCCGCGCCGGCCGCGCCGATATGGGTGATGTTCTTGCCCATGAGCGCCAGGAGTGGCTGCGCGCGGGCGAACGCCGCATCGCTGCCGCCGACCATGATGGTGAGCGAGGCGGCCCTAGCGCCGACCTCGCCACCCGATACCGGCGCATCGACATAGTCGCAGTCGAGCGCCTGTATTCTCTCCGCGAAGCCCCGGGTGGCGATCGGGTCGATCGAACTCATGTCGATCACCAGCTTCCCGCCGGACAGCCCGGCGGCGACGCCGTCGGCGCCGAACAGCGCGTCTTCCACGTCGGGCGTGTCGGGCAGCATCAGGATCACCACGTCGGCGTCGCGCGCCACCTCGGCCGCGGAGTCGCGGACGCTGGCACCGGCCTCCAGCAGGTCGGCGGGCAGGGGGCTGCGATGCCGCACCAGCAGCAACTCGTGTCCGTCCGCCCGCAGGTGCCCCGCCATCGGCCGTCCCATGATGCCGACGCCGACAAAACCGATCTTCATGTCATTGGCCTCCGTCTGTACGGGCGCGGAGATAGGGCGCGGCCCAGCCGAGCCCGGCGAGCGTATCGCCGCGCGGTGCGTATTCGCAGCCGATCCAGCCGTCATAACCGAGCGCATCTATGTGCGAGAGCAGCCAGGGATAGGCGATCTCGCCAGTGCCGGGTTCACCCCGTCCCGGATTGTCGGCCAGCTGCATATGTCCGATTTGCGGCAGCAGCCGGGCGATCGTGCGCGCGAGATCGCCCTCCATAATCTGCATATGGTAGATGTCATATTGCAGCTTCACGTTGGGCCGCGCGACTTCGGCGATGATCGCACAGGCGGACTCGGTCGTGTCGTAGAAGTAACCGGGCATGTCGACGCGGGTGTTGATGGGCTCCAGCATGATGTCGATGCCGTCCGCCGCGACGCGATCGGCGGCGAAGGCAATGTTGTCTATCAGCGTGGGGCGTGCGGTGGCATGATCGGTGCCGCCCGGCAGCTTGCCCGGCATCAGGTGCAGTCTCGGGCAATCGAGCGCGCGTGCATAATCCAGCGCGCGATCCACCCCGGCGCGAAACTCCGCCAAGCGGTCGGGCAGGGCGCCGATGCCGCGCTCGCCGCCGGCCCAGTCGCCGGCCGGGAAATTAAACAGGACGGTCTCTAGGCCCAACGCGCGCGTGCGCCGAACCAGATCGTCGATGCGCTCTTCGTAGGGGAAGAGATATTCCACCGCGGTGAAGCCGGCGCTCGCGGCCGCATCGAGGCGATCAAGGAACGGCAGATCCTTGAACATCATCGTCAGGTTAGCCGAGAGCTTAGTCACTGCGTTAGTCCGATTTATAGGTTGTTTATCGAAATAGAGACTAAGCGAGCCGCTTGTCGAGCAATGCCCCGCTCCATCCCATCTGGTGGGAAATGCGGACGGAACTGCCGGCGTCGCGATGTCCGACGCGCGCGGCCGGAGGCCATCTCACAATGCGGAACAGGGGCGGCTAGCGGGCGGAGGGGCGCTTCCACTAGATCGGCGGGAGGATGCCGCCTGTCGCCGCGTCTCCAACGAACGATCGGAATGTGAATGAGGGCCGCTACGATCCAAACGGACGCGCGATGAACGCCGACGCCGCAACCGCGACCGCCGGCGGCACGCCGCTGGATGGCGGCGCGATGCGCGCCTGCCTGTCGGATATCTTCATGGCCGGGCTTGCGGCGGTGCGAGGCGATACGCTGGTAGAGGCGCGCAGCAGCTTCGCCGATGGCGTGTGGCGCTATCGGAGCGAGCGAGAAAGTGTCGATTGGGAGCTGCCGGAACAGGGCAGGGTGATCGTGATCGGCGCCGGCAAGGCGGCGGCGTCCCTCGCACTGGGTCTGGAGCGAACCCTCGGGGATCGTATCGACGACGGCTATCTGGTGGTGAAATATGGTCATGGCGAGCCGCTTCGGCGCATCCGCGTGGCGGAGGCCGGACATCCCGTACCGGATGAGGCAGGGCTGGCGGCGACGCGCGAACTGATGCGGCTGGCCAGCGATCTGGGGCCGGACGATCGGGTGTTCATGGTGCTGACGGGCGGTGCATCGGCGCTGCTGGTCTCGCCGGTCGCGGGCGTGACGCTGGACGAGAAGGCGCTGGTGACGGACCTGATGTTGCGATCGGGCGCGGCGATCGACGAGATGAACGAGGTGCGCAAGGCGCTGTCGCGGGTCAAGGGCGGTGGGCTGCTCGATGCGATCGGCGCGGCGCCGGTGACGACCCTGGTGATATCGGACGTGCCGGGCGGGCGCTCAGGCACAATCGGCTCCGCGCCGACCGTGCGCGACCGTGCTTCGCGGCAGCATGTCCGCGCGATCCTCGCCAAGTACGATCTGCTCGATCGCCTGGCGCCCAGCATAAGGCGCCACCTGGAAACGCCGGCCGACGAGATGGACCCGAGCGTGGACAGCCCGGTGGCCGGCAACGATCGCTTCATCGTGCTGGCGGACAGCGGCACCGCACTGGATGCGGCGAAGCTGGCAGCCGAGCAGGCGGGTTTCGCGACAAAAGTCGTCGATCCAGATCTCGCCGGCGGCACTCATGTGGCCGCGACGGCTTTTGCGGTCGAGATCCGCCGGGCGCGGGCCGAGCGCAATGCGGGCGGTCCACCGCGAATCCTGCTGGCCGCCGGCGAGACGACGCTGCGGGTCACGGGCGACGGGCTCGGCGGACGCAACCAGGAATTCGCTCTAGTCGTCGCCCGGGAAATCGCGGGCGTGCCGGACGTCGCGATGCTCGCGGGCGGCACGGATGGCACGGACGGCCCGACCGACGCGGCGGGCGCGTTCGCCGATGGGGAAAGCTGGCTGCGAGCACGGGAGGTGGGGCTGGATCCCGCCCTGATGCTGCGCCGCAACGACTCCCACCGCCTGTTCTCGGCGTTGGGCGACCTCTACGTGACCGGCGCTACCGGCACCAACGTGATGGACCTCGTCATCGCGGTCGTGCCCTGATCAGGCAGCCAGCTGCGTGCCGATCTCCGACGTCATCTGGCGGGCCGCCAGCACCAGGCTCTGGCCGATGCCGTCGAGGCTCTCGCGCTTCAGGCGGCTGATCACGTCCGATATCGAGAGCGATGCGCGCGGCGCGCCGTAACGGTCGAGCACGACGGCGGCTACGCAGCGCAGGCCCGGCGCATGCTCCTCGTCATCAATGGCGAAGCCGCGCTGGCGGACGTTCGACAGTTCCCCGCGGATCTGGTCGAGGTCCGTGATGCTGCGCTCCGTGCGCGCAATCAACTCGGTGCGGGCAAGGAAGCGATCGAGTTCGGGCGGAGACCAGTGCGCCATCATCACCTTGCCCGACGCGGTGGTGTGCATCGGCAGGCAGGCGCCGGGCCGGGCCGCTGTCTGCCGCACGCCGCTCGTCTCGACCTGCCCGACATAGCACATGCCCTGCTTTTCCGGCACGGCAATGTTCACGCTGTGATGCAGCTCCTGCATCAGGCCGCGCATGATCGGCCGGCCAAGCTTGCCGAGATCGCGCGCGTGCGCGAAGGCGGCGCCGACCGTGAACGCCTTCATCCCGATCGCCCAGTTGTTGGTGTCCCGATCGAACGCGACGAAGTTCAACGCTTCCATGGTGGTGAGCAGGCGATGCGTCGTGGATCGCGGCAATTTGGCGAGCCGCGCGATCTCGCTGAGCGTCAGGCCGTCCGCCTTGGAGAGTTCGTCCAGAACGCCGAACGCCCGGACCAGCGACTGGACGCGGCCCAGCCGGTCATCGGTCGCATCGTCGTGGTCTCGCTGCACGAACTTCCCTCCCATTCTTCTTTTATAGTAGCGGGGGATCGGCGGCCCTGCTGCTATCAAATCTGTCAGGCAACCTAACAGCGATCGCCGTCGATCAGGATCACCCGCATGTCGTTCACGTTCGTGCGGGTCGGCCCGGTCATGACGAGATCGTCGAGCGCCGCGAAAAACCCGTAGGTCTCGTTCTGGTGGAGCGCGGCGCCGGGGGAGAGACCCAGTTCCCGCGCGCGGTCCAGCGTGGTCGGGCCGATGACGGCGCCGGCATTGTCTTCTGTTCCGTCTATGCCATCAGTATCGCAGGCGAGCGCCGATATGCCCGGCGCGCCATCCAGCGCGAAGGCGAGGCTCAGCAGATACTCGGTATTCCGGCCGCCATGCCCTTGCGGATTGCGCACCAGCACCGTCGTCTCGCCGCCCGAGAGCAGTGCCCAGCGGCCGCCCTTGCCGGCATGATGCAGGGCGAGGGCGGCGTGGACCGTACCGATCTCCGTGGCGTCTCCCTCGACATCGCTGCCGAGATAGACCGGCGTGTAGCCGGCCGCGACAGCGAGACCGGCGGCGGCCTGCAGGGCATTTTGCGACCGCGCGACGACGCGGGTCCAACCGACGTTGAGATCGGGCGACGTGGCGACCGGCGTCTCGTTCCGCGGATTTGCGAGCGCGTCCGTGACGTTGGCGGGCACGTCGATTCGGTAGAGTTCCAGAATACGGCGCGCGTCGGCCAGCCGCGTGCGATCGGCCAAAGTGGGGCCGGAGGCGATGAGCGCGGGATCGTCGCCCGGTATGTCCGAGAAAGCGAGGGTGACGATCTTGGCCGGATACGCCGCCAGCGCGAGCCGCCCGCCCTTCACCGCCGAAAGATGGGTACGCACGCAGTTAATCTCGGAAATGGAGGCGCCGCACAGCAGGAGTTGCCGCGTGATGCGCTGCTTGTCGCGCAGCGTCACGCCCTCGGCGGGAAGCGCCAGCAGGGCCGAGCCGCCGCCGGAGATCAGGGCGACCAGCTGGTCGTCCGGCCCGAGCGAGGATACCGCCTGCAATATGAAGCGCGCGGCTTTGACGCCATGCTCGTCGGGAAGAGGATGGCCCGCCTCGAACAGGCGGGCACCATCGGGCATGTCGTGTGCGGGATAGCCATGGCCGTAACGGGTGAGGACGATCACCTCGCTAGGGTAAGGCATGGCCCGCGCGGCGACGCGCGCCATCGCCGCCCCGGCCTTGCCGATGCCGAGGATCAGCGTGCGGCCCGGCACGGCCGGCGGCAGATGGGCGGGCAGACACCGCTCCGCGGAGACGGCATCCAGCGCCACATCGAACATCTCGCGCAACAGGGCGGCCTGCGAGAGTTCGCCTTGATCCCGCGTGACAGGCGATTCGATCGTCGCGCCGTCTCTCATCATGACCTGCTGCATCAAAGGATTGCCGGCGTCTCGAACTTGCCCTCCAGCAGTATGCAACAGGTGGCGCAAATGCAATTTGCGACGAGCGCGGCCGGGTTCCGCATCGTGAAACGCCGGGGCGGCGGCCTTGCCTCGGTGCGCTGCGCCACGATGCTCACCACAGACGGCGGGAGCACGGCGGCGACCGGCCATTCGCGGAGGGGGTGAGGATGGGGCAGCAGCAGGATTTCGCGATATCCAGACGCAGATTGCTCACCCTTACGCCAGCGTCCGGACTCGCCTTGATGACGGCATCGCGTGCCGCGTCCATCGGTCTCTCGGCCCCCCGTCCAGCTTGGTATAAGCGACCCTATCGCATCGTCCAGACGAACCTGCGTGAGATCGACGTAAAGGAGGATCCGCGCGAGATCGCTCGCGCTATCAAGGCGTTTGGCGGGGATGTGATCGTCTCGAACATCGGCGGAATTGTCGCTTTCTATCCCACGCAGCTGAAGCTCCAACATACCAACCCGAAGCTGACGGGTGATTTCGCCGGCGCGATGATCGAGGCGGCGCGTGCGGAAGGGCTCGTTTTCGTCGGCCGGTTCGACCTCTCCAAATCGACCGCGGCGGCCTACCGGGCGCATCCCGAGTGGTTCATGCTGAACCGGGATGGTACCCCGCGCGAATATGCCGGCACCTACCAGGCCTGTCCGAACGGGGGTTGGGCACGGGAATACGGTCCGCTGATCCTGCGCGAGGCGGGCAGCCGCTACGCGATGGACAGCGCCTTCTTCAACATGACGGGCTTTCCGGCGACGGACTACAGCAACGTCGCGCACGGGATCTGCGTATGCGACAATTGCCGCCGCCGCTTCCGCGCGCTGTACAAGCGGGAGCTGCCGACGGTGGACGGATTCGGCGACCCGGGCTGGATCGACTATCTCGAATTCCAGGACAGGACCAGCGAAGAGGTGCTGGAGCTGAACAATGCCACCTTGCGCAAGGTTCGGCCGAACACGCCGATACTCGGCTATTTCCGCTATCGTGAGGTGGGGCGCGGCGAGGTGCAGCGGCGCGTCTCGCGCACGGCGCCCGAGTGGCAGTATCAGTCCGGCGAGCAGAGTCGGTCGGCGCAGGCACGCAATCCGGGCAAGCCCTTCTCCAGCACGTCGGCCGCGCACATCGACTATCCCTGGCGGCAGGTGACGGAGACGGCCGCCTATCACGAACTGCGTTTCGCGCAACAGCTGGCGACGGGCGCGCAACTGGACCTATACCTGATGGGCACCCTTGCCGATCAGGATGACACGCGCTATCTCGCGTCGGTCTCGCGCCTGTTCCAATGGTACGGCACGGCGGCCGACGCCTATACCGGCTTGCGCCCCGGCGCGCGCGTGGCGTTGTACGATTCCGAGAAGAACGGCCGTTTCGGCGGCGGGACGCGATCTGCCAAGCGCGCCGTCGGTGCCTTTCGCGGTGCCTATAGCGCGCTGGCGCAGGCCCGACTTTCGTTCTGGTTTGTCAATGACGGCCGAATCGAGGACGGGACGACGCGGTTGACGGCGGTCGACTATGACGTGCTGGTGATGCCTCACGTCGGATTGTTGTCCGACGCGGAAGCCGCGTGCATCGACGAGTTCGTCGCGGGCGGCGGCCTCCTGATCACGACGGGCGAGACCGGCGCCTACGGGCCGCGCGGGCAAGTGCGTGCCGCCAACGCGCTGCGCTCCTCTCCGGCGATCAGCTTCGGCACGCCGGTGGATGCGCAGGGCTGGACCTTCGACGCGGCCCGGGCGTCGATCGATCTGGGCGGTGCGCGCATCGCGGTGGACGCGGAGTATTTCCCGGTTGCGGCCCGGGAGGGGGCCACGAACCTGCTGCCGCTGGCGCCGGACCAGCGGTTCGGACCGCCGGAGTTCAGCTATGCAATACCGGGCCGGGCGGCACGTGCCGAGCCGGGCATGCTCGTGCGCAGCTTCGGCAAGGGGCATGCGGTGCATATCCCCTGGCTGCCGGACTGGCTGTTCTACCGCGATGGGCTGGCCGACCATGCCGCCATCTTCGCGGCGCTGATCGCCCGTTACGCGCCGCCGGCTGAGGTGCAGTTGGTCGGGGCCGGGCCGGTGGAGCTGATGCTTCACCGTCAGCCGCTGACGGGGCGCCGCCTCGTCCATGTCGTGAACTATGCCGGGCAGCGGAACGGCCTTTACGATCCGCCGCCGGCGATCCACGGCTTGAAACTGGGCATTCGCGGCGGCGCGAGGGAAGGCCGGGCGCTGAGAGCCGGCATCTCCCTGCGCGGCACCGATGCGGGCGGCCATACGTGGTTCGATCTGCCGCCGGTCGAGACGTTCGAGGCGCTCCTGATCGCGTGAGCCGGCGGGTTGTTTCCGCCATGTGGGACGGCGCGGCCGCCACCTTGCCGCTTGCGAGCGCGATCGCCTAGCGACGGTAAGGGCCGTCGTCCGGCATCGTCAACGATCGGGGGATTTGGATGATCTGGTCGCAGGATTATGATCCGCTCGGCATGCCTTGGCTCTCCGCCCTGCTGGCGGCGGCGCCGGTGGTGGTGATGCTTGGCGGGCTGGGCGTCCTGCACATGCGCGCGCATGTCGCGGCCCTGGCAGGGCTGGCTACCGCATTCGTGATGGCGGTGCTGGTCTTCGGCATGCCGGCCGGGCTGGCCACACGGGCCGTGGCGTTCGGTGCCGCCTACGGCCTGCTGCCGATCGGCTGGATCGTGCTCAACATCATCTTCCTCTACCAGCTGACCAACGAGAGCGGCCAGTTCACCATTCTGCGCAACTCGATCTCCGGGATCACGGACGACAGTCGCCTGCAACTGCTGCTGATCGCCTTCTGCTTCGGCGCTTTCTTCGAGGGCGCGGCTGGCTTCGGCGCGCCGGTGGCGGTGACGGGAGCAATGCTGATCGGGCTCGGCTTCACCCGTCTGCAAGCCTCCGGGCTGTCGCTGATCGCCAATACCGCACCCGTCGCGTTTGGCGCGCTGGGCACCCCGCTAGTGACCCTGGCGGGCGTGACAGGGCTGCCGCTGATGGACCTGTCCACGATGGTGGGGCGACAAATGGCGCCGTTCGCGCTGATCGTGCCGTTCTGGCTGCTGATCGCCTATTGTGGCTGGCGGCGGGCGCTGGAGGTATGGCCGGCGGCACTGGTTGCAGGCGCCATCTTCGCCGTCACCCAAATGCTGATCTCCAGCCTGCACGGGCCCTGGCTCACCGCCATCGGCGCCGCGCTCGCCTCCATCGCCGGGTTGATCCTGTTCCTGCGCGTCTGGTCTCCCAGGACCATCATGCACGTGAATGCGGCGCGGCTCAGCCGGTATGACGAGCGGGTGGAGCAGACCGATCCCGCCCATGCGGACGCACACCCCGATGCCGTCGTCATCACGGCCGAGCGGCCAACGCGCCGCGCGGTGGCGCGCGCGTGGCTGCCGTGGCTGATCCTGACGGCTCTGGTGTTCCTGTGGGGCCTACCGTTCATGAAGGCGGCGCTGGATGCGATCTTCAAACTCGCCATCCCGTGGCCGGGGCTCGACCAGATGATCCGGCGCATGCCGCCGGTAGCGGTCAAGGCGGAGCTGGAGCCGGCCGTCTACAATCTGAACCTGCTTTCCGCCACCGGATCGGCGATCCTGCTCGCCGGTGTCGCCAGCGGCCTGCTGCTGCGCATGCCGGTGGCGGAGATCGGCCGCACCTATGCGCGCGCGTTCAAGAGCGTGATGCCCTCGCTGCTGACGATCGCGGCGATGCTGGCGCTCGGCTACCTCACCCGCTTTGCCGGGGTCGATGCCGCGATGGGCCTCGCCTTTTCCGCAACGGGGGTCTTCTATCCCTTTTTCGGTACGATGCTCGGCTGGCTGGGCGTGGCCGTGACCGGATCCGATACCGCGTCCAACGTGCTGTTCGGTGGCTTGCAGAAGGTGACGTCGGAACAGCTCGGCCTGCCGCCGGTGCTGATGGCGAGCGCCAACAGCGCGGGCGGCGTGATGGGCAAGATGATCGACGCGCAGAGCATCGTCGTCGCCTCCACCGCCACCCGCTGGTACGGACAGGAAGGCCGCATCCTGCGCTACGTGTTCCTCCACAGCCTCGTGCTGGGCGCGCTCGTCGGGGTCGTCGTGATGCTGATGGCCTATGTGTCGCCCTTCACCGCCCTCGTGGTGCGATAGGCCGCCGCCGTGGCGTTCGCCGGCGCGGAAACGCGCGTGACAGGGATCGTGGCAGCCATGCGCCATCATGCGCGTCGCCTCGGCCGGCGGGCGAGGAGCGCGGCCGCCGCGACCCTCGCCGCCGGCGCTGTCCTGTCCGTTCCCGCTCATGCCGCCGCCGCCGTGCCGCCGATGCCGACGCTCGTTCCGGAACTCGACTGGCTGCGCATGCCGAACGGCTGGGTGATCGGCGACATCACGGCCGTGGCGGTGGATCGCCACGACAACCTCTGGCTGCTCCACCGGCCCCGCTCGGTAGGCAAGGCGGATGCCGCGCGGGCGGCGCCCCCGATCATGGCGTTCGACTCACACGGCAACTTCCTCCGCGCCTTCGGTGGAGAGGGCAGCGGCTATGACTGGCCGACCGTCGAGCACAGCCTGGCGGTCGACGGCAAGGGCCGGGTCTGGGTCGCCGGCGCCTTCCGCACCGATCCGCACCAAGCCGACGATATGCTGCTGGTCTTCTCCGGCGAAGGCCGCTTCATCCGGCAGATCGGCCGTCGGGGCGGCAGCAAGGGCGATGCCGACACTGGAAATTTCCACGCGCCGGCCGATATCTTCGTCGATGACGCGGCGCGCGAAGTCTATGTCGCCGATGGCTATGGCAATCGCCGCGTTATCGTCCTGAACAGCGAGACCGGCGCCTTCAAGCGCATGTGGAGCGCCTTCGGCGCTCCTCCGCCGAACGATCCCGCGCCGGAGCCGCGTGCGCCCGACGCACCCTTCGCGCCGCAGACGGGAGATGGTCCGGCCGGCTTCAACGGCGTGCATGGCGTCGAGATCTCGCGCGACCGCCTGATCTACGTATCGGACCGCAACAATCAGCGCATCCAGGTCTTCACGTCGGCCGGCCGCTACCTGCGACAGGTGTTCATCGATCGCAACATGCCCTCGCCGCAGACCGCCTCCGGCATCGCCTTCTCGGCCGACCCGCGGCAATGCTATCTGTATGTCGCCGACTGGGGGAATGCGCGCATCGTCGTGCTCGACCGGAAGCGCCTCTCCGTGCTCGGCAGCATCGGTGGCAAGGGCAGCGCGCCCGGCCAGTTCAACGGCCCCCACCTGAGCGCCACCGACAGCAAGGGCGTGCTCTACGTGGCCGAAGTGCAGGGGAGGCGGGTTCAGAAGCTGACTCCCGGCAACATCCCGAGCGGGTGCCGGCCGCGCTCCCGCAGGTGAGATATCTCCAGCTCGGACAACATCGTTATTTTCGATGTCGTCCCTACTTTTCCACCAGACGGGATGTCGTGGATGCGGCTTGCATCTGGACCGCTCGGCGTTCCACATCCCGCGAACACCCAAAAAGGTTTAGCGCAATGAAACTAGCAGGTTTTGCGGTGGGATTGGCCATGCTGGCCAGCTCGTCGGGGCTCTGGGCGGAGCCGAGTGGCCGGCCGGCCGCCGAGATAGACTATTCCACCGCGCCGTTCCGCATGACCCGCGTGCTTGGCTGGGGCAGCCGGCCGGACTGGTCCGCCGATGGCCGCAAGCTGGCATTCACCGAGTCTGACGTGCGCGACACGCATGCGTATGAACTGGACCTCGCCACGCGCACCGTCCGGTGCCTGACCTGCCGGCTGGGCATGGCCGGCATGGTGACGCGGGTTTATTATCTGCCCGACGGCAGCTTCCTCCTGCTGGCGCCACGCAACATCGGCAGCGAGGATGTGAGCCGGAGGACGGACACCATCAGCGATGTCATGGATCAGGAACTTTACTGGATGTCGGCCCCCGGCGCACCGTTGCAGCCGCTGGGCGCACCCGCATTCGGAGAGATCGCGATCTCCCGCGATGTCGCCAAAGACGGTTCGGTCAGGCTTGGCTGGGGCGAACTCCGCAAGGATCGATCGCTGCTGCATATCGCCACGCTGTCCCTTGCCAACGGCCGCGCATCGCTGAGCGATGGCAGGATCCTGTACGATTCCGCCAAGCGGCACGAGCCGGCCAGCGTGACGATGTCCGAGGCGTATGGCTTTGCGGACAACAACCGAGCGTTGACGTTCTACACCATCCTGGCGGACGGCAAGACGGTGAACGGGGAGATGTACCAGGTCGATATCGCCAGCGGCAAGCTCTCCAGCCTCTATGACGACCCGGCCCATTCCGAGACCCATCTGTTCCCCGACGAACGATATGGCCTGGAGGAAACCAACCGCTCCTCCGATCCGGCCGGCGCGTATCGCGGCGTGAGCAGCCACGATGCGGGCGTCCTGTCGTTCGTGGCGAAATATAGCGGCATGCGCCTGCCATCGCCGGCGGAGCTGGCCGACTATGCACCGCACGGGATGCTGAAGGGCTTCGATCGCCCCTTCGACCTCTATGTCGTGCGACGCGACGGTGCGGCCCCGCCGCGCCGGCTGACGCGCTTCAGCGAGTTGGGGGTCAACACGCATCAGTCGGCCCCGGCGCCGGACGGTCGCCGGATCGCGTTCGCGGTCGATCTGCGGGGACAGAAGGCCCCGACCGTGCAGGAGGGCCTCTACATCGGCGAGTTCGGTCCCGCCAACTAGGCGGGCACGGGCACGTTCAGGGCGGCCGCGGATCGATCGGGCGCGGCTCGTGCCATGGTCGCTCATCCGATCCGGCGGGAACCATGAATGGCGATACGGGAAGAAGCGATGTCGACCGGTGCGCGTGTCGGCGGCGCGAAGCTTGCGGCCTTCAGCGTAACCGCCCTAGCCATCCAGGCCCTGGCCACGCTGCTGATCGTGTTCCTGCCCGAATTCTACGCCAATACCATAGGCTTGCCGGTGGGCGCCGTGGGTACGGCGTTTATGGCGGTGCGCGCGATCGATCTCGTGATCGATTTCGTGCTTGGTGGACTGATCGATGCCACGCACACGCCCTGGGGGCGGTTCCGACCGTGGCTGCTGGCGAGCGCGCCGGTGCTGGTCGTACCGATCTTGATGCTGTTCGGGGCCGAAAGGGGGGCCACTACGCTCTATCTGTGGGTCTGGTTGCTCGTCGTGTTCCTCGGTTTCTCCATGATCGTGCTGTCGCATCTCGCATGGACGGCGACATTGTCGAGCGATCCCGCCGGGCGAACGCGTGTCTTTGCCTGGTGGCAGGTCTTCGCCACCGCCGGGCAATTCTCGATCCTGGCGTTGCTGCCGATCGTCGCGCGCCTGTATCCGGACGATCCGGGGGCGGGCGTCCGCGCGGCGGGCTGGGTCATGGCCGTGCTCATCCCGCTCGCCATCCTGCTGGCGATATCGACCGTCCCTGAGCGTGTGCTGCCCGCCAGGACACATGCCCGCACGAGCCCACGCGACTATATCGCGATCTTCAGGCAGAATGCGGTGCTGCGGCTGGTTCTTGCCGATCTTGCGATCGCGATGTCCACAGGCATCGCCAACGCCGTCGCTCTCTTCTTCTACATGGGCCAGCTTGGTTTCGATCGTGCCGTGGCCAGCACGCTGATCCTGATTTCCTATGCTTTCGCCTTCATTGGTACGCCGTTGTTCGCCGCGCTTGCCGGCAGGGTGGGCAAGCCGAGGGCGCTCATGATCGGCGCGCTCGCCCAGGCGGCGTTTCAGATCATGGTCGCCTTGCAGCCGGCGAACACCTTCGCGCTGACCGCGGCGACCGTCGCGGCGCTCGGCCTATGCATCCCTATTGCCTGGTTCCTGCCGCGCGCCATGATGGCCGACGTCGCCGACGCGACCCGCGCGAGCACCGGCGTCGATCGCTCCGGACTGCTGTACGCATCGCTGAACGGTTCGATGAAGCTGGCGCTGGGCCTGGCCGTCGGGCTGGCGTTCCTGCTGCTGGAATGGACGGGGTTCAATCCCGCGAACGCCGCGGATCCGGCTTATTCCCTGCTGCTGCGCCTTCTTGTCGGCGGGATTCCGGCCCTTCTGTCTCTGGCCGTGGCATTGTGCATGTACCGTTATCCGGATACCCGGACCGCCGGGTAAGCGCGCAGCGGCCTTATGGCACGGTCAGCGATCGACGCCGGTAAAGGCATCGGCGGCGGTCTCGTTCTGGTTCAGATCAGCGCCGATCTCGAAGTGCAGCGCCAGGAGCCGCTCGCTTTCGTCCGCATCGCGGTTCAGCACGGCGCGCAGGACCTGTTCGTGGTGATCGATCAGGAAGCGCCGCCGCTCCGGCGTGAGGATATTGCGCTCTCGGCGCGCGACATGCGAGGTCATCAGCAGGTCCGAGACGATGGAATAGATCCGGACAAGCGCCGGTGAGTGCGATGCCTGCACCAGCATCGCGTGGAAATGATAATCGGCATGGCCGCCGGCGACCGGATCCTCGATGGTCGCGACGATCCGATGAAACGCTTCGGCGATGTTCTGCAGATCGTGCGCGCGCGCCCGCGTGCAGGCGAGGCGGATGGCTTGCCGCTCGATCGCGATGCGCACCTCCAGAATATCGCCGGTGACGTCCGTCTGCTGCGCCAGCGCGAAGGTGAAGAAGTCGCCAAGACTGGCGATGTCCGGCGCGCGGACGAAGGTGCCATGGCCGTGGCGGATCTCCAGCAGGCCGATCATCGCGAGGGAGCGAAGCGCTTCCCGCACGATCGGGCGACTGACGCTCAGTTGCAGCGCCAGTTCGCGTTCGGGCAGCAGCCGATCGCCAACCTTGAGCGAACCCGCCATCAACTGCTCGCCGAGCAGCGAGACGACACGCTGATAACCGCTTGGTGTATCCCGACGGGCGACATCCGGGATGGTCGAGGTGGGCGCGGCTGGCATGGCTCAACTCCGGGAGGACCGTAAGTCGACCATGCTAACGGGGTGACGCGATAAACCGCAAGACGCGGGATCGATCGGGGATCGACGCCGCGCCGCCGCGCTGCCCCACCGACAACGCCGCCGCGGCGCTCGCATCACGCGCGGCTTCGCCGATATCGAGGCGGCGCGCCAGCCCGGCTCCCAGAAAGCCGCAGAAGCAATCGCCGGCACCGGTGGTGTCCACCACATCCACGGCGAAAGCGGGCACATGCTCCGTCGCGTCATCCCGGTACAGCATCGATCCCGCGCCGCCCATCGTCACGATCAGGACCTGATCCTGCCGCAACGCAAGGGCATCGATCGCCCCGGCGAGATCTCGCGCGGACATGGCCTGATCGCGCGGGCCAGTCGATCGGGTGAAGAACTCCAGCTCCGTTTCGTTCACCACGATCACGTCCGCCAGCGGCATGAGCGCACGCCCCGCCTCATGCGCGGGCGCCGGATTGAAGATGCTGGTAGCGCCCACCGCCCGCGCCTTCAGCAGGAAGGCCGCCACGGATGCGGCGGGCGTCTCCAGCTGCGTCAGGGCCACGTCGCCGGGACGGATCGCGCAAGCTTCGGCCATCGCGGCATCGGTCTTGGCATTCGCGCCGGCGATGACGACGATCTGGTTCTCCCCGCGCGCGGTGACGACGAATGCCTGGCCGGTCGGGCTGGTCGCCACGCGGGCGACATTCCGGATGTCGACGGCATGATCGGCCAGCATCGCCAGCATCGCGTCCCCCGCAGGATCGTCTCCCACGGTCGCGATCAGGAGAGAAGGCACGCCGGCGCGCGCCGACGCGACAGCCTGGTTCGCACCCTTTCCGCCTAGCTGTTCGTCCAGCAAATGCGCTGCCACGGTCTCGCCGGCCCGGGGCAGTCGCTCTGCCGCCATGAGCAGGTCGCGGTTGACGCTGCCCAGCACGAAGACGGAGGCGGTGGCGGGAGCCATCAGCCGCGCCGCGGACGCGAACGATCCGGTGCCGCGCGCGTCATTGCCGCTGTTCCAGCTGCGCGATCTTGGCGACCCGGCGGCGGAATTGCTCGTCGTCGCTGAACCGCGCCGCGAGGAAGTGGCGGATGATGTCCAGGGCGATCTGCGGCCCCGTGATCCAGGCACCGATGCACAGCACGTTCACATCATCATGCTCGACCGCCTGCCGGGCGACATAGGTATCGTGCGCCACGGCCGCGCGGATGCCGTGGATCTTGTTCGCCGCTATGCACGCGCCGGCACCCGTGCCGCAGAGGAGCACCACTCGCTCCGCCACGCCATCGAGGATCACCTGCACGGCGCCCCGCGTAATATCCGGGAAGTCGACCGGATCGGCCGAACGCGCGCCGACATCCACAAGCCTGTCGCAGTGTCGCTCCAGCAGGGCGATCACCGGCCCGCGCAGGCCGAAACCGGCATGGTCGTTGGCGAAGCCGATGACCGAGCGTCGCGGGACGAGGCGATCGTCGGGATTGAGCGTCTCGTCGTCGATCATACCACTCCGTAAAAAGATAGTCGCTGAATAGATAACACCGTGGTATGACCAATATTGTACGCGCGCAAGTGTGCGGCGGAGGAAAAGCATGAGAGGGAACCGACAGGGCGGCATTCCGATCGCTGCGCAGGCGGACGCCCATCGTGCGGCGGTACGGTGCGACACGGCGCTGCCTCAACACGATCGAGGCGAGGTGCCTGAGCCGGCTTACGGATTCGGCGTGGTATCCGCCTGTCGATCAACAGGTTGCGCGATGGTGGTGTCCACATCGTGAAACACCGGAGCGGGCAGCTTGTTTCCGGGGTCGCGTCGTTCGATCCGACAGCATCACGGCGCGATCGGGCGCCCAACGCAGCATGACGAATTGGTTGGGGAGGTAATATAATGAAAACTCGTCTTCTGGGGATGCTTGCCAGCGCAAGCGTCGTCGCCCTGACTTGTCCGGCGGTCGCGCAGACGACCGGCGCATCCGGTCAGGACACCGTCGCCGCGCCGACCGATCAGCTTGTCGACGAGGCGGCGGAAACCGACTCGTCCGTTCCGCGCACCGATATCGTCGTCACCGGATCGCGCATCGTGCGCGACGGGACGCAGTCGCCGACTCCCCTCACGGTGGTGAGCACGGCCAATCTCTCATCGAAGGCACCCGGCAGCATCGCCGATGGCCTCAACCAGCTCCCCGTCTTCCAGGGCTCGATCAACGCGGCGCAAACCCAGGTGACGCAGGCGAACCGCGTGCGCTCCGGCAATTACCTCAACCTGCGCAATCTCGGGCCGCAGCGCCTGCTCGTCCTGCAGGACGGCTATCGCCTGCCGCCCAGCGGCAACAATGGCGGCGTCGACACGAACATCATTCCCCAGCTGCTGGTTGAGCGCGTCGAGGTCGTCACCGGCGGCGCCTCGGCCGTCTATGGCTCGGACGCCGTGTCGGGCGTCGTCAATTATATCATCGACAAGAAGTTCAAGGGTCTGAAGACGCTCAGCCAGGCCGGCGTCTCCACCTATGGCGACACATTCTCCTATCGTATCGGCGCCGCCGGCGGCCTGTCCTTGCTGGACGACCGACTGACGCTGCAGGCGAGCGGCGAATATTACGTGAACGAGGGAATCACCGCGCGCGGCTCGCGGCCGGGCGGCAGGGACAATTGGATCAGCGGCGCCGTGGATCCCACGTTGCGCGCAGGTACGCTCGGTTCCGCCGCCAACCCGTTTCTCGATTACCGCAACGTGCATTATAACGACGTCTCCCAGGGTGGCTATATTCTGAACACGCTGGCCAACCCGGCCGGCTTGCGTGGCCTTCAGTTCCTGCCGAACGGTTCGCTCGGGCCGTTCAATCCCGGCACGGCGATCGGCCGCGCTGGCGTGGCGGCCAATGGTGACGGCGTCGATCTCTCGTCTCGCGGCACGCTGGTGCCGCGCACGACGACCAAGCAGTTTTTCGGTCGCGCCGGCTATGATTTTGGCGGCGGCATCGAGGGCTTCGTGCAGGCGAGCTACAACACCGCCACCAGCAGCGACGACAACCTGCCGCAGGGGAAGATCCCCGGCTACACCGTGTTCAACAACAACGTCTATCTGCGCCAGCAGCTGACGCCGGCGCAGCTTGCGGCGCTCGGCACGTCCAACCTGACGGTGAAGCGGACCTTCTACGACTGGGCGGTGCCGAACGGCCGCGACGGACTGATCCCGAGCAATCAGGACATGGAGTCGCTTACCGTGATGGCCGGCCTGAAAGGCGACCTGTTCGCCGGCTGGAAGTGGGACGCCATCTTCACGCATGGACGTACCGAGTTCCGCAGCGTCGCGATCGAGGGCCGTAACGACCGCTTCTTCGCCGCGGCGGACGCGGTGGCGGGGCCGAACGGGCAGCCGGTCTGCCGCGTCTCGCTCTCCGCCACGAACGCGTTCCCGGGGTGTATCCCGCTCAACACGCTCGGCTTCGGTCGCGCCGATCCGGCGGCGGTGGCGTGGGTACTCGACGAGAGCCGCTGGCGCGCGGTGAACACGATGGATCTCGGCGGCGTGAACGTTCAGGGCACCTTGTTCGATCTTGGCGCCGGCCCGGTCTCGCTGGCCGTCGGCGGCGAGATACGCAGGCAGAAGCTGAGGCAGACCTCGAACAGCGATCCCGCGGTGCCGGTGAACTATACCGCGCTCGGCATTCGCGGCGGCTCGGGAGGCGTGTTCTTCAACACCAACGTCGGCCAGGCGCGCGGCAGGTACACCATCAAGGAAGTCTACGCCGAAACCGTCGTACCGCTGATCAAGGACGCGTCGTTCACCAAGTCGCTCGAACTGAACGGCGCCTTCCGGTACACGGATTATTCCACCAGCGGCGGGGTGGAGACCTACAAGATCGGCGCGACCTGGGAGCCGATCACGGACATCCGTCTGCGCGGCACCTACTCTCGCGACATCCGTGCGCCCTCGCTGTTCGAGCTGTTCGGCGGCCAGACGATCGTACAGGGCCAGATCGTCAACCCGGCGAACAACACGGCGGTCATCGTCGGGACGCGAAGCGGCGGCAACCCTTCGTTGACGCCGGAGAAGGGCACGACCTACACGCTCGGCGCGGTGCTGACGCCGACCTTCCTGCCCGGCGCATACGCCTCGGTCGACTATTTCAACATCAAGATCGACGATGCGATCACCACCCCGGGGGTGGCGCAGACGATCGTCCAGCGCTGCTTCGAGAATCCGGCCAGCCCATTCTGCGCACTCATCGATCGGGACGGCGCCGGCAACCCGACCGAGGTGCGGATCGTCAACCAGAACATCGCGTCGCTGACCACCAAGGGCGTGGATTTCGAGGTGGGCTATCGCGGCGAGGTGTTCGGCGGCACGCTCGGCACCCGTGTGCTGGGCACGCGCCTTATCGGGTACACCCGTCGCGAGTCCTCCGTAGCCGCTCCGATTGAATATAGCGGATCGGCCGATATCCCCGGCTTTCTTTCCTCTACCTATCCGCTGCCCAAGTGGCGCGGTAATCTGGAGGTGAACTACTCCGTTAACGGAACCACTATCGGTGTTCAGGAGCGCATGATCGGCAGTTACAAGAAGTCTTTCCTGCAAGCAAACTCAGATAATACGGTCCCGACCGTATTCTATACAGACCTCAACCTGAATCAGGACGTGCCGGCGATGGGCGGCAACGCACAGTTCTTTCTTACGGTAAACAATCTGTTCAACAGAAAAGGACCGTTCTTCGTGACCGACCAGAATCCGGGGACACAGTTGCCGACAGCGCGGGCCGTCTACGACATCATCGGCCGCTACTTCACCGTCGGCCTGCGGACGAAGTTCTGATGGGTGCCCGCGACTTCGCTCGTTCCGTCGGGTCAGTGCTAAAAGGCGCGTCCCTCGCCGCGATCCTTGCGCTGGCGTTCCCTTTGGGCGGGGCCGGCGCGGCGCCGCCCGCCGGGATAGACTTCACCGCCACCAGGCCGGGCGACCCGTTGCGCAACCTGCCGCCGGGTGCGCGTTTCATCAGCAGCTTCGGCGAGCGCGCGGCCTTCTCTCCCGACGGCAAGAAGATCGCCTTCATCGGCAAGAGCTATGGCGACGCGTTCGAGTATGACATCGCCACGGGCAAGACGCGCAACCTGACGGTGCACGCCGCCAATGCCGGCTTCCTGCGGGTGCAATATCTCAACGACGGCAATCTGTTGCTGCTCGGCCCGCGCCGGATCGATCCAGATCGCATGGCGATGCGCATCGGCCAGATCGAGCTGTGGTACATGGACAAGGCGCCCGGTAGCGCGCTTCAGCCGCTGAACGAGATCGTTTCCGAAGGGATCGCGCTCTCGCGCATGTCGAACAAGGTCGGCTGGGCGGTGCTGGAGCCGAAGCGCTCGACCGCAGACCAGAAGGTGGACGAATATACCGCCCTGCGCGTGGGCGATGTCGTCGTGCGCGAAGGCACGGCGCGGCTGGAAAACGTGAGGGAGATCGGGCGCCGCCCCACCAGCCAGTGCGTGCAGGAGGCACAGGACTTCCGCGACCGGGATCGCGAACTCACCATCTCCTGCTACGATGTCGGCGGCAAGCGCTTGTCGCTCGGCAAGTTCGTGTCGATCCTGCACAGCACGATCGAAGGTGTCCGGCTGAGCGACGGCAAATACATCACCTATCATGATGTGCGCGACGGTTCGTTCACCGAGGTCGAGGGCATCCATCCTTCCGGTGCTTGGACGATGGTAGAATGCGGCCCCGGGGAAGGTGAGGGGCTGGACCTCTGCCGACTGGATCTCGTGCCGAACGGGCGCTTGACCCGCCTCACCCATTTTCTCGATTACGGCAAGCATCGTGTGTCCAACCCCGTCGTCAGCCCGGACGGCGGATCGATCGCCTTCCAGTTTGGTCGCGCCGGGGATGAAGCGGGCGTTGGGATGGGTATTCTGCTGATGCCGATGCCGGCGGAGGCGGGCAAGTGAGCCGGCGGCTTGCGCGGTGGCCGCTCGACCTGGTGGCGGCGGCGTGCATCGCGATGTCGCCGGCCGCCACCATCGCCGCCCCGGACGATGCCAGCAAGCTGGTCCTGCCACCGAACGTATCCAAATTGTCCGATATTGGCGAGCGCGCGGCCTTCTCGCCCGACTCCAGGAAGGTGGCTTTCGTCAACCACGAGTTTGGCGACGCCTACGAAATCGATCTCGCCAGCGGCGACGTACGCAACCTTACCGGCCACTTGCCTCATATGGGCATCACCCGCGTCCAGTATCTGCCGAGTGGCGACTATCTGATTACCGCGCCGCGGTACAGTGGCAAGGATGCGCGCTTTCGCGCCGAGCTATGGGTGCTGGACAAGGGCCTGAGAAGGCCGCTTCAACCGCTGGGCGTCAACGCCTTCGAGGGCACTGCCGTATCGCGGCTGACGCCACGCATCGCCTGGGTCTCGATCAGTCCGAAATTCCACCTGCCAGGGCCGGGGCCGAACGGGGCCTACGGCATGCCGCCGGCGACCGCCGACGACGCGATGATGATCGAGGTGGCCGACATAGAATATGGCGGCGGCAGGCCCAAGCTGACTAACCGGCGCGAGGTGCTGCGGGTTCCCTCACAAAAATGCTATTTGGAGGTGCAGGACTTTCGCGAACAGGACAAGTCGCTCGTCTATAGCTGCTACGGCATCGTGCCCTATGGCGGGCTGGCCCGGACGCCGACCCTGGGAGTGGACATCGCCAGTGGACGGATCACGACGTTCCGCGACGATCCGCGCGAGATCAACGAACCGGAGGGCATCTTCCCCGATGGCAAAGCGACCCTGACCGAGTGCAAGCCGGTCCCATCCGACAAACCGGTCGAGCTTTGCCGCCTCGGCCTGACGGAGAAGAGCACCGACTATCGGCGGCTTACCTCGTTCAGCGATCATTCGGCCTATGGCGCTTCGAACGGGGTCATCAGCCCCGACGGGCGGCTGATGGCCTTCCAGCTCGCGCGTAGCGACGGTGCTGCAGGGCAGGGCTTCGGCTTGATGCTTATGCAGCTGGAGCGCTGATTGTTGACGGCGACGGAGCTCGATACGATTGATCGCTCAAAACGTATGAATTTGCACGAAGAGCCGACAGTTCGGCAAGCGCCAGGTTCTGTCGGGAAGCAGTACGTAATCCTTGGATTGTCAGCGTCGCGGTTGCCGTGCGGAGTTCCATCTTCAGTTCGGCACCATTTGAAATTGTGCCCGAAGCATCCTGTCGGTGTCTCGGTATACCAGCGATGTGCGTGCTAGGGAGGACGCAGGCAAGACCCAGGTTCGGACATTCTAGGCGCACCGTCCATTTCCCGCTTCCCGACGTCGGTTCATGTACGGCTGCACCTGTGAGCCGTCGCCTGCCTACACGACAGTGGGAGGAACTCGGTCATCGCTGGCGGAGAGGCGCATAGGACATCTACTGCTCAGGCCGCCGCTCCGGGCGACTGGAGACGAACCATGACCAGCTTCATCATTCACAACGCGTTGCGGGCCGGCTTTCCTCAAATTGCGAGCGCCGGTAGTGCTCGAGGCCACGTATTCCGGAAGCGGCACACCCGGCGAAGCCCGTGCGACCCTCGCTGCTTTTGGGTTAGGCCCACAGCGACGCAGTGATATGGAGATCCGGTGCGCCGCCGCACGCGTCGGCACCAATGCAGGTAGTATGAACAATAGAAGCGTCCCGCCCGGCGCCGCCAAGCTCAAGGCCGCCCAGAACTACGTCCGAGGGAGCGCGGCACCCCGCGCGGCGGTGTCCAAGGCCCGCGCACTCGTGCCTGCGTCCGAGATGCAGGCCTTCGTGGACTGGCTTCCAACCGTGCGCCGCAAGGGAAGGGGGATCGCCTTCGACCACTTCCCGAGCTCGTTGGGCCAACTCTGGCGATCGGGCACCCTGTCCGCGACCACGCTCCCTCGCGAGACGGCCTGGGCCGCCGCGACGTTCCGCCGCCACGCACGGGCGCTCGCGGAGTTCCGCCTTGCCGCGAGGGCGTACGAGGTGCTCCTCGTCGGGAACCGGCACGCGGCGTGCTTCGAGCAGCTGGACAGGATGGAGCAGGAGTTCGGGACCTCGCTCTGGATTCTCGAGAGCCGGATGGCGCTGCTGCAGTGTGCCGAGGGCCTCGAGGCCCAGAAGTCGTTCGCCGCGGAGGTGAGGAAGTCGCGCGGCCAGAACGACGTCGTGGCGTTCCTCGCCTACCACCTCAGCCGCCGCAACGAGCCGAGCACGACACCGTTGCGGTACGTCCAGCATCTCGAGGACCTCGTGGGGGCCTGGGACGACGCGGAGAACCTGGGCGCGTACTTCCTGTACAGGCTCGGCAACCAGGCACCTGCCACCGCCGCCCGCTACGCGGACGTGCTGCGCCTCGAGAGCAGCGCGGCGCTCGTGGACCATTACGAAACATTCGTCCAACTGGCGGCGTGCGCGGCATCCATGGGCGATGACCTCGTCAAGGCGGCCTTCCGCGGCGAGGTAGTGCGTCTTGCCGGGCTCATCGAGGACGAGCGGCTTCGGCGGGCCGCCTTCCTCCTCACCGGGACGGGACGTTGGCTCGACGGCATCGACGCCAATGGATCCACCATGGAGGACGCCCTGCTGCTCGGAGACGCTGAGACCGCAGTGGCGCTTGCCGACGCTGCGATCACGGCAGATCCGGCAGACGCGCGCGCATGGATGACGAAGGCCGCCAGCCTCTCACCGGCCGACGAGGCGGGGTGCGGCGATACACTCTGCTCCACCACCGTCGCCCGCGTGCGCCGCATGCTCGGACGGACCGGCGACGCCGACCGGGCGATCGTCGAACTTCTGAGGGACGGCCTGAACCACCGGCTTCAGGACTTCTCCATCGTGGTGAACGCCGCAGTCTGGGGCGAGATGTTCGCCGTCCCCGCACTTGCGCTCCAACTGGAGGCGCAGGCCTTCGTGTACGGGCGCGGCCTCAGGCCCTCCGACGTGGGCCGGGTGATCGGCGCCGGCGCCGGCGCCGCAGTGGAGGTGGCGGTGCGGTCGGTCGCGCCCGGCCACAGGTCTCCCGCACTGACGGAGCAGCTGGTCAGGGCGAACCTGGACGTGCCCCCGGACAGCGGCTTTCCGACCGCGGACCTCCCGGATCTGCCAGCGGACGCAGTGAAGGAAGCCGAGCTCTTCCGCGCTCTCGGGCGCGGCGATCACGACGCGGTAGTCCGGCTGGCCGAGCGGCTGGCCGACACCACTGATCTGCCCCGGCGGAGGCGCGTGAGGCGGCTGCTCTCGCTTTCCCTGCTCCAGGTGGGCAACGTGCCCGAACTGACCCGCCTCATCGCGGCCGCCTGCGTGGAGGACCCGGCGCTCGTCCGGATGCTTCCGCTCGCGGAATGCGCCCAGCTGCTCGACCGTGCGCAGCGGAAGAGGATGGCGGGCGAACTGGCCTCGCCGATCCTCCTGGACCTGTTCTCCAAGCACTTCGACGACAGCCTCGACGACGCGAGGTCGTATGCCTACGAGGACTTCCTGCTCTTCCATGGAATGGAGCGACCCGCGCAGCTCGACGGAAGGGAGGATGGCTTCGACCGCCCGCTCCTCGTTCACTACCTGAGGCACATCTGCGTGCCCGGCGTCATGCAGGTCTCCTCGGCCTTCCAGGGCACGCGCGAGCTCGAGGACGAACGCAAGAAGGTCCTCTCGCTGCTCGTGAAGCTGGACCCGCAATCAGCCAAGGAATACGAGGCCGAGCTGCGCGAGGTGACCCGGGCGCAGCTGATCCACCGCGGCGTGCGCCACGTCGAGCGGAGCAAGATCTACGTGGACGTGCCCGCGATTAGGCGGGCGTTCGAGAAGAAGCACCGCGAGACGTTCCAGCGCTACCAGGCCCTCGGACGTGCCGGGATCGGGACCGACGACGTGGAGCTCGAGGCCGCCCTGCAGGAAGCGCTCTCCGGCAAGCCCCTGCCGCAGCAGGTGCTGGAGGTCCCCAAGAACGAGGCCAACGATCTCCTCCTCCAGATGCTGCGCTGGCTCTACAACGAATGCACGACCAGCCCGGAGCACGGCCTCGACTGCTACCTGAGCCTGCGGATCCGGCACGGCACGCTGTCCGGGCAGCTGCGGACACCCCTGGAGATCGAACGGATCATCACGCAGCGCGGGTCGGACGGGGAGGAGTACGGCTCAAACCTGCACTGGCTCGAGAGGCTGCGGCACCTCCCGGACGAGGCCGCGGCATCGATCGACGCGCGTCTGTCGCGGTTCTCGGCCGACTACGACGCCTTCATCTCCAGGATTGCGCAGGAGATGATCCAGATTCACAGGTCGGACAGGCCCTTCGGGCTGTTCCGCATCAGCCTCCGCTCCGTGCGGTTCAGGCTCTGGGTCGCCGACCTCAGACCGGACATGACCTTCGAGGAGTTTTTCGAGAGCGCGATGGAGATTTTCTGGGAGTCGGTCGAGCATTCCCTCGGCGCGGTACGCGAAACAATCGACGCCGTGCTGAAGCCCGAGGTCAACGCGAAGTTCGCCGAACTCGAGAAGGATCTGCGGTCGCTCGCCGGCACCATGCCCACCGCAGACCTCGATCGTGCAGTCAGGACCGCTCGCACCGGCACGCTGCAGGCGCTTGACCTCGTGAAGGACTGGTTCCGCCTCTCGCAGCCCATCAGCGAGCCCGCCTTCCCGATCGGCGACCTCATCGACGTGGGCCTGCAGTGCGTGAAGGCGATACACCACGACTTCGCCCCGGTGGTCACGCGCGACGTCGATCCCCTGCCCCCGTTCGCGGGTGCCCTGGTGCTGTTCTCAGACATCTTCTTCATCATTTTCGACAATGTGCGCCGGCACGCCGGCATGGGGCCCGACCCGCATGTCTCGATCGAGGTCCGCAGCGCAGGTGACCGTCTGCGCATCGTGGCGAGGAACGAGGTGGCGGACGGGATACGCAACCCCGAGACCGTGGAGCGCATCGAGGCGATTGAACGCGCCATCGCCGAGGGTGACTACGGGAGCGCGGTGCGGTCGGAGGGCGGCACCGGCCTAATCAAGCTGCGCAAATTGATCGGGTCCGACGCCGGCGAGGCACGCCGGCTCCGCTTCGGCTTCGACGACGCCGGCTTCCATGTAGAACTCGAACTGGGCCTTCGGGAGATACAGACGTGAGGATACTGATCGTCGAGGACGACGAAAACAAGAGCTTCCAGCTCGACCGGTTCGTGCGCGACGAGTTCCCGGAGGCCGAGCTTCGGTCCACGCGCTCGCTGCAGGCGGGCGTCCGTCGCATCCGGACGGAACCGTTCGACCTGGTGCTGCTGGACATGACCCTGCCGAACTACGAGGCGGGTCCGGACGAGCCCGGAGGAGGCACCACCCATAGCTTCGGTGGTCGGGAGTTCCTGAAGCAGATGGAGCGTTTCGAGATCGCCACCCCCGTGGTCGTGGTGACGCAGTTCGAGACGTTCGGCGCCCCACCCCATTCGCTGAACCTGGAGGAGCTGGACGCCCAGCTCCGTCGGGAGCACGGCTCCATCTACCAGGGCGCCGTATACTACCACGCCTCGATACATGGATGGCGCGACGCCCTGCGCGCCCGTTGCGAGGCGGCCCTTCCCAGGGGAAGCGCAGAGGGGACTGAGCCTTGATCCGCATCCTGATCGTCGAGGACGACGCGGAGAAGCTGCGCAGGGTGACCAAGTGCCTGCTCGGCGTCGAGGGGCTCGAGCCCACTATGATCGAGGACGCGCGTGACGCGACCGCGGCCAAGCGCATGATGCGGGACGCACGCTACGACCTGCTCGTGCTGGACATCCTCATACCGTCGAGGCGCGACGAGCCGCCGGCCCAGGCGTCGGGTCTCGAGCTGCTCCGAGAGGTCATCGACCGCGACGTCTACCATACCCCCGTCCACATGGTCGGGCTCACGGCGAACGAGGAGGCGCTCGCGGTGGCGCGTCCCCGCTTCGACGACGACGTGCTGCAGGTCGTCCTGTACGATCCCTCCTCGACGGCATGGTCCGAGCGCCTCGCCCGACTGGCAGCGCGCGCCCTGGCGCAGGCCAAGGGTGCGCCGCCGGCACCCTCGCACGGCGTGGATGTCGCCGTCATTTGCGCGCTCGCGACGCCGGAGCTCGCGGCCGTGCTCGACTTGCCGTGGGACTGGAGCATCCGCGATGTGCCCGGGGACCCGACCACCTACCACCGCGGCTCGTTCTTCCGGGACGGCATCCGGCGTGAGGTCGTCGCCGCCGCGGCGCCGCGGATGGGCATGCAGGCGTCGGGGGTGCTCGCCATGAAGATGGTGATGACGTTCAGGCCCCGCTACCTGGCCATGGTCGGCATCCTCGCCGGTGTGCGCGGCGGATGCGAGCTTGGCGACATCGTGGTCGCCGACCCGAGCTGGGACTATGGCAGCGGGAAGCGGTCAGCTCGCGAGGGTGCGCCCGCGTTCGCGTCAGCGCCCCACCAGCTCGGTCTCGATCCGTTCGTCCGCAGCCGCCTTGCCAGGATGGCGCAGGACGTGGAGCTGCTCGACCGCATCCGGAGGGGTTGGCGAGGAGGCTCGAGGGACCGCCTGCTCTCCCTGCGGCTCGGTCCGGTCGCCTCGGGGGCGGCGGTGCTGGAGGACGAGGAGGTGGTAGCCCAGATCAGAGGGCAGCACCGCAAGACGCTTGGGGTTGAGATGGAGACCTACGGGGTTTTCGTGGCCGCGGAGGAGAGTCCAGATCCGCAGCCGCGCTGCTTCTCGTTGAAGTCGGTCTGCGACTTCGCCGATCCGGCCAAAGACGACGGGCATCAGGCATACGCCGCATACACGAGCGCTGCTGCGTTCAGGCTATTCTGCGAAGGGCTGCTATGAGCCTGGCCGGTCCGTCTTAGCCATGAAGCGACAGGCAGTCGCTCAAACTTACAAGCCGCCGTTCGGGGCCGGGTACCGGCTCCCCGCGAGCCGACGCCCATTCAGACAGGGCCGCGCGGCCGGGACTGGGCCGGTAACGGTCAGTCAGCTTTTAGCATCGAATCACGGAAAGCGGTCATCCAGCGATCGGCCTCTCGACAGTTGATCGAGCGGCCGGAGCCGGCCGATAGACGACTGACCGCTTCTGGTCAGACGGTCGCGGTTCGCCCGATCAGCGTCCGCTGCGCAAATCGATCTTTAGTTTCTGCTGGTAGACCGCGATCCGCTTCTTCGCGCGCGCGACGACATCTTCATAATACAGCATCTCGGAGTAAATCTCGCCAAGCGGTGCACGAGTTACCGGATCGAGCAATGTGCTCGCCTGAAAATATCCCTTTCCATCCGGAAACGGAATCCAGTTGTTGAGCCTGAGCGGATTGATCGCGTCGCCGATCAGATAGCAATAGAATTTGCGTAGCTTGCCATGCGATTTCGCGGCCAGAAGATGAGCATATTCGAAAAGATCGCCGATATGATCGTCGAGTGACACGTCGGGTGCCTTAAACTCGACAATGATCGCTGATCCTTCCTTGTTGAAGAGCGCGATATCAGGTCGCTTTCCAGCATTGTCATCGGCCCGCTTCTGCAGAAGCTTGCGAAACTCCGCGTCGATATCGCTGTCGAAGATCTTCTCCGTTCCCGACCATGGTATCTGCGCGAGCGGCTTGTCGGACGCAATATGGTCGTAATATTGATATTCTTCGCTTAGCAGCCAGATGTCATGGTCGACGAATTCGGCGCTGTCCTTGCGCATCGGAAAGAAAATGCTGTGAATGATGCGCTCGTCGCGGCGCTTTCCGGTTGCCGTGCTCGCTTGCATCGCAAGCTGCTTGCGGCACGCGAGGTCGAGGATCTCGACGATCGCCGCGCGTCGGACGATCAGCTGCGACAGGTTAGCCATGTCGAAGTCCTTGAGCGAAGCCGTGTATTTCCACGACAGCTCGTTGATCTTCGTCCGGAACTCGTCGGTGTCCGGCTGAGTATTGATTATGTCTTCCTTGAGATCGAAGATCTCCGCCGTCGCGTTGATCACGCGCTCCTGATATTTGCGCAGCACCCGCTCGGCGACCTGCTGCGCACTGTCGCCATGTCGAATCCGTGTCTCGGTGTCGGCGAGCATGCCCGCGCCGACACCGAACTGCTCGACGATCTCCTTGAGGACATCTTCCTTCTTCCAGTTGGCCGGCGCGACCATCTCCTCGATCACTGGATCGATCGCCTCGTGGATGGACGCGTAAGAGAGCTTTTCACCTCCGAAGATTCCGCCTGCGCCGGACTCTTCGGGAATGTCGTCGAAATCGTCACGTTGCTCGTTCACATGGCCGTCAAGATATTCGCTCTCGATCAGTACGATATGATGGAAGCCGCCGACCGGATTACGCTGTTCGGTCTTCGTCCGTAGATAGTAAGCCGTGATGTCCTTGACCGGCGATGACTTCGCGCAAAACGCGATTGCGTTGCGCGGGAGATCATAGTCTGCCGCGTCGAGTTGATAATGTGACAATGTGAATAGTTGATGTGAACCAATCGCATCCCCGCTTCCTGGATCGCGTTCTTCGACCTTAACCGGAACTTCGCGCGTGATCGCTGGCAGATCTGCGCGGCGCAGCCACTCGATCTTCTCCTCCTGCTTCCAGTGGCGCGTCCGGAACCGGATCTCGAAATCGCCCAGCTCGTCGGCAAGCCCGACGAGGCGCTGCAGAAAAGCAACGAGCGTCACGCGGCGCAGCATCGACGCCGCCAAGATCTCGCTGGGTCGCTCATTTTGAAAGATGCGCTCGCGCACGAGATTCTTCAGCTGGCCTAGCCGGATCGTCGTACCGAGTTCGGCGCCCGGCGCCGCGACCGTAGTGAAATCCTCGAACTCGATTTGCTTGCGCGGCTCGGCGAAATGCATCGAGCGCTGAGAAACCTCGTCGCCAGCACGATATCGGGTGTCGATAGTCATCTCGGCGAAATGGTGAAAGAACTGGATGCGCCCAGCGCCCTTGCACTTGCCGATTCCGACGATGCCGAGATCATCCTTATAGGAGGTGTCCTTGGTGAGGAACGCCTTCAACTGTTCGTCGCCGAGCCCGCAGCCATTGTCTGCGCATGCGACCGACACCTCCTCACGCTCGCCGAGCAGGTCAGCCGCAGTGAAATCGACGTCGATCAGGATCGACAGCGGCGCTACCGCGCCTTCGGCCTTCTTCCGGATCAAAAAGGAGTCGATCGCGTTCGATATCAGTTCTTCGAACACGACATAGCGGTTCTTGCTGAGCCGCGTATTCTTGATGCTACCCCGGATATCGAGCGTCATGTTCGTTTGCAGTTCACCAGGAGCCTTGTTCTGGCGCCGTTCTGACTGGCGTGCGCGAGCCGGTCAAGCGGCCGCGCAGCGCGCAGATTCGAGCAGATTTCCTGGGTCGGAGCGTCAACCGCACCGGGTCGCGGACAGAAACGGCTCGGCATCGATGTTGAGCGCCCGCCCCTTGGCTTGGAGCAGCGCACGCAGGCTAATCTGCCGGGTCAACGTAGCGCGCAGGTCATAGCCGTCCATCAGCAACACGGCCTTATCGCAATTCTGCTTGAGCAGCGGCACGACATGCTCCGACCAGCCATTGATCGAGAGGAACAAACCCATCGTCTGCCGGCCGGAGCGCTGCACCTGTCCGAGCAGCCCGTCGAGATCGCGGCCGTCAGCGGCCTTTTTCCGCCAGCGACACTCGACGAGATAGTGCCAGCCATCCATCTCGAACGCGCCGTCGATTTGTTCGCCGCCATCGTTACGCTGAAACGCGCGCGACACCGGAAACTGATGGAGATCGAACAGGCGATTGAGCAAATCCTGCAACAGATAACCCCGGCCGGGCGGATCGCCGTCCTTGGTAGCTTCGTCGAACTGGCCGAGCAGCAGCAGGCTCTGCTGTTTGAGCTGGGCCTCCTGCTCCTGCGCCTGCGTAGCGGCTGCCTCGCGCTGGCGCGTTTCGGCCGCTACGCGAAAGCGCTCCTCCTGTTCCGCGACTGACTGGCTCACTTCACGCGCCTTCTGGACGGTCGCGCGTGCCACATATTCGTCGGCGGCGAGGTGAAATGCGTCCCAATTCGCCGCGAGCTCGATCAGTCTTTTGATGACCGCGAAGTCGCGCCCTTCCTTCGCAAGCTCGTCGAGCAACATCGCGCCCGCGACGCGCTTCGACGCCTTCGCTCCGGTCGCGGGATCGCGGTCAGTCAAGAAGCGCCGGATCAGATCCTCGTCGACGTTCGCGCGTCGCAGCAAATGGTCGGCCGCCACGCGCTTGATGTTGACTAGGGTCGCGATAATCTCGAGCGCGAGGCGCCTCAGATCCGCCATGCTCTCGGTCACCCGGCCCCCCGCACCATCTCGAGCAGACGGTCGAAGAACTCTGGCACCGCCTCGTCGGGACTTACGGAGTCGGAGACGATCGGGGATACCCCGCGGCTCTCTAGCACCTCCTCCTGAACGACGTCCGGTCGGACTAGGAAGATGAACGACCGTGGCCGGCGCTTCGCGTAGGCCGTGCCGTCCCAAGTACGCTTGAGCTTATAGAGAAGCAGGCGAAGGTTAAGATCTTTGAGGCTATACCCGACGAAAAGGATCGTACGGCCGAGCACGTCTGACCGGAGCTTTAGGTCGAGTGGCGATTCAAATTCCAGCCGTTCAAAATAGTCCGATTCGGTCACGACGAGTGAGTTATCGTCGGAGAAATCACCATGAAACTTGACGACGTGTGTATGGTTCGGCTTCGCATCCGCGATGTCGACAACTGATGCGATCTTCGAAACATCGTGGCCGCGCAGCCTGAACGCTCGCTCGAGATTACTGTCATAATTTGTTGTGTAGATGAGAGGAAATTCGAGATCGACGATCTGGCGATGGACCTTCGAGGCGAGTAGCTTCTCATCGGTTACGTTCCAGCTTCTGTCCATCCAGCTGCGTAGGTCCCCGATGCTACCTTTCCGCAGCTTATAGAACTCTGCTACCTGCAGATAGTCCGCGCCCGGACCGGCCAGAATGGCAGGATCGAAATCCAGTTCCCTGGCCATGTGCTCGATCAACTCGCCCCATGACGGGAGGCCGAGCGGCCGCGACAAGCCCGCCCCCACGAACAGAATCACCCTACGATCGCGGATCTCGCGCGCAAGCATATCAAGCATCGTTCCTCCTCCGCAGATGGTCTGCGAACGCGTTCAGGGCGATCCTGCGCATAGATATGTCGTTCTTCCCTTCACCCATCTCCGCGAAGGTCTGCTGATGTCCGTCCGGGACGAAGACGCAGTCCCACTGAAAGGCGCGGTCGCCTCGCGGCGCCGACGCGACGGTACCGCGGATTTCGCCCTGGAAGTGATGGATCCGCCGGCCATCGCAATAGCCGATCCAAGTTTTCGCGGTGAGGCCGCGTTTCTCCCGGTTGCCGAACATATCGCAAAATCGGTCCGCCTCCAGCGAGTCCCAGAACGGCTGGGTGAGGCCGCCCGGAAAGCCGTTGAGCGCATCGAGATAAAGGCATGTTTGCTCAACAAAGAGCCTGTGGCCGATGCGTTCGAAGGCACGAAGCACCTTGTCCCGCACGATCGCCTCCACGTCCCGGGTCTGGATCTCATCGATTGCGACATTAATTGGGATCACCTCGGCACCTAGCGGCTCAAGAATCTTCCGCGCCTCATCGATCTTGTGCCCGTTCTTCGAAAGGAATCTGATCCGCATCCCGCCTTCCACTCCGTTGATGCGGCCTCTATCGCCGGCCGCCATGCTCGTCGACCTTCACGTCCATCTCCGGGGAACACTCGTCCGGGAAACCGTGCTCCTTCTTGCGGAGCGCAACGCTGTGTCGATTCCCGAAAGCATTCTCGCCGACGCGCGATATGGCTGGCACGACTTCGCGTCCTTCCTGAAGGCTTACGATCTCATCACGTCGGTGGTGAAGTCTGCCGCTGACCTTGAGGTGATCACGACCTCCTATCTCAAGCGGTGCGCTGCGCTGGGCGGTGGCTATGTGGAATTCATGCTGTCGCCCCCGGACCTCGCCCGCACGGGCATTCCATTTCCCGAACAGCTGGCGGCTCTCGGGGCCGCAGCCGACCGGGCCGCCGAAGAATGGGGCGTGCGCTCGCGCCTCATCGCAACCGCGGTTCGCCATCTCGGGCCGGAGGCCGCCGTCGAGGCGGCTCGCATGGCAACCTCGATCCGGTCCAATATGCTGGTCGGCTTCGGGCTGACCGGCGACGAGCACCAGCACGAAGTGGGCGAATTCGCAGAGGCTTTCCGTATCGCGCGGGGAGAAGGCTTGCGCGCCACCGCGCACGCTGGCGAGCATAGACCAGCCGAAACGGTGATCGAGGCAATTGAGGCACTCGGCCTCGACCGTGTCGGTCACGGCATCAGGGCCGCGGAGTCACCGGACGTCATGAGGCAGCTGGCCGAAGCCCGAATGCCGCTCGAGGTCTGCCTCGGCAGCAACCTAGCCCTCGGTCTTTATCGCTCGGTTGCGGAGCATCCAGTCCGGAGGCTGGCGGATACCGGCTGCACTATCGTGCTCGGCACCGACGATCCAGGCTTCTTCGGCACGAATCTCGCAACGGAGTACGGCCTCGCCCTTGAGGCCGATCCCCGCCTAGGCATCGAGAAGGTCTCCGCGAACGCCATTGCGGCAGCCTTCTGCGACGAGCAAACTAGGGCGACCCTCACCTGCATGCTCGGGAAACGCTTGCGCAGCGACGCTTGACCCCCAATCCGCTTACCTGAGCCAGACGTCGATGACTGCCCACGTCTTCTTTCAGGCAGCGTGGGCTCGGGCCTGTACGACTGCATTGGGCGCGTCGCCGCCACCGTCATCGCCGGCGAATAATGACATCGTCGCCGAACAGATCGGCATCCGCCAGCATCGCTTTGACCTGCTCGGACCCGGCTGCTTTTTCGATATTATCCATAAACGCTGCGTCGACCTTGGCCACCTGCGCAGGCGACATCGCGTCTATCGATACACGCACATGGCGCGCGCGATCGTTGAAGAAGCCGACGAGCCCAGAAGGCAGCACATATTTGCCAGGGGTAAGATAGCCGTGTTGCGCGTTGACACGTGTCCGTTCCCAGGGACCGCGTCCTTTCCGGATCATGCCGAATAGGGCGAATCGCCCGAGCTTGGCGTAGGTCATCATCGTCTTCGATGTGCCCGCGATGTCCATATCGATATAGCCGGTCAGGTAGCGATTGATGTTGTCAGCCAGATCGCGAACCGTAGTGCTCTCGATAATGTCGAGGGGGAGGAGGTGCTGTTCAAACTTGCCGACCCCGTTTCGACGGCCGTGCAGGAAATCCCGCCAAACCGTCTCTGCTTCAGCAGCGGCACGTTCCTCCTCGAGCGTATATCGATGATCGAGATTAAGTCCCTTAGCGTGTTTGAGCACCCTCCATGAGATCGAGGTACAGAAGCGCAGCAACCAGGGTCCATATTCTACTCGCGTCGTCTCACGCAGGTAAGGGCCAAATATTTTCGATGCGAAAGACTGCTCGTCACGGCTGAGCAATTGCTCACAGCTCTCACAGAGCCAAGGCTTCTTTAGACCATCCTGGACCCGGCGGTTTATATTCTCCGTCGTCCGAATGTGGCCTGTGATCGAGCGTTCGCGCAACCAACGGAAAACGAAAGCGGGCAAGACGTGACTGGTCTTTAGTTCAGCCTCTTGGCGACAGAGTGCGCAGCTTGCCATTGTGCCACGATAGCATCTTGGGCAACGCCATCTAGGGTTGATGTGTGGCAGCGAGCCCACTCGGGTTCTTGGCTCGAACGACAGCTTTCAGGATCGACTGCGCGGGTTCGGAATGACTGCCTATAGGGCGCGTAGCTGCCGCGTCACCGCCAGCCAACGAATGTCCGCTTATCTCGGACATCCGCTCCAAACCGGCCATTCCGCTTACCACCATGAATGCGCGTCCGCATTTCACCAAGATGCTCCTGAATGCGGAACGTCCGCAATCAGCGTGAACGTCCTATGCCGACTGCTCGCCGGCAAGTGCGATGACGGCGTCGGTGAGGATGCTGACCTCCTCGGCAAGCGAGCGCAGCCGGTTGGCCAGTGCGATGCGCTTTGCGGGATCCGAACCAGGCGCCTGACCCTCTGCGGCTGCGACGGCACCGTCTTCAAACCGCGCGGTGAGCAAGTAGAATAGCTGCCGGACGAGATCGTCATGCGGGGCGGTGAGGTCTGCTTCGGCCATGGCGGCACGAAGCGAGCGCACGCCCGCGAAGTCCATATCCAGCTTTGCGGCGGCTTCTGACATTCCATTCGACTTGGCCTTGGAACCGAGCATTGCTGTGCTCGTGAGTCGCAGGCGGCACGGCGGTGCCGGCTGGAGGGCCCCGATCGGTCAACCGGCGGGGCTATAGCTGGTGGGAGGCGGCGAGGGTGCCGGTCCTCCCGCCGGAGACGACATAATGACCAGCAAGCTCACCGACATGCAGCTCGTCCTTCTCGCCACCGCGTGCCAGCGCGAAGATGGAAGCCTGCTGCCGCCGCCGGCCACGCTCGGCGAGCAGGCGGCACGCATCCGCCGCGCGGTGACCGCGCTGATCAAGCGGACCTTCGCCAGCGAGTGCGAGATGGCCGACACGGCCAAGGCGTGGCGCGAAGAGGGCGATCGCCACATCGGCGTCATCATCACCGATGCCGGCCGCGCGGTCATCGCTGCAGAGCAGCCGGAGGCGACGCCGGGTACTTCGAAGACCGGCACGGAAAGCACTGCAGAGCCAGAACCCGCCACCGCTGCCGCCGAGTCGCCGGTCCAGCGCACCGGCACGAAGCAGTCGCTGGTGCTCGACCTACTCCGGCGCGAGGACGGTGCCAATATCGACGACCTCATGGCCGCCACGGGCTGGCTGCCACACACGACGCGGGCGGCCCTGACCGGGCTGCGCAAGAAGGGCCACGCGATCATGCGCGTCGGCGAGAGCGGCGCCTCGCGCTATCGCCTCGAGGCGAACGCTTGATGGCCGCGCGCTCCGATCCACCGCTGGCCGAGCTCTCGACCATGTCCGCAGCCCAGCTGCGCGCGGCATGGGCGGCGCAGCATGGCAGTGAAGCGCCACGCCTACCAGCCGGCCTGCTGCTGCGCGGTCTCGCCTACCGGCTCCAGGAGAACAGGGCAGGGGGCCTGTCCAGTGCCACCATGCGCCAGCTGAAGCGGGCGGAAGAGGGCGATTCGGCTTCTCCAAAACGCGCGCTTGGTCCCGGCGCGCAGCTGGTGCGGACGTGGCACGGTCGCACGATCATGGTGACGGTCGAAGCAAACGGCTATCGGCTCGATGGCCGGACGTATCGCTCGCTCAGCCACATCGCCCGCGAAGTCACGGGCGCAGCATGGTCCGGCCCGCGCTTCTTCGGCTTGACCGACAAGAGGAGAACCTGATGGCGCGGGCGAGGAAGCCGGTGCCGCTCCGCACCGGCAACGTTCGCTGCGCGATCTACACCCGCAAGTCGACCGAGGAAGGGCTGGACCAGGAATTCAACAGCCTCGATGCGCAGCGGGAAGCGTGCGAGGCCTATATCCTCAGCCAGCGGCACGAAGGCTGGACGCTGGTGCAGGAGCGCTATGACGATGGCGGCTTCTCCGGCGGCAGCATGGAACGGCCGAGTCTGAAGCGCCTGTTGGCCGACGTGCAGGCTGGCAAGGTCGATGTCATCGTCGTCTACAAGGTCGACCGGCTGACCCGCGCGCTGTCGGACTTCGCCAAGATCGTCGAGATCCTCGATGCGCGGGGCGCCAGCTTCGTCTCGATCACGCAGGCGTTCAATACCACCACCAGCATGGGACGGCTGACGCTCAACGTGCTGCTCTCCTTCGCCCAGTTCGAGCGCGAGGTGACCGGCGAGCGCATCCGCGACAAGATCGCCGCGTCCAAGAAGAAGGGCATGTGGATGGGTGGCCCGGTGCCACTCGGCTACGAGGTGCGGGACAGGAAGCTCATCGTGAACGAGACCGAGGCCGAACTCGTCCGCCACATCATGCGCCGCTACCTCGCGCTGCCCTCGGTCAAGGCGCTGGTCGAGGAACTGGCGGCCGATGGCCACCGCACCAAGCTGCAGGTGCGTGCCAGCGGCCCGCATCGCGGTGGCTGCCCGTTCCGCCGCGGTACGCTCTACCATCTGCTCGCGAACCGCATCTATCTTGGCGAGATCGTCCACCACGGCGTCGCCCACCCCGGCGAGCATCCCGCCATCGTAGCGCAGGAATTCTGGCAGCAGGTACAGGGAAGGCTCGCCAGTCGCGGCCCCGGCATGCTGACGGGCCGCAGCGGCACGCGCCGCTCTGCACTGGTCGGCTTGCTGCACGATGGCCTTGGCCGGGCCATGACGCCAAGCCATGCGACCAGGGGCAGCCGGCGCTACCGCTACTACGTCACCCGTGACCCATCGACGGACGAACCGGCGTGGCGTGTCAGCGCCTGCGACGTCGAACGGCTAGTAGACGAGCGGGTGCGGACCTTGCTCAGGGACCGCACCCGCATCATCCGACTTGCCGTCACAGTCGATCCGCGCCGCGCCGGGCAGACCGCCGATGCAGCACTACGGATCGCCAACGAGCCGTCCGTAGTGGCCCAGGCCGGAGCCATGGGGATAGAGCGCATCGAGCTTTACGAGGATCGCCTCGATATCATCATCCGCGAGCGCGACCTGCTCCGCCGCTGCGGGATCGAAGCCAGCGAAGAGCATCATGGGCAAACAAGCATCAGCATCGCAGTCGAGCGGGTGCGTCGTGGTCACGAGGTCCGGCTGGTTATACCCGGCCCGGACGATGCACCACCGCTCATCCACCAGACCGACCCGAAGCTCGCCACGCTCGTCAGCGAAGCCATCGACCTGCGGGAAGCGGTGCTGAGCCGGCCGAACACATCCTTCGCTGGCATCGCCGCAGAGCTCGGTAAGTGCCGCAAGCATATGGCGCGACTGTTGCCGATCGCTTGGCTCGCACCCGACATCGTCAAGGCGATCGCGCAAGGTACGCAGCCCGTTGAACTCACAGCGAAACGGCTGCTTGCGATGGAGCTGCCGACGGACTGGACGGAGCAACGCAAGCAGCTCGGGTTCGTCTGAACCCAATCCTCACGAACCAGGAGCCGCGCCGGGACGCGCCCTTTGTCGTTCCATCGGCTGTCAGCGGGCGGCGGCCTGCGCACGCAAATAATCACACATAGAAATCAACCCCAACCACAGAGGTTTTGGGGTCAAAGTTTTCCGAACTGAGACGGGGCCGGGAAAGAGGCCTGCTACGCCACCAGCAGAGACCGGTTTGGTCCCAAACCGCAAACCGCCTCCTGCAAAGCCCCGGAAAGTCGGGCACAATCTCGACCGTAGCCGAAACTCTCCAGATCCCAGAATATGTCAGGACTGTTTGGTGCGGTCGAGAAGACTCGAACTTCCACGGCCTTTCGGCCACAACGACCTCAACGTTGCGCGTCTACCAGTTCCGCCACGACCGCACGTGTAACCGGGCTGCGGGCCCGGCGATCTGGTGTGGCGCGCACCTAACAGACGATCGGCGGGTCTGCAACAGCCTTCGAGGCGGGCGGAACTCCGCTCGCCCCGCCCCGTTCCTGCCACCGACCGTCGTCCGGGCGCAGGCCCGGTCCGGGAAGGAACCAGGAGAAACCACATGTTCAATCGCATCATCCTAGCCGGCTCGGCCGCTATCCTCGCCCTCTCGGCGCCCGCGATGGCGCAGATGGCCACGCAGACCACGGGCATGGCCACCTCGGCCGACGTAGGGGTCGAGCCGATGGCCGCGATCCCGGCCGGCGACTATGTTAAGATGGCCGCCGCATCCGACCAGTATGAGATTCAGGCCGCGCGCCTGGCGCTCACCAAGAGCTCGCGTCCCGACGTCAAGAGCTATGCCCGGATGATGATCGAGGCGCACACCGCCTCGTCCAAGACGCTGATGGCGGCGCTGAGCAACAGCGAGCGCAAGATCGCGCGTCCGTCGACGAAGCTCGATACCGAGGGTGCGTCCAACATCTCGCTGCTGCGCAAGGCGCCGAAGGGCGGCTTCGACAATCTCTATCTGACGCAGCAGACCCAGGCGCATCAGAAGGCGTGGGCGCTGCACAAGGGCTATGCCCTGAACGGCACCGATCCGGCGCTGAAGCAGGTCGCCGCCGGCCTGGTGCCGACGATCGAGCAGCATCTGGCGCAGGCCAAGGCGCTGACGCCCGCCGGCATGGCCGGCTGATCCGCCGCCACGAGCCGACCGGAGAAGGGCGCGCGGAGCGATCCGCGCGCCCTTCTCAATAGAGGAACATCGGCATGTCCTCGATCCGCATCAGCTTGGCGCGGTAGCTCGCCGGATCGTAGAGCGCCGGCACGTCGACCTTCTTCGTGCCGCCGAGCAGCGTCTCGATCGGCACGTGGCTGTACTTGCCGGCGGACAGGGCGACCATCCGGCCGGTGCGCCCGCTCTGGATCAGCTGCACGGCCAGGCCGCCGAAGGCGAAGCCCACCATCCGGTCCATCGCGTCGGGCTCGCCCGCGCGCATCAGATAGGCGAGCGACTGGACGACCGTGCCCTGGCGCAGCCGCGCCTCGATGGCGAAGGCCAGGCGGTGGCCGACGCCGGGCTCGTGCCGCTGGGTGGCGGGTTTGGCGAGATCGGCCGGATCGTCCGCCGCGTCGATGTGCGCGCCCTCCGAGATCACGCAGACGGCATAGTTGGCCGGCCGCGACTTCTTGTCGCGGGCCAGCAGCGGCAGCAGCCGGTCGAGATCGACGGGAACCTCGGCGATCACGGTGCGATCGACCTGGGCGAGGAAGCCGGCGAGCAGCGCCGTCTCGCCGGAGCGGCGGCCGAACAGCTCGACCACGCCGATCCGCTCGTGGCTCTCGATCGTGGTGCGCAGCGCGTTGATCGCCTCCACCGATCGGCTGACGGCGGTGGAGAAGCCGATGCAGTAATCGGTGCCGAACACGTCATTGTCCATCGTCTTCGGCACCGAGACGACGGGAAAGCCCAGGCCCGAGAGGTGCGCCGAGAAGCGCAAGGTGCCGTCTCCACCGAGCGTGATCAGCGCATCCACGCCGAGCGCCGCCAGCACCCGCAGCACATGATCCGATCGATCGCCCTCGGCCAGCGTGCGCGGATCGAGGCGGGAGGTGTGGAGGATCGTGCCGCCCATCCGGTCGATCCCCCGCACCGCCTCGCGGTCCAGCGGGCGGGAGTAGGCGGCGATGCTGGCGGGATCGTCCGGATCGATCTTGAGGAAGCCCTCCCACCCTCGGCGGAAGCCGGTGACGCGCCAGCCGAGATCGATCGCCGAGAGCACGACCGAGCGGATGCACGGGTTCAGCCCCGGCACGTCGCCGCCCCCCGTCAATATCCCGATGTGCATCGCCCGCTCCTCCGTTAACGCCGGCCGTGACTAACCGAGGCGGACGCCCTATGTCGCGCGCCATGCGGCCGACGCGACACGAAATCGCCGCCGAGGCGCGGCGCATCCTGGCGCTGGCGTGGCCGGTGATGCTGACCAGCCTCAACTGGACGCTGATGCAGCTGATCGACGTCGCCGTGGTGGGCCATGCCGGCACGACGCAGCTGGGCTTTCTGGCCGCCGGCCGCTCGCTCACCTTCGTCACGATCGTCATGGGGCTGGCGGCGCTCTCCGGCGTGCTGGTCTTCTCGGCACGGGCGGACGGGGCGGGCGATCTGCCCGCGACGGGCGCCTGGCTGCGGCGCGGGCTGCTGTTCGCGCTGGTGCTGGGGTTGCCCTGCATGGCGGTGCTGCTGCTGTTCGCCGCGCCGCTGCTGCACCTGATCGGCGTGCCTGGCGCCATCGCTGCGGGCGGCGCGCCGGTGGCGCGGGCGATGGCGTTCGCCTATCCGTTCCAGTTCGTCCAGATCGCCGCCAGCTATTTTCTGGAGGGCGTCAGCCGCCCGCGCCGGGTGATGATCGTCAACGTCGCCACCCTGCCGCTGAACGCGCTGCTGGCCTGGGCGTGGGCGGGCGGGCATCTCGGCCTGCCGGCGATGGGCGCGGTGGGCGCGGTGTTGGCGACCTCGCTCGTCTCGGCGCTCGGGGCGGCCGGCATGCTGCTGTCCGTCTGGACGCTGCCGGGGGCCGCTGTGCGCACGGTGCGCGATCTCTCGCCGGCGGCGTGGGCGGCGGCGTGGCGCGGCGTGCCGGCGCTGTTCCGCTTCGGCCTGGTGCCGGCGATCGCCTCGGGCCTCGAACTGTTCGGCTTCACCTGGCTGATCGTGCTCTCCACCAAGCTCGGCGCGGTGCCGGCGGCGGCGTTCCAGACGGTGTTCTCGCTACACAATTTCGCCTTCGCGATGGCGCTGGGCTTCGGTTCCGCCGCCGGCGTCAGGGTGGGCAACGCGGTGGGTGCGGGCGAGATCGCGGCGGCGCTGCCGCGCGGGCTGATCGCGGCGGCGCTGGCGGTGGCGGCGATGGCGCTGGTGGGCCTGGTCTTCTGGCTGTTCGGCCCGCTGCTCGTGCGGCCCTTCTCGAACGATCCGGCCGTGGTCCGTCTCACCGCCTCGCTGCTGGTGCTGATGGCGCCGTTCATGTGGTTCGACGGGGTGCAGGTGGTGTGCGTCTACGCGCTGCGCTCGCTCGGCGATCAGGTGGCGGCGGGGGTTAACGGGGTGATCGCCTATTTCGTCGTCACCGGCGGGGTCGGCAGCCTGCTGGTCGCGCGCGGCTTCGGCCCCGCCGCGCTGATCTACGCCTTCATCGCCGGGGTGGTCGCCGCCGCGCTGCTGCAGGGCGGCCGCTTGCTGGTCGTCAGCGGCCGGATGCGGCCAGGCTGAGGTCCAGGTTGCGCGCGCTCTTCGGCACGTCGAGCACGGCGCCGTTGAACTCCACCGAGCCGCCGGGCGCCAGCGTGGCGGCGGGCCGCGCGATCGTCCAGCCATAGACCACCCGATCCTGCGCATCGAGCAGGTTGGCGCGGATGTCCGGCACCGGCTGGGTCGTGTCGGTGGGGTTCACGATCTTGCCGCTGGCGGAGAACAGCTCGTTGCCGCTCGCCATCCGTCGCCGCTCGGTGCCCACCGCCTGGATCAGCAGCGCCGGGGCGTTGGCCGCACTTAGGCCGAAGCGGCGGGCGATATCGGGCGGACCGAAGGCGACGAGCGCGGCGGTCGCCGCCAGCATCGCCAATGCCGCCGCGATGGCGATCAGCGTCCACATCCGCGCGGGGTTGCGGCGCGGCTGGAACGGCGGCTGGTGGGCGTAGGCGTCGTATCGTGACGGGTCGGCATAATCGAGCTCGTCCGCGCCGTACACGTGGCGGGCCGGCTCTGCCGCAGGCTCCGCTGGCGGCTCGGCCGGCGCGACCGGCGACGGCGCGGGCTCGCGCGCGGCGGGCGGCGCCTCGGCGGGCGGCCGCCGGGCGCCGATGGCCGCGACCGAGTCGGGGGCGGGCTGCGCCGCCGCCGGCTCCTCGAACCAGCTGTGCCGGCACGAGGCGCAGCGCACCTGCCGGCCGGACGGACCGATGGCGCTGTCGGGAACGAGGTAGCGGGTGCCGCAAGCCGGGCAGGAAAGGATCATCGCTGGCCCATGCTCGAACGCACTCTCCGGTGCAATGGATTGTGGTTAAACACCTGCCCGCCGACGCTGGCAAGATGTCGGCGACGCAAGCGCCCCCCCGCGGGCCGCGACCTTTACGCCGTGCGCCGGGGCGTGCAAAGCGCGATGGCGGCGGGAGGTCGATGCGGGCGCGATGAGCGGTATCGTGATGTTTCAGGATGTCGGGCTGCGCTACGGCAACGGTGCCGAGACGCTGTCCGACATCAGCTTCAGCCTGGCCAGCGGCGCCTTCTACTTCCTCACCGGCCCGTCAGGCGCCGGCAAGACGTCGCTGCTGAAGCTGCTCTACCTCGCCCAGCGGCCCAGCCGCGGCATGATCCGGCTGTTCGACCAGGATGTCGTCACCCTGCCGCGCGATCGGATGCCGGGCTTCCGCCGGCGGATCGGCGTGGTGTTCCAGGATTTCCGCCTCGTCCCCTATCTCTCCGCCTTCGACAATGTCGCGCTGCCGCTGCGCGTGGCGGGGGTGGAGGAGCATGATCTGGACACCCCGGTGCGCGAGATGCTCGACTGGGTCGGCCTCTCGGCCCGCGCCGAGGCGAAGCCGGCGACCCTGTCGGGCGGGGAGCAGCAGCGCGTGGCGATCGCGCGCGCGGTGATCGGTCGGCCGGAGATACTCGTCGCCGACGAGCCGACCGGCAATGTCGATCCGGAGATGGCCGGCCGCCTGCTCCACTTGTTCGATGCGCTGAACAAGCTGGGCACGACGATCGTGGTGGCGACGCACGACATCCACCTGCTCTCCCGCGTGTCCGGCGCGGGCGTGATCCGGCTGGAGCGCGGGCGGCTGAACGATCCCACCGGCGCGCTGCGCTATCCGCCGCGCGGGAACGCGGCGTGAAGCGGCGGCCGCTGCCCGCCGCCGACCGGCGGCTGCTGCCCGAAGGGTGGCTGAGCGGGCCGATGCCGTGGGTGATCGCGATCATGATGTTCCTCACCGTGCTGGCGGCAGCCGGCGGCCTTGGCCTGCGTGCCGCCGCCGCCGGGCTGGGCGACGATCTCGCCGGGCGGATAACGGTGCAGATCGTGCAGGCCGACGCGGTGAGCCGCGCCACCCAGGCGCAACGCGCGCTGGCGGCGGTCGGGCGGTTGCCGGGCCTGCGATCGGCCGAGCCGGTGAGCAGGGCGGCGATGGGCGCGCTGCTGGAGCCGTGGCTGGGGCCGGAGGGGCTGGGCGAGGATCTGCCGCTGCCGGCGCTGATCGACGTGACCTTCGCCGACGACGCGATCGATCACGCCCCCGCCGTGGCGGCGGCGCTGCGCGGGGTGGCGCCGGATGCGCGGGTGGACGATCACGCCCGATCGCTGGCGCCGCTGACCGGCCTGATCGATGCGCTGAAGTGGCTGGCGCTGGCGCTGGTGCTGCTGATGGCGGCGGCCACCGCATCGGCGGTGGTGCTGGCCGCGCGATCGGCGCTGAACACGCATCGCGCGACGATCGACGTGATGCACCTGCTCGGCTCCACCGACGTGCAGATCGCCCGCCTGTTCCAGCGGCGGATCGCGCTGGATGCGCTGTTCGGCGGCCTAATCGGCCTCGTCTGCGGGCTGGTGGTGCTGATGCTGATCGGGCACCGCATGGGGCAGCTGGGCTCCGAACTGCTCGGCACCGCCGCGCTGCCGGCCGGATCGTGGCTGCTGCTGGCGCTGCTGCCGCTGGCCGGCACGCTGCTGGCGATGCTGACGGCGCGGCTGACGGTGCTCTCCGCGTTGCGGCGAATCCTGTGATCGCGCGGCTGCTCTCGGCGGTCGCCCTGCTGTGGGCGCTGGGCTTCGCCTGGTTCGCCATCGGCCTGCCGGAGCCTGCGCCCGACGCGCTCGTGACCGATGCGATCGTCGTGGTGACGGGCGGGCCGGGGCGGGTGCGGCGCGGGCTGCACCTGCTGGCCGCCGGGCGGGCGCAGCGGCTGCTCGTCTCCGGCGCGGACCGGCGGGTGCGGGCGGGCGAGCTGGCCGCGATCAACGACGTGCCGCCGGCGCTGGTGGCGCAGCGCGTCGATCTCGGCCATGAGGCGGTGGACACCCGCTCGAACGCGGACGAGACGGCGGCGTGGCTGGCGCGCCACGGCTTCCGCACCGTGCGGCTGGTCACGACCGACTGGCACATGCCGCGCGCCCGGTTCGAGCTGGCGCGGGTGGTGGACGGCAAGGTGCGCATCGTGCCCGATGCCGTGCGCAGCGAGCCGGGGCTGATGATCCTGTTCAAGGAATATCACAAATATCTGCTGCGGCGGCTGGCCGCGCCGCTTGGGGTATGAGCGGATGACGGCCTGGGCGCGCACCCTGCTGTTCCGGCTGGTCTTCTACGTCGGCTCGCTGATCGCGGTGCTGGCGGCGCTGGGCCTCGCCCGCCGCAGCGCCCCGGCCGTGCGCCGCCATGCCGAGCGCTGGGTGCGCTTCCACGCCTGGTGCGCGCACCGCCTGCTCGGCATCCGCACACAGGTGGAGGGCAGGCTGCCGGAGGGCGCCGTGGTGATCGCGGCCAAGCACCAGTCGATGTACGAGACGTTCGAGCTGATCCGCCTGCTTGGCGAGCCGGCGGCGGTGCTGAAGCGGGAGCTGATCGGCATCCCGCTGTGGGGCCGGGTGGTGGAGCGGTACGGCGTGATCCCGGTCGATCGCGAGGGATCGGCCAAGGCGCTGCGATCGATGCTGCACGCGGCCCGCAGGGTGGTGGCGGAGGGGCGATCGATCATGATCTTTCCGGAGGGCACGCGGGTGCGGCCCGGCGAGCGGCCGCCGCTGCGCCCCGGCTTCGCCGGCCTCTATCGCGCGCTGGACCTGCCGGTGGTGCCGGTCGCGCTGGACAGCGGGCGGATGTGGCCGCGGCACGGTGCCAAGCATGCCGGCATCGTGACGATGCGCTTCGGCGATCCGATCCCCGCCGGCCTGTCGCGCCTGGAGATCGAGGCGCGGGTGCACGCCGCGATCAACGCGCTGGAGGGGTGAGAGGCCGCCTGGGCGCCCCGGCGATCAGATATGCTCGCGGCCGAAATCGGGCCGGGGATCGTCCTGACCATGCTCGATGATGCTGCGGCGGACGGCGCGGGTGCGGGTGAACAGATCGAACAGCGCATCGCCGTCGCCCCAGCGGATCGCGCGCTGCAGCACCGTCAGATCCTCGCTGAACCGCTGCAGCATCTCCAGCACCGCTTCCTTGTTCGAGAGGAAGACGTCGCGCCACATCGTGGGATCGGAGGCGGCGATGCGGGTGAAGTCGCGGAAGCCGCCGGCCGAATATTTGATGACCTCGCTCTCCGTCACCTCCTCCAGATCGCTGGCGGTGCCGACGATGGTATAGGCGATCAGGTGCGGCAGGTGGCTGGTCACGGCGAGCACCAGATCGTGGTGGCGCGCATCCATGATCTCAACGTCCGCGCCCAGCCGCTCCCAGAAGGTGGAAACGCGCATCACCGCTGCCGGATCGGCGTCTCCGGCCGGCGTCAGGATGCACCAGCGGCGGTGGAACAGCGTGGCGAAGCCGGCGTCAGGCCCGCTCCGCTCGGTGCCGGCGACGGGGTGGGCGGGCACCACGGTGACGCCGGGCAGCATCTCGGCGAAGGCGGCGGCGACGCTGCCCTTGCACGATCCCACGTCGCTGACCACGCAGTCCGCCGGCAGGTCCGCCGCCAGCGCCTCGGCCACGTCGCGCATCGCGCCGACGGGCACGCACAGGATGACGAGATCGGCGTCCGTCACGGCGGCGCCGGCCGTGTCGGCGATGTCGTCCGCCAGATCCAGCGCGCGGGCACGTGCGCGCACGGCCGGATCGGCATCGTGGCCGGTGAGCCGCACCGTGGGCATCTGCGCGCGCACGGCATGGGCGATCGACGAGCCGATCAGGCCGAGCCCGACGATCGCGACACGGGCGAAGGGCAGCATCAGCCGCCCGCGCCGACGATGCGGCGGAGCGCTGCGACCAGCCCGCGCATCTCCTCCTCGGTGCCGATCGTCATGCGCAAGCCGTGCGGCAGGCCCTGGCCCGGCAGCCAGCGGACGATATAGCCCTCGACCATCAGCGCCTTGTAGGCCTGCTCGGCCGTCACCCGCCCTTCGAACAGCACCAGGATGAAATTGGCCTTGGACGGCACGGCGCGCAGCCCGGCATCGGCCATGCCCGCGATCTCGCCCTCGAACCACGCCTTCCAGCGCAGGTTGTGGTCGCGGCTGGCGGCGACGAAGGTGTCATCGCCGATGGCGGCGATCGCCGCCTGCTGGCCGGCGGTGGTGACGTTGAACGGCGCGCGGATCTTGTGCATCGCCGCGATCACCGGCGCCGCGCCGTAGCCCCAGCCGATCCGCTCCGCGGCGAGCCCGTGGATCTTGGAGAAGGTGCGCGTGACGAGCACGTTCGACGTCATCTGCGCCAGCGCGAAGGCGCCGTCGTCGTCGGCCTCCTCCAGATATTCGGCATAGGCCTGGTCGACGACCAGCAGCACCTCGTCCGGCAGGCCGGCGTGCAGGCGGGCGAGCTCGCGGCGATCGGTGTAGGTGCCGGTGGGGTTGTTCGGGTTGGCCACAAACACCACGCGGGTGCGCTCCGTCACGGCGGCCAGCAGCGCGTCCACGTCGGTCGCATAGTCGCGATCGTCCGCCTCGATCGGCGCCGCGCCCACGCGGCGGGCGGCGATCGGGTAGACGGAGAAGCCGTAGCGCACGTAGAGTACCTCGTCGCCCGCGCCGGCGAAGGCGCCGGCCGCGAGATGGAGGATCTCGTCCGAGCCGGTGCCGTAGATCACGCGCGCCGGATCGAGCCCGTATTTCGCCGCGATCGCCTCCCGCAGATCGGCCGCGCTCGCATCGGGATAGCGGTGGAGCGTGCGCTCGGCCGCCTCGAACGCGGCCGTGGCGGCGGCGCCGGTGCCGAGCGGATTCTCGTTGGAGGAGAGCTTGATCGCCTTGGCGCCGCTGTCCGTCGCGGAGCGGCCGGGCACGTAGGGGGCGATCGCATCGATCCAGGGCTTGGGCGCGGGGGCTGTCATGGGCGTGGCCCTTAGCCCAAGGCCGGGCTGTGTGGTAGACAACATGCGCGCGGGATATTAGCGCGGCCGGAATGTCCGAAGACCAGCGTTTCGGCCTCGCCCGCCGCGTCACCCTTGCCGATCCCCTCTCGCTGGACGGCGGCGGCACGCTGGCCCCGGTGGAAATCGGCTACGAAACCTATGGCGCGCCGAACGCGGACGGATCGAACGCGATCCTGATCTGCCACGCGCTGACCGGCGACCAGCACGTCGCCTCCGTCCACCCGCGCACCGGCAAGCCGGGCTGGTGGACGCGGATGGTGGGGCCGGGCAAGCCGATCGATCCGGCACGGCACTTCATCGTCTGCGCCAACGTGATCGGATCGTGCATGGGCTCCTCCGGCCCGGCGACGGTCGATCCGGCGACGGGCGCTCCATGGTCGATGCGGTTCCCGGTCATCACCATCCGCGACATGGTGCGGGCGCAGGCGATGCTGCTCGATCATCTCGGCATCGGCCGGTTGCAGGCGGTGATCGGCGGATCGATGGGCGGCATGCAGGTGCTGGAATGGGCCGCCACCTACCCGGCGCGCGTGCGATCGGTGGTGGTGATCGCGTCGGCCGCGCGCCACTCGGCCCAGAACATCGCCTTTCACGAGGTGGGGCGGCAGGCGATCATGGCCGATCCGCTGTGGCGCGGCGGCGACTATTATGCGGCCGGCGAGCCGCCGGCGGCCGGGCTGGCGGTGGCGCGCATGGCGGCGCACATCACCTATCTGTCGGAGGCGGGGCTGACCGAGAAGTTCGGCCGGCGGCTGCAGGCGCGGCCCGACAATCTGAACGGCGCCAAGAGCTTCGGCTTCGACGCCGATTTCCAGGTGGAGAGCTATCTGCGCCACCAGGGCATCAGTTTCGTCGATCGCTTCGATGCGAACAGCTACCTCTACATCACCCGCGCGATGGACTATTTCGATCTCGCCGAGGAGCATGGCGGCATGCTGGCCAACGCCTTCCGCGGGACGACGACGCGCTTCTGCCTCGTCTCCTTCGATACCGACTGGCTCTATCCCACGGCCGAGTCGCGCAGCGTGGTGCATGCGCTGAACGCGGCCGGCGCGGCGGTGAGCTTCGTCGAGCTCTCCTCGCCGTTCGGCCACGACGCCTTCCTGCTCGACGTGCCGGAGCTGAACCGCGTGGTGGACGGCTTCGTGCGGGCGGGCGAGGGATGAGCCGCGCGGCCCTGCTGCTGCTCGGCGGCGCGATGCTGGTCGCCGGCTGCGGGCGGCAGCCGGCGGCGTCAGGCGCGGCGCCGGAAGCATCACGGGACACTCCGGCCGTGGTCGCGATCCGCGTGTCGCCGTCCGATACGTCGCGCTACCGGGCCGTCGCCCGCCGCTGCGGCGCGGCCGGCGCGAAGCTGCAACGCTCCGGCGAGGCGACCCTGCTGGTCGTCGGGCTGGACAGCAGCGCCGCCGCGCGCGACTGCTTCTTCGCCGCCGCGGCGGCCGAGCATCGCCGGGCGCACCCGATCGCCGCCTTCATCGAGGGGCTGTTCCGGTGACGGCGCTGCGCCCCGATCTGGCGATCATCGCCGACCATGTGTCGCCCGGCGCCAAGGTGCTGGACGTGGGCTGCGGCGACGGCGAGCTGATGGCGGAGCTGCGCGCCAGGCGGCAGGTGGATGCGCGCGGCATCGAGCTGGACGGCGGCAACGTCTCCCGCGCGGTGGCGCGCGGGCTGTCGGTGGTGCAGGGCGACGCCGACACCGATCTCGCCAACTATCCCGCCCATGCCTTCGACTATGCGATCCTGAGCCAGACGCTGCAGACCGCCCGCGCGCCCGATCGCGTGCTGGAGGAGCTGCTGCGGATCGGCCGGCGGGCGTTCGTCTCCTTCCCGAACTTCGCCTACTGGCGCGTGCGCTGGAGCCTGCTGTGGCGGGGGCGGATGCCGGTGACGGCGGCGCTGCCGGTGAGCTGGTACGAGACGGAGAATATCCACCAGCTGACGGTGGACGACTTCCGCGCCTTCGTGGCCGAGCGCGGGATCGTGGTGGAGGAGGCGTGGTTCCTCAGCGGCGACCGGCGGACGAGCGCCGCCGCCGCCAACTTCCGCGCCGAACATGCGGTGTTCCTGCTGCGGCGATAAGCCGGGCGGGATCGTCCGCCGGATGCCGCAGGTCACAGCCGCGTCCGCGAATCCGGCTATTCCCGCCCGGCGCATGGCACGCCGCCATGCGAAACGAGGGAAGGCGGACCATGCGGACGATCATTTCTTTCCTGCTGCTGGCAACGGCGATCGGCGGCGTTGCCCATGCGCGCCCGCTGAACGACGTGACCACCACTTATTATGCCGACAAGGCCAAGACCAAGTGGATCGGATCGGTGGAGCTGACCTGCGGCGGCGGCATCATCAGCTTCGGCCGCAAGAGCGCCTTTTTCACCCGATCGAGCGATTCGTGCGCGCAGCACCGGGTGAAGCCGGATGCGGTGAGCCGTATCGCGCGGCATGGGCTGAACGCGCAGCAGGTCTGCTACGCCATGTGCTACCGTAAGTTCGGCCGGCCGGAAATGTGCCTGCCCGACGGCACCTGCCCGCAGCAGGAGGCGCTGGAGCAGTGCAACCAGTCGTGCGCCGACGTGCCCGACAGCCCGCCGGCGAACAACCGTTGAGCGGGATGCGGTAGGCGGGCGGCGCGCGGCCGGGCGGGCTCAGCCCCGCAGCCGCGCGCCCAGCTTCTCCGCCGCCTTGACGATCCGGGCGGAGACGGCGGCGAGGTCCGCCTCGGCGAAGCTCCTGTCGCCCGGTTGCAGCGTCACCTCGATCGCCAGCGACTTCTCGCCTTCGCCCACGCCGGCGCCGGTGAAGACGTCGAACAGGCGTGCGTCGGCGATGGCCGCCTTGTCGGCGCCGCGCACGGCGCGGACGAGATCGTCGGCCGGCAGATCGGCGGCGACGAGGAAGGCGAAGTCGCGCGTCACGGGCTGGAGCGCGGGCGGCGCATAGGCGGTGCGCATGCGCCCGCCCGCCCGCCGCGCCGGTATCGCATCAAGGAAGATCTCGCCGGCCATCACCGGGCCGGCGAGGTCGAACGCCTTCAGCGTCGCCGGGTGAAGCTCGCCGAACTCCGCCAGCACCGTCTTCGGCCCAAGCCGCAGCGAGGCGGAGCGGCCGGGATGGTAGACCGGCGACAGCGCCGCCATCACCTGCAGCCGATCGGCCGGTGCGCCGGCGGCGGCGAGCAGTGCGACCGCCTCCGCCTTGGCATCGAACGGCTCGAACGCGCGGGCCTTGCCGCCGCGCCAGTCCCGCGGGGTGCGATCGCCGGTCAGGACGAAGCCGAGCGTCGGCCGCTCCGCCTCCGCGCCGTAGCGGCGGCCGATCTCGAACAGGCGGATCTCGCCGGCGCCGCGATCGGCGTTGCGCCTGGCGGCCGCGATCAGGCCGGGCAGCAGCGAGGGGCGCATCACCTTCAGCGCCTCGCTGATCGGGTTCGCGAGCGTCCAGGCGCCGCCGCCGAACGGCGCTGCCTCCGCTTCGGACACGAAGCTCCACGTCACCGCCTCGTTCAGCCCCCGCGCGGCGGCGGCGCGGCGCACCCGCCGCTCCAGCGCCTGAGCGGGGGTGACGGTGGCCGCGGCGACGCCTTCCGCGCGCGGCAGCGGCGTCGCCGGGATCGCATCGATCCCCTCGATGCGGACGACCTCCTCGACCAGATCGGCCGGGCCCTCCACGTCGCGGCGCCAGCTGGGCGTGGTGGCGCACAGGCTGTGCCCATCGGCGCTGTTGGTGACGGCGAAGCCGAGTCGCGCGAGGATGTCGGCCTGCCGCTCCGCCGGCACAACGAGGCCGCCCAGCCGGGCGGTCAGGTCCGGATCGAACGGGATCGTCCGCTCGATCACCGGCGGCGCGCCGGCAGTGATCGTTTCGGATGCAGTGCCGCCGGCCAGTTCCAGCACCATCTGCGTCGCGATCGACAGGCCGTGGTGGAGGAAGGCGGGATCGACGCCGCGCTCGAACCGCGTGCGCGAATCGCTGGCGAGGCCGAGCGCCTGGCCGGTGCGGGCGATCGTCTCCGGATCGAAGAAGGCGCACTCGATCAGCACGTCGGTGGTCGCCTCGGTGACGCCGGAGGGCTCGCCGCCCATGATGCCGCCGATGCCCAGCACCGCCGCATCGTCGGCGATCACGGTGGCGGTGGCGGGCGGCGCGTACGTCTTGCCGTTCAGCGCCGCCAGCGTCTCGCCGGCACGCGCCTTGCGCGCGACGAGACCGCCGGAGAGCCGGGCCACGTCATAGACGTGGAGCGGGCGGCCGTGATCGAGCAGCACGTAGTTGGTGATGTCGACCAGCACCGAGATCGGCCGCTGGCCGACCGCCTTCAGCCGGGCGGACAGCCACTCGGGCGAGGGATCGTTGCGCACGCCGCGCACGACGCGGCCATAGAAGGCGGGGCAGCCCGCCTCGTCCTCGATGCGGATCGGCACCGGGCAGGGGAATGTGCCCGAGATGGCCGGCGCCGCCAGCGGCTTCAGCGTGCCGAGGCCCGCCGCCGCCAGATCGCGGGCGATGCCGCGCATGCCCATGCAATCCTGCCGGTTCGGCGTGATCGCGACGTCGATCACCGGATCGTCGAGCCCGGCATAGACGGCGTAGGGGGCGCCGACCGGCGCGTCTTCCGGCAGGTCGATGATGCCGTCATGCTCGTCGGAGAGCATCAGCTCGCGCATGGAGCACATCATCCCGCGGCTCTCCACGCCGCGGATCGCCGCCACCTTCAAGGTCACGTCCAGCCCGGGCACGTAGGTGCCGGGCGCGCCGAACACGCCGACCAGGCCCGCGCGCGCATTGGGGGCGCCGCACACGACCTGCAGCGGCGCGCCCTCGCCGGTGTCCACCGTCAGCACCTGCAGCTTGTCCGCCTGCGGGTGGCGATCGGCGGTGAGCACGCGGGCGATGGTGAAGGCGGCGAGCCGCTCCGCCGCATTCTCGACGCCCTCCACCTCCAGCCCGATGCGGGTGAGCGCGTCGACGATCGCGCCGAGCGTCGCATCGGTGTGGAGATGGTCCTTCAGCCAGGACAGGGTGAACTTCATGCGCCCACTCCCCCGCTCAGCGTAGGTACGTCGAGCGCGGCGAAGCCATAGTGGCGCAGCCAGCGCAGATCGCCGTCGAAGAAGGCGCGCAGATCGTCCATGCCGTATTTCAGCATCGCCAGCCGATCGATGCCGCAGCCGAAGGCGAAGCCCTGCCACTCGGCCGGATCGAGCCCGCAGGCGGCGATCACCTTGGGGTGGACCATGCCGGAGCCGAGTATCTCCATCCACCCGTCCGGCGTCGCCCCGCCGATGGTGCGACGGCCCTTGTCCAGCGTGTAGCCGACGTCGACCTCGGCCGAAGGCTCGGTGAACGGGAAATAGCTCGGCCGCAGGCGCAGGACGATGTCGTCACGCTCGAAATAGGCGCGGACGAACGTTTCCAGCGTCCACTTCAGGTGGCCCATGTGGATGCCGCGATCGATCACCAGCCCCTCCACCTGGTGGAACATCGGCGTGTGCGTGGCGTCGCTGTCCGACCGATAGGTGCGGCCGGGCGCGATGATGCGGATCGGCGGCGACGAGGACAGCATCGTGCGGATCTGCACCGGCGAGGTGTGGGTGCGCAGCAGCGTCCTGGTCTCGCGCTCGTCGGCGGTGCCGGCCTGCTTCGCGTTCTGCCCCTCCCGCAGGTAGAAGGTGTCGTGCATCGCCCGCGCCGGATGGCTCTCGGGAATGTTGAGCGCGGTGAAATTATGCCAGTCGGTCTCGATCTCCGGCCCGGTGGCGACGGCGAAGCCGAGATCGGCGAAAATCTCGGCAAGCTCGTCCATCACCTGGCTGACCGGGTGGATCGAGCCTTGCGCGCCGGTGCCGACGGGCAGGGTCATGTCCACCCGCTCAGCCGCCAGGCGCGCGTCGAGCGCGGCGGCCTCCAGCGCCACCTTGCGCGCGGCGATGGCATCGCTCACCTCGGTGCGCAGGCCCTGGATCAGCGGCGCCTGGCGCTGCCGCTCGTCCGGCGCCATGCCGCCGAGCGTCTTCATCAGCGCGGCGATCCCGCTCTGCTTGCCCAGCGCCTTCACCCGCACGGCCTCGATCGTGTCGAGGCTGTCGGCGGCGGCGGCCTCGGCGAGGAGGGTGGCCCTGATGCTGTCGAGATCGGTCATGCTTTCCGTCTTCGTTGTTCGGCGCGGCCATAGGCCGAACCGTGCCGCAAACGCAAAGGGGCGCGGAAGGCTGGTGCCGTCCGCGCCCCTGAGCGTCGGTCTGCCGCTCCGTCAGGCCGCTACGCGGGCGCCTTCCGGCAGGGCGGCCTTCGCCTGCGCGACGATGGTGCTGAACGCCTCACCCTCGTGCATGGCGATATCGGCCAGCACCTTGCGGTCCAGCTCCACGCCGGCCAGCTTCAGGCCGTGCATGAACACGCCGTAGGTGAGCCCCTCGGCACGAACCGCGGCGTTGATGCGCTGGATCCAGAGCGCGCGGAAGCTGCGCTTCTTCACCTTCCGGTCGCGATAGGCGTACTGGCCGGCCTTCTCGACCGCCTGCTTGGCGATGCGGATCGTGTTCTTGCGGCGGCCGTAATAGCCCTTCGCCTGATCGAGAACCCGCTTGTGCTTGGCGTGGGTGGTTACACCCCTCTTGACGCGTGCCATCCGTCAGTTCCTTCTCAACGCAGGCCGTAGGGGGCCCAGAGCTTCACCCGCGCCGTATCGGCGTCGGCGAGCACGTCGGTCCCGCGGTTCTGGCGGATATATTTCGCGTTGTGCGAGATCAGGCGGTGGCGCTTGCCGGCGACACCGTGCTTGATCTTGCCGGTGGCGGTAAGCTTGAACCGCTTCTTCACCCCCGACTTCGTCTTGAGCTTGGGCATTTTCGTCTCCTGTATGCGACGTTGAAGACCGCCACGGCAGCCCACACTGGCCGGGCGGTCCATCGGATCGCGGAAGGGCGCGCCTATACGGGCGAACGCGGGCCTTGGCAACCGGACTCCGCAGCGGCGGCGTGGCGGCGATCGCGTCGTTTCGGAACCGTCCGCAACCGGCGGGGTTTGATGCCCCATGGCCGATATCCCGCTCTCCGCCGATCGACCCGCGCCGCCGCCCGAACCCCGGCGGCCCGCAAGCCCGGCGGGGCGCGATCCGGCGCGCACCGCCGTCGCCACCGGCGTCTCGATCCTGGCGGTGCTGATAGGCCTGCTGTTTCTTGTGTGGCTGGTGCTGTTCATCACCAAGGGCCGCTTCCTGAAGCCCACGTTCGAGCGGATCGCCAGCAGCGCGACCGAACGGCGGGTGCGGGTGGCGGGCGACTTCCAGTTCTACTTCGACTTCATCGACATCAAGTTCCTGGCGGACGGCCTCACCGTCTCAAACCCCGCCTGGGCTCCCCGGCCCAACTTCTTCGAGTCGCGCCATATCGAGACGCGGGTGAAGACGTTTCCGCTGATCTTCGGCAAGCGCCGGGCGGAGTTCCTGGTGCTGGACGGCGGCAACGTGGATGCCGAGTGGGACAAGCAGCGCCGCAACACCTGGACCTTCGGCGATCCGAACGCGAAAGGCGCCCCGTTCCAGTGGCCCGTCATCGATCGCGCGATCGTGACCGGCACGACGGCGCGCTACGTTGATCCCGCGCTGCTGCTGGAGACCGACATCAAGGTGGATACGGTGCGCGCGAGCGGCACCACGATCACCGACAATCGCATCAACTTTTCCGGCGATGGCACGCTGCGCGGCAAGCGCTTCACGATGAACGGCGGCATCCTCTCGCCGAACAGCACCGTCACCTTCGGGCGGACGAAGCTGGTGATGCACGCCCAGTCCGGCCCCACGCTGCTGGATCTGAACGGCGTGCTGCCGGCGGCGACACAGATCGAGGGATCGGACCTGAACCTCACGGTGCGCGGGCCGAACCTGCGGCTGCTGTTCGATTTCCTCGGCGTCGCCGTGCCGGATACGCGCCGCTACCGCTTCAACTCCAAGCTCACCAAGGTGGGCGGGGAGTGGCGCTTCACCCGCCTGAACGGCTTCTTCGGTGCCAGCGACCTGGCCGGCGACATGACGATCTCGCTGCCGAACGACCGGCTGAAGATCGCCGCGAACCTGAACTCGCGCTCGGTCGACATCGTCGATATCGGCCCGTTCATCGGCTACGAGCCGAATGCGCTCGCCGCCAAGGGCGCCACTGCCGCCGTGGCGCAGACGGGCGCGGCACCGCGCATCATCCCGGACGCGCCGCTGCGGATCGAGCAGATCAAGATTTTCGACGCGCATGTGAACTACAAGGTGCGCGACGTGAAGCAGCCGTTCGTGCCGGTATCGAACATCGCCCTCACCTTCGATCTCGATCACAGCCTGATGAAGCTCTCGCCGCTGACGATGGACATCGCCGACGCGGGCCATCTCGCCTCCGACATATCGATCAACGCGCGCGTGCCGGCGGTGCTTACGGACTATAACATCCGCCTCTCGCCGACGCCGCTGAACAAGCTGTTCCGCAAGTCCGGCGTGTTCAACTCGGGCACGTCGGGCACGATCAAGGCGCGCATCCAGATGAAGGGCACCGGCGACACGGTGCGCGAGTCGCTCGCCAGCTCCAACGGGCGGATCGCGATCATCCTGCCGCGCGGCACCTTCTGGACCCAATATGTCCAGCTGGCCGAGTTCGACATCGGCCTGTTCCTGCAGAAGCTGCTGCAGGACCAGCTGAAGAAGCCGATCGAGGTGAATTGCGGCCTGATCGCCTTCACCGTGCGGGATGGCGTGGCCGCCGCTGATCCGGTGCTGATCGATACCGACAAGAATGTGATGACCGCCAAGGGCGGCTTCAGCTTCAAGGACGAATCGATGAACCTCGCCTTCCGCGCGGACGGCAAGAAGTTCAGCCTGTTCTCCGGCCAGTCCCCGGTCGGCATCAACGGCCATTTCGCGGCCCCTGGCTACCAGCTGATCACGCCGCAGCTGCTGGCGCGCGGCGGTGCGGCACTGGCGCTGGGTGTGGTGGCGAGCCCGATCGGCGCGGTGCTGGCCTTCGTCGATCCGGGTGACGCGAAGGATGCGGCGTGCGGGCCGGTGCTCTCCGGCGCACGGGCCGGCGCGCAGCGGACGACCGAAGGCGAGCCGCGCAAGGACGTCGGCACCGGCAAGGGCCCGGATGCCCAGCCGGCGAAGAAGAAGAAGTTCCTCGGCATCTTCTGAGCGACGGGCCGAGAACGCGGCCGGTCGCTCAGAAGGCTGCACATGCCGCTCTGTGTCGCGTGGATCCTGAAACGAGCTCAGGACGATGCAGTCCGTGATTGAGCGAAAGCGACGCCCGCCTCACACATAGCCGAACGGTTCGGTCGATCGCTTCACCAGCAGGCGCCCGGCGGGATCGAGCGAGGCGCCGAAGTGGAGGCCGTCGTCGTGGCCGACATCGACATTTTCGGCGATGCCCCTGTCCGGCAGGGCGATCGTCAGCGCCTTCGTCTCCGCCGGCACGGTGACGGTCAGCTCGCGGGCGAGGCCGATCTGGGTGCGGGTGGAGACATGCTCCAGATGCTCGTGCGTGCGGCCGCCGGCCGAGATCGTGACGGTATCGTCCTTGAAGCCGTCCTGTAGCGCCAGGGTAAAGGTGCGTGTGTCGGCCATGTTCGTAATCCCCGTTCGTGAAATGATGTCGCCCGCGCCAGCTACGGCGCGGGCGACACCGTGGTTGCGATGGTTCAGGCGCTGAGACCCTGCGCCTTGATCGCCAGTGTGCGCTGCATCTCCGGGCTGAGATCGAAGCCGCCGGTCGCGGCGCCCGCGCGCATCGGCGCCAGCGCCATGCGGGCGTCGTCGGTGCCGCCGTCCAGCGCCGCCGCGAGCTTGGGCGCCACGCGGATGAAGCGGGTATGGCCGACGGCGTTCACCGCCGCGTCCGCGCCGCCCTGGGTAGCGACGGCGAGCAGCCGCGCCGCCTCCGCCTTGTCCGGCCCGTAGACCTCCACCCGCCGCGCCGCCTCGACCGGCGCCTCGCCCGGCTTCGCCGTCTCGTCCACCGTCAGCAGCTTGAACTCGGTGGCGAGCGGCCCGGCCAGCGCGACCGCCGCCTGCCGGGCGGCCGGATGATCGCCGAGCGCCACGACGGCGTTGAGCGCCGCCACCGCCGGCTCCACGCCGCGCGTGCCGTTCACGGCGAGCACCTGGCCCACCTCCGGCGTGAACAGATCCTGCGCGATCCGCTCCTCCTGCCGGCTCGTCGGCGGTGCGACCTTCACCTCCAGCCGGTTCGAGAAGACGGCGCGGCCGTCCACCCGCAGCATCGCCTGGACGATGTAGCGGCCCGGCTCGGCCATGTCCCAGCCGTTGCGCCCCGCGCCGACGAGCACACTGTCGTAGAGCGCCTCGCCCGTGCCGAGGATGATGTCCTCGCCCTCGCCGCAGTGGCGCGAGAAGGGCATCCACTGGCGCGCCGGCCTGCCGTCCTTCTTGATGATGAGGGTCAGGTCGTCCCGCTCCGACAGGCGCGCGGCGGGCACCATGCGGGCGCGGCCGCTGCGGTTGGCCAGCGCCATCTCCACCACCGGCGGCAGCAGATAGGGCAGGCTGTCGTCCCTGGTGGCGTTGATCGAGAGGGTGAGGGCGAACTCGTCGTTGGTGTCGAGGATCGACTGCTCGAAGCCGTGATGATCGAACCAGTCGGCATTGCCCATCTCGACGAAGCGTTCCGGCGCGTGGCGCATGAACAGCAGCTCGGCATCGGTGAAGCGGAACGGGAAGTCGGCGAAGAAGGCCGACTGGCCGCCCGCCACGTTGTACGGGTAGTTCATGAAGCTGCGCGCCTCCGGATCGTTGGCGAGCGCGATCCACGGCGTGCCGAGCGCCTTCTGCCAGCTGTGGGCGAGGTTGAAGGCGTGGCCCATCTCGTGCGCCGCCGTCCAGAAGCGCATCCGCCGCACCCAGGCATCGGGCGCGGCATCGCCGGCGGGGGCGTTGGCGATGAACGCCTCGGTGAAGATCGCCGTGCCCTGGCGGTGGTTCGGCCCGATATCGTCGAACATGATGCCGCCCAGGTTGGTGCCCTGTTCGTGCAGCGCGGCGAACAGCACCCACAGGTTCCACTGCGCCTTGTTCGCGAAGCGGGACCAGTAGATCTGCATCGCATCGTGCATCTCCTGGTCGCTCCAGCGCTGGTCGGCGCCGGCCTTGCTCAGCGGCACCGACCCGCTGCCCGGGGAGATGGTGGCATCGAAGCCGGCGCGGCGGTAGACGGTCTGCAGGCTCAGCGTCTCGCTGGCGATCGTCGCCGGGCGGTTCGGGTGATCGAACGTCTTGATCTCGGTGACGGCATGGGCGCCGGGAACCGTATCGAACTCGAACTCGACCGGGTGGAAGTAGCTGGACGACCACATGTAGGTGCGGGTGAAGCTGGCGGCGCTGCCGCCGGAGAAGGTCGCCTCCACCTTGCGCTGGCCCAGCAGCAGGCTGCGGGTGACTTTCAGCGCGATGCTGGTGTGCGGCACGGCGGCGACGTTGCCGTCCTTGAACCAGATCGGGCCGGAATAGGTGTTGGTGCCCGTCTTGGTCAGCGAGGCGACCCAGCTGGCGACGGCGGTGAACAGGTTGGAGCGGGTGCCGCTGACCGTCATCTGCGGATACCGGCCGTCTATGTCGAGCCGCAGCTGCTCGCGCTGGTACAGGGTGAGGGCGCTGACATCGTCGTCGTAGACGAGGTCGGCCGCCTCGTGTCCGCCGGGCAGCGGTTTGGGGACGGGCAGCGGCAGCGGCAGCGGCAGCGGGTTCGGCAGCCGGATCGTGCGGGTGAAGGTGTAGAGGCCGCTGGCGGTGAGCAGGAACGGGATGTTCGGCACCGGCCGCGGCACGGGCAGCGGGCGCGGCAGATCGACGGCGTCGCTGTCGATCTGAAAGTCGGCGTCCAGCGCCGCGTCATAGTCGGTCGGATCATAATCGGCGGTCATCGCAACTCTCCTCGGGGAAGGAGCGAGCGCCGTGGACGATCGTCGCCCATGTGCCGCCCCGCCTTGCCGGATCGCATCGCCGCCGTGAAGCGAGCGGCATCGTAGCGTGAAAATCGCGTGAAAAGCGCCGACCGTATAGTTGCCATCAGGGATCCACCATTACGGTGGCGAAAATGACGGTATTTGTCCCGTCGAAAGTACGGTCTTGTCTTCCTCGTAAGCTTTTGTTTACGCATTCTGCTTGATGAGCATAAGGGCAGGGGGCTGAAAGGTCGCCCGCCTTCGGGGGGAGGGGCACATGCACGAAACCGATCTTGCCTATTACGATCGCCGCCTAGATCAGGAGACGCGTCTCGCCGACAGCGCGCGCACGCCGGAAGCGGCGGCCGTCCACCGCATGCTGGCGCAGATCTACGCCGAGCAGGTGCGGCGTCTGCGCGCGAACGGCCCGCGCCTCACGATCGTGCCGCGCGACGAGGAGCCGGTGCGGCGCGCCGCCGCGTGAGCGGAATAGCTGAACGAATATAACGGCTTGGATATGGCCGGCGACCATCTTCGCGTGGGCGGCGGCGGAACCGATCGGGCGGCGTTGCTTTCTTCGCGATAGCCACGCACGCGCGCCGAAGGAACCGCCATGGACAGCATCGAGCTTGACCCCGCCATCGATCGCGGCGGCGCCATGCAGCGCATCGCGATCAGCCTGACGATCAACGGCACGCCCCGCCGCTTCTCCATCGAGCCATGGACGACTCTGCTGGACCTGCTGCGCGAGCAGGAGGGCCTGACCGGCACCAAGAAGGGCTGCGATCACGGCCAGTGCGGCGCCTGCACCGTGCTGATCGACGGCAAGCGGATCAACAGCTGCCTCGCGCTCGCCGTATCGCGCGACGGCGCCGACATCGTGACGGTGGAGGGGCTGGCGGACGGCGATGCGCTGCACCCGCTGCAGCAGGCGTTCATCGATCATGACGCTTTCCAGTGCGGCTATTGCACGCCGGGGCAGATCTGCTCCGCCCAGGGCCTCATCAACGAGGGGCGGGCGACGAGCCGAGACGAGGTGCGCGAGATGATGAGCGGCAATCTCTGCCGCTGCGGCGCCTATACGAACATCACCGATGCGGTGCTGGACGTGATCGGCCGGGAGACGGCGCGATGAACCGCTTCGCCTATGCCCGCCCGACCGACCTTGCCACCGCCGTGAAGGAGGGACGGCCGCAGTCCGTGCGCTATCTGGCGGGCGGCACCAACCTGGTCGACCTCATGAAGGAGGATGTCGAGCGGCCGGAGCGGATCGTCGACATCAACGGCCTGCCGCTGCGCGCGATCGAGGAGCGCGAGGACGGCGGCCTGCGGCTGGGCGCGCTGGCGACGAACGCGGACACCGCGTGGGACGCGCGGGTGGAGGAACGCTACCCGCTGCTCGCCTCCGCAATCATGGCGGGCGCCAGCCCGCAGCTGCGCAACGCGGCGACCAACGGCGGCAACCTGAACCAGCGCACGCGCTGCTATTATTTCTACGATACGGCGACCCCGTGCAACAAGCGCGCGCCGGGATCGGGCTGCGGCGCGATCGGCGGGGTGAACCGCATCCACGCCATATTGGGCGCGAGCGCCGCCTGCATCGCGACCCATCCGTCCGACATGTGCGTCGCGCTGGCGGCGCTGGACGCGACCGTGCAGGTGACGGGGCCGGACGGCACGCGGGCGATCCCGATCGCCGACTATCACCGTCTGCCCGGCGCGGAGCCGTGGCGGGACAATAACCTGCAACCCGGCGAGCTGGTGACCGCGATCGACCTGCCGGCGGATACGTTCGCCGAGAATTACACGTATCTGAAGCTGCGCGATCGCCTGTCCTACGCCTTCGCCCTCGTCTCCGTGGCGGTGGCGATGCGGCTGGAGGAGGGACGCATCGCCGAGGCGCGGGTGGCGCTGGGCGGCGTGGCGCACAAGCCGTGGCGCGTGCCCAATGCCGAGAGCCTGCTGCGCGGCGAGGTGCCGACGCAGAACGCCTTTCTGGCCGCCGCCCACGCGATCACCGAAGGCGCGGTGGGGCAGGGCGACAACGGCTTCAAGATCGCGCTGGCCCGCAAGGCGATCGTGCGGGCGCTGGCGCAGGCGGCGGCCGGCACGCCGCAGTCGCAGACCGACAAGCGCGTCGCCTGAGGAGAGATGGACATGGCTACCGCAGCGAACCCGCGCGTCGGCATCGGCACCCCGCTCAGCCGCGTGGACGGCGTGGCGAAGGTGACGGGCCAGGCGAAATATGCCGCCGAGCAGAAGCCCGCCGACATGCTCTACGGCTTCATCGTCTCGGGCGGCATCGCCCGGGGCAGGATAACCGAGATCGACGAGGCGGCGGCCCGCGCGGTGCCGGGCGTCGTGGAGGTGATGACCCATCGCAACCGGCCGAGCGAAGCGTGGTTCGATCGATCGCACCGCGATCAGGTGGCGCCGCCGGGCTCGCCCTTCCGCCCGCTCTACGACGACGTGATCCACTTCAGCGGCCAGCCGGTGGCGGTGGTGCTGGCCGAGACGTTCGAGGCGGCACGGCACGCCGCCGCGCTGATCGAGGTGCGCTATGCGGAAGAGCCGCACAATACCGACTTCGACAGGTCGCTGGCCGAGAAGTTCATGCCCGCCAAGAAGCGCAGCACCTACCACCCGCCCAAGAACCGGGGCGATGCCGAAAAGGCGTTCGCCGCGGCGCCGCTGAAGGTGGAGGCCGAATATCGCCTGGCGACCGAGCATCACAATCCGATGGAGATGCACGCGACCACGGTGGAGTGGGAGGGCGACGGCAAGATCACCGTCCACGATAAGACGCAGGGTTCGCAGAACGTGCAGGCGTATCTCAGCGCCGTGTTCGGCCTCTCGGCCAAGGATGTGCGGGTGCTGAACCCCTATGTGGGCGGCGGCTTCGGATCGGGGCTGCGGCCGCAATATAACGTCCACCTGGCGGTGCAGGCCGCGCTGATGCTGAAGCGGTCGGTGCGGGTGGGGCTCACCCGGCAGCAGATGTTCACCCACGTCCACCGACCGGAGGCGGTGCAGCATGTGAAGCTGGGCGCCGAGGCGGACGGCCGGCTGAGCGCGATCGTCAATACCGCGACGACGGCCACCTCGCGGTACGAGAACTATATGGAGGATGTCGTCATCTGGGGCCTGATCAACTATGATTGCCCCAATGCCGCCGGCGACTACATGATCGCGCCGGCCGATACCGCCACACCGGGCGACATGCGCGCGCCCGGCGCCGCCACGGGCATGACCCTGTTCGAGATCGCGATCGACGAGATGGCCGTGAAGGCGGGGGTGGATCCGCTCGCCTTCCGGCTGCTCAACTATTCCGCCAAGGACGCGATGAACGATACGGAGTTCACCAGCAAGGCGCTGCGCGAGGCCTATGCCGCCGGCGCCGAGGCGTTCGGTTGGCAGAAGCGCCGGCCCGAGCCGCGATCGATGCGGGACGGCCGCGAGCTCGTCGGCTGGGGCGTCGCCACCGGCATGTGGGACGCGATGTTCTCCAAGACGTCGGCGCGGGCCACGCTCTCGGCGAACGGCCATCTGGAGGTGGCGAGCGCCGGCTCGGACATCGGCACCGGCACCTATACGGTGATGACGCAGGTGGCCGCCGACACGCTGGGCCTGCCGCCGGAGCAGATCACCGCCCGCCTGGGCGATTCCGATCTCCCCGCCTCGCCGGTGGAGGGCGGATCGTGGATGGCGGCGTCGGTGGGCGCGGCTGTGCAACTGGCCTGCCGCTCGGTGGGCGAGGCGCTGCTGAAGGCGGCGGCGAAGCTTGAGGGCCGGCCGCTGGGCAAGGCGGGGATCGAGGACGTGTCGTTCGAGGGCGGGCGCATCGTGCTGAAGGCCGATCCGGGCGTCAGCGTCGGCTTCGGTGAGGCGATGCGCGCGGCGAACCTCGATCGCATCGAGGTGGAGGAAACGGCGAGCGCGGGGATCAGCGGCATGATCAGCCAGATGCGCAAGTCACGCAATACGCACAGCGCCGTGTTCGCCGAAGTGAAGGTGGACGAGGAACTGGGCGTCGTGCGCGTCACCCGCATCGTCAACGCGGTGGCGGCCGGGCGCATCATCAACCCCAAGACGGCGCGCAGCCAGATCCTGGGGGGCGTGGTGATGGGGATCGGCATGGCGCTGCATGAGGAAACGTTCATGGACGCGAAGCTCGGCCGCTTCATGAACCACAATTTCGCCGAATATCACGTGCCGGTGAATGCCGACGTGGACGCGATCGAGGTGATCTTCGTGGACGAGCCCGACCCGGAGGTGACGCCGCTGGGCGTGAAGGGGTTGGGCGAGATCGGCATCGTCGGCACCGCCGCCGCCATCGCCAACGCCATCTGGCACGCCACCGGCAAGCGCGTGCGATCGCTGCCGATCACGATCGACGCGCTGCTGGACTAACGCGGATCGACAGCAAGCATTTTGCATGTTCGCTCATCCTGAGGAGGGCTGAGCGAAGGCGTAGACCCCTTGGACTCAGACCGCCACGTCGCCTTGGATCGGGGGATGGGGATCGTAGCCGGAGACGGCGAAATCCTCGATCGCATAGCCGTCGATGCTGTCCGCCCGGCGGGTGAGGCGCATCGACGGAAAGCCGCGTGGCGCGCGCGCGATTTGGGCGCGGGCCTGATCGACGTGGTTGGTATAGAGGTGGACGTCGCCGCCGACCCACACCAGCTCGCCGGGCCGCAGCCCCGCCTGATCGGCCAGCATCAGCAGCAACGCCGATGCGCCGACGAAGTTGAACGCGGCGCCGAGGAACAGATCGCAGGACCGCTGGTAGAGCAGGCAATCCAGCCGCCCGTCCTGCGTCACATGATATTGGTAGACCATGTGGCACGGCGGCAGCGCCATCGCGCCGAGATCCGCCACGTTCCAGCCGTGGAAGAGCAGCCGGCGGCTGGCCGGCGTCTCGCGCAGACCGGTGACGAGGGCGGCGATCTGGTCGTGCTCGCGGCCGTCCGGCCCCAGCCAGCGGCGCCACTGCTTGCCGTAGACGGGGCCGAGATCGCCCCAGCGCGCGGCGAAGGCGTCATCCTCCAATATCCGCCGCTCGAATGCGGGCTGGTCGATCGGATCGCCGGTCTCGGCGCGGTAGCGGGCGAGCGGCCAGTCGCTCCAGATGCGGACATTCTGCCGCAGCAGCGGGCGGATGCTGGTGTCGCCGGTGAGGAACCAGAGCATCTCCTTCACCGCCGTCTTCCAGTAGACGCGCTTGGTGGTCAGGATCGGGGCGCGACCGTCGGAGAGATCGAAGCGCAGCAGCGCGCCGAACAGCGCCAGCGTGCCGACGCCGGTCCGGTCCACCCGCCGGTCGCCGCGGGACAGAACCGCGTCCACCAGCGACAGATATTGATGCTCGGGATCGATCATGCGGCGCGTCTCGCAGAGAATAAGCGTGTCGCCAACCGCGATCAGCGCATGCACGCGCCGGATCGCGCGAACGCGGAGGACGGCTCGGACAGGCGCTTGGTCCAAAGTGGACACTTTCTCCCGTGTAACCCTCCCGTAACTGCGGAAACGGAGTAGCTTCGGCTTCCTCCCGACCAAATCGGTGCGGCACTGTCCAATTCCCTGGGGTGAGGATGGGCATGCCGGCAGCGGCGATCTTGGATGAGGCGGTGAGGGTCGATGGGGTGGCCGCGGCGACGGCCCTCTTCGCGCCTGCATTCCGGGAAAAGGCCCATGAGACGCTCTGCGTCGCGCATCTCGATGGCGAGCGGCGGCTGATCGGCCTGCGGCTGCACGATTCGCATCTGTGCAACGCGATCACGTTCCCGATGCGCGCGCTGGTGCGGGATGCGCTGCTGCTGGACTCGGCGGGGCTGGTGATCGGCCACAATCATCCGAGCGGCGATCCGGCTCCGAGCCGGCAGGATCTGATCTCCACCCGCACGCTGGCGGGGCTGATGCGGCGGCTGAACGTCCGGCTGCTCGATCACCTGATCTTCGCGGGCGACGATTGGCGCAGCATGTGCGCCATGGGCCTGCTCTGAGGCTCAGCCGGCGGTGCCGGCCATCGTGCAGGGAACGATCGTCTCCGGCGCCGGTCGCGGGCCGGCCGCCTCGTACAATGCGAGATAGGCGTCGGCCGCGCGCAGCGTCATCCGCGTCACCCTTGTATAGCCCACCGCGCGCATCTCGCAGTCGAGCAGGGCGGGCGGCGTGCCGTGCTGCGAGGTCGGCCGGTCGGCATCGACCAGAACGATGCGGCCGCCGTTGCGCAGCGACGGGCGCAGCCGCCAGAGGAACTCGTAGGGCGCGGCGATCTCATGGTACATGTGCACCATGAAGACGCGGTCGAAGCTGTTGGCCGGCAGCTTCGGATCGGCCGGCGATCCCAGGCGGACGCTGACATTGTCGAGCCGCTCGCGCGTGGCCCGCTCGGCCAGCGTGTCGCGCACGGCCGGCACGATGTCCTCGGCCAGCACCCGCCCGCTCTTGCCGACGCGCTGGGCCAGGCGGACCGTGTAATAGCCTTCGCCGGCGCCGATATCGGCCACCGTCATGCCGCGGGCGATGCCGGCCTTGTCCATCACCGTGCCCGCCTCCCGGATGCGATCGCGATCCTCCTCGGTGGAGAAGCGGCTGGAGACGATCGGCGCCACCGGGCGGTGTGCCTCGGGAAACAGGCGGGAGGAGACGTCGGCGTCCGTCCTCGGCTTGGCCGAGCCGCAGCTCGCCAGCGACGCGAACAGCAGGATCGCCGTGCTTCCCGCGCCGCGCACCATCAGTCGACATCCTCCACGGCGACCTTCTCGCCCGTCACCCGCTGCGAGAGAGCGGCCGCCATGAACGGATCGAGCGCGCCGTCCAGCACCTCGGCCGGGGCCGTGGAGGTGACGCCGGTGCGCAGATCCTTCACCAGCTGATAGGGCTGGAGCACGTAGCTGCGGATCTGGTGGCCCCAGCCGATGTCCGTCTTGGCGGCATTCTCGGCATTGGCGGCCTGCTCGCGGATGGCGAGCTCGCGCTCGTAGAGGCGGGCGCGCAGCTGGTTGAACGCCTCCGCCTTGTTCTTGTGCTGCGATCGCTGGTTCTGGCACTGCACGACGATGCCGGTGGGCATGTGGGTGATGCGCACCGCCGAATCGGTGGTGTTGATGTGCTGGCCGCCGGCGCCCGACGCGCGATAGGTGTCGATCCGCAGGTCGCTCTCGTTATAGTCGACCTCGATATTGTCGTCGACGACCGGGTAGACCCATACGGAGGCGAAGCTCGTGTGGCGGCGGGCGGCCGAATCATAGGGGCTGATGCGGACGAGGCGGTGCACCCCGCTCTCCGTCTTGGCGTAGCCGTAGGCGTTCTCGCCCTTCAGCAGCAGGGTGGCGGACTTGATGCCGGCCTGCTCGCCGGAATGGTGGTCGATCAGTTCCACCTTCAGCCCGCGCCGCTCGCCCCAGCGCGTATACATGCGCTGCAGCATGCCGGCCCAGTCCTGGCTCTCGGTGCCGCCGGCGCCGGCATTCACCTCGATATAGGTGTCGTTGGCATCGGCCTCGCCGGCGAGCAGCGCCTTCACCTTGTCGGTATCGGCGCGGCCGGCCAGCGCGGCGAGGGCGGCGACGCCATCGTCGACGAGCGCGCCGTCGCCCTCGGCCTCGGCCATGTCCATCAGCTCGACCGTGTCGCTGAGCTCGGTCTCGATCGCGCGGGTGGCGCCGATCGCCTCGTCCAGCCGCCGGCGCTCGCGCATCACGTCCTGCGCGGCCTTCGGATCGTTCCAGAGGGTCGGATCCTCGACCTTGTTGTTCAGCTCGTCGAGCCGGCGCAGCGCGCGATCCCAGTCGAGGAAACGGCGGAGGAGCGCGAGCGCATCGTTGATCTTGTCGACATGGGCTTGCGCTTCGGCGCGCATCTGTCCTGCTCCTGATTGTTCGTGCGGCCGCGGGTCCGCGGGCCTTAGAAGTTGTACCTGGGATATGGGGCCGGCCGCGGCCCTAGTAAATCCCGCCCTCCCTCTGCAGGAAGTCGCTGTCGCGGTTGGACTCGGCGCGCTTGACGGCGGGACTGTCGTTGCGCTTCACCAGCTCCTCGCGGCGGATCGTGCGGCGCGGCTCGCTCTCGGGCTTGAACGCCTCCCAGATCACCGCCGCCTTGGGCTCGGCGGAGGGCCAGGCGCCGAACACGCGGCGGCCGGATCGGCGATCGATCCGCACCATGCGGATGCCGGCGGGCGCGCGGAACGGCACGACGGCCATGTCCTTCATCGCCACCTGGGCGAACTGCTTGAAGATCGGCGCGGCGATGGTGCCGCCCTGGGCATAGCCGCCGAGCGGGCGCGGCTGATCGTAGCCGAGATACACGCCCGCGACGAGATCCGCCGATCCGCCGACGAACCACACGTTGGTGGGGCCGGTGGTGGTGCCCGTCTTGCCGAACAGCGGCCGGCCGAGATCGCGCAGGGTGACGGCGGTGCCGCGCTGAATCACGCCTTCCATGATGTGCACCGTCTGGTACGCGCTCATCGCGTCGATCGCCTGCTTGCTGCGGGCACGCGGGCGGGGCATTGGCTGGCCGGCATAGTCCTTCGCGTTGCAGCCCTCGCAGGGGCGCGTATCGGCCTTCCAGATCACCTTGCCGCGGCGATCCTGCACATAGTCGATCAATGTCGGTTTCAGCAGCCGGCCCTGATTGGCCAGCATCGAATAGCCGTTGGTCATGCGCAGCACGGTCGTCTCGCCGGCGCCGAGCGAGATGGCGAGGACGGCGGGATAGTCGCCGATGCCCATGTCGTGCGCGGTCTTCACGATCTTCTTCATGCCGGTCATGCTGGCGGTGCGCACCGTCATCAGGTTGCGCGACTGCTCGACGCCCCAGCGCATCGTTTGCGGGCCGGCATTGCCGCCGGAGAAGTTGCGGAAGCATTTGCGGCCGAGCCGGGCCGACTGGTAGACGCAGAACGGCCCGTCGACGATGATCGAGGCCGGGGTCATGCCGTTCTCCAGCGCCGTCGCGTAGACGAACGGCTTGAAGCTGGAGCCCGGCTGGCGCAGCGCCTGCGTCGCCCGGTTGAACGAGGCGCCCTTGGCGTCGAAGCCGCCCTGCATCGCCAGGATCTGGCCGGTGTGCGGATTCTCCACCACCATGCCGCCGGACACGGCCGGGATGTTGCGCAGGCTCCACGCCCCGCCCTCGCGTTTCACCGCGATCACGTCGCCCGGCTTCATGAAGTCGAACGCCTGCCCGCCCACGCCGCGCTTCGGCATCGTCGCGGCATAAGCGGGCAGGGTGCCGGTGCTGCCGTCGGCGAAGCCGAGCTCGGCCTCGCGCCCCTGCTTGGACAGGATGACGGCGGCGCGCCACTCCTCATAGCCGACGCCGATCTGGGCCAAGATGGCGGCCCAGTTGCCGGCGGGATCTATCTGGCGGATCGGTCCACTCCACCCCTTGCCGCGATCGTAGCGCACCAGGCCGTCGCGCAGCGCCGTCTCCGCCGCCTTCTGGATCGCCGGATCGAAGGAGGAGCGGATCCACAGCCCGCCCGAATAGACGCTGTACGGCCCGTCCTTGGCCGCCTCGCCATAGCGGTCGATCAGCTGGCGGCGCACCTCCTCCATGAAGTAGCCGCCGGCATCCTGCCGCTCGGGCGCCTGCCGGCCGACGATGCCGAGCGGCGCACCCTGCGCCGCGCGCGCCTGCGCCGGCGTGATGAAGCGGTTGCCGGCCATCTGGCCGAGCACCCAGTTCCGCCGTTCGATCGCGCGATCGGCGTGCCGTTCCGGGCTGTAGTTGGCCGGCGCTTTCGGCAGGATCGCGAGATACGCCATTTCGGGCAGGGTCAGCTCGCCCACGTCCTTGGCGAAGTAGGCGCGCGCGGCCGACTGCACGCCATAGGCGTTCCGCCCGAGGAAGATCTGGTTGAGGTAGAGCTCCAGAATCTGCTGCTTGGAAAGCGCGCTCTCGATCCGGTGGGCGAGAATCGCCTCGCGGATCTTGCGGGCGACCGAATATTCGTCGCCTACCAGCAGGTTCTTGGCGACCTGCTGGGTGATCGTGGAGCCGCCCTTGGCACGCCGGCCGGAGCCGATCTTGGACACGTAATCCACCACCGCGCCGGCGAGGCCCGGATAGTCGATGCCGCTATGCTCGAAGAAGGTCTTGTCCTCGGCCGACAGATAGGCGCGGACGAGCAGCGGGGGATATTCGTCGAACGCCAGCTCCACCCGCCGCTCGCGCGCGAAGGTGTGGACGGGCGTGCCGTCGATCCCGCGCACGTTGGTGGGCAGCGGCGGCTCGTAGGTGAGCAGCGTGTCGGCGGACGGCAGCCCGCGCGCGAAGACGAACCACATCGCGCCGCCGGCCACCAGCCCCACCAGCAGCAGCGCGACGAGCGCCCGGACGATCCGGCTGCGGAACAATCGCTGGAAGGCGCCGCGTGCCCCGTCCGCCTCGCGCCGCAGACGGATGTGCATCTTCTCGGCGGCCGGTTCATCCATGACCCGGCGGGCTCTAGCATTTTGTGGCGGCTTTGCCAGCCGTTGATCCCCCCGTGGCGGCGCGGACCCTAATTCCTCGCCATGCGGCGGGCGAAGTGGGTCTCCACCGCGCGACGCACGCCGATGGCGATGTCGCGCTGATAGTCGCGCGAGAACAGCTTCTTCTCGTCCTCCGTGTTCGACATGTAGCCGGTTTCCAGCAGCACCGAGGGCACGTCGGGCGCCTTCAGCACGACGAGCCCGGCGAAGCGGTGGAACTCCGTGCGGAACGGCACGGTGGGCGACATCTCGCGCTGCAGCAGGGCGGCAAAGGCGGCCGAGACGTTCATCGTCTCGCGCTGGGCGAGATCGAGCAGGATCGAGGAGACCTCGCTCGTCTCGCCGCCGAGATTGACGCCGTTCAGTATGTCCGCCCTATTCTCCCGCGCGGCCAGCTGGGCGGCGACGCGATCGGAGGCGACCTCGGACAGGGTGTAGATCGTCGCGCCGCGCGCGGCGGGGTTCGGTGCGCTGTCCGCGTGGATCGAGATGAACAGGTCGGCCTTCAGCCGCCGGGCGATCTCGCGCCGCTCGCCCAGGATCAGGAAGCGGTCGTCGTCGCGGGTCAGCGCCACGCGCACGCGGCCGGAGGATTTCAGCTCGTCGCGTATGGCGCGGGCGATCTGCAGCGTCGCCTCCTTCTCGCGATGCCGGCCGTCGACGCCGGGCGCGCCGGGATCGTGCCCGCCATGGCCGGCATCGATCACCACCAACGGCCGGTTCCGCCCGCGCGCGCCGCTGACGACGGGCGGCGGCGCCGCCTCCGCCGGCAGTGGCGGCTCGATCGGCACGCGCACGCTCGCCCGCTCGCCGCCGCTGGGCGGGCGGGCGCGGAAGGCGGCGGTCCGCAGCCGGGCCGCGTCGTCGAAGTGTAGCTGCACCTCGCCGTTCACGACCTGCAGGCCGGTGATCGCCGCGGGGGCGGGCTGGCTTGCGAGCAGGCCGGCGGCGACGAGCAGGGTGGCGAGCATGCGCCCAGCTTGCCGCCCATGGCCGCCGCCGGTCCAGCGGAAATCCATCCTGATGCCCCCGATGCCTGTTCCTGCGTTCGCGCCGGCGGTACGCCCGACGGCTCAAATCAAGGTTAATCTTCAGGGTTAACCAAAGCTTGCGGCGCGCGGAGCTTTAGGTTGCCCCTCGCCTGTGCAGATGCTAGCAGCGAAAGTCCGGGCGGATCATGTCTCTGACAGGAATGGCAGCCGCACGGACAAGGCGCCGGCGATACTCCGCCGGCCTTCTAGGTTGACGCTGCATGAGCCATTTGTTCCCCGATCCCGCCAGCCGCCCTCCGGGTCGCGGCGTGTGGGCGCGGGGCTGTTTTCCCGGCGCGGACCGCGCTGGGGATGGCGATGCCGCAGAGGCACGATTTCCCATCCCAACCGGGACGATGACGCCCGCCGCGACGGCGATCAGGCGCGTCTCCCCCTTCTATCGCGCGTCCCGCCGCTTGCCAGCGGACGGCGCACGCGCCCGGAGATATGTGAATGACCACCCGCATGCTGATCGATGCGCGCCACCGGGAAGAAACCCGCGTGGCGGTCGTAAAAGGTAACCGGATCGAGGAGTTCGACTTCGAATCCGCCGAGCGCAAGCAGCTCAAGGGCAATATCTATCTGGCCAAGGTGACGCGCGTCGAGCCGTCGCTGCAGGCCGCCTTCGTGGATTATGGCGGCAACCGCCACGGCTTCCTCGCCTTCTCCGAAATCCACCCCGATTACTACCAGATCCCCAAGGAGGATCGCGACGCGCTGCTGCGCGAGGAAGCGGAGCACGCCGCCGAGGAAGAGGCGTTGCGCGGCGACGATGACGACGACCACGATCACGACCACGACCACGACCATGAGGATGATCGCGGCGACGAGTATGAGGACGAGGGCGACGGCGCCCCGGCCGACGCCGAGCGCGGCGACGGCGAGGAGGGCGAGGCCGCGCGCCCGCGCCGCTCCAGCGTTGGCGGCGGCGACGACACGGCGGTGGAGGCGCTGCGCAACAAGCGCATGAACCTGCGCCGCCGCTACAAGATCCAGGACGTGATCCGCAGGCGGCAGGTGCTGCTGGTGCAGGTGGTGAAGGAGGAGCGCGGCAACAAGGGCGCGGCGCTCACCACGTATCTGTCGCTGGCCGGCCGCTACTGCGTGCTGATGCCGAACACCAGCCACGGCGGCGGCATCAGCCGCAAGATCTCGAACGCGTCCGATCGCAAGCGGCTGAAGTCGATCATGGCGGAGCTGAACCTGCCGAAGACGATGGGCTGCATCGTCCGCACCGCCGGGCTCCAGCGCAGCAAGAGCGAGATCAAGCGCGACTTCGACTATCTCGCCCGACTGTGGGACACGATCCGCGAGACGACGCTCCAGGCCTCCGCCCCGGCCGAGATCTACGGCGACAGCGACCTCATCAAGCGCGCCATCCGCGACATCTACAACCGCGACATCGACGAGATCCTCGTTGAAGGGGCGGACGGCTTCTACGCGGCGCGCAGCTTCATGAAGCTGCTGATGCCGGGCCACAGCCGCAAGATCACGCCCTATTCGGACGTGGTGCCGCTGTTCCAGCGGTTCGGCGTGGAGGAGCAGCTGTCGGCGATGTACCAGCCGCTGGTGCAGCTGAAATCGGGCGGCTACCTGGTCATCAACCCGACCGAGGCGCTCGTCTCGATCGACATCAACTCCGGCCGGTCCACGCGCGAGCATAATATCGAGCAGACGGCGCTGATGACCAACCTTGAGGCGGCGCACGAGATCGCCCGCCAGCTGCGCCTGCGCGACATGGCCGGGCTGGTCGTGATCGACTTCATCGACATGGAGAATAATTCGAACAACCGGAAGGTGGAGAAGGCGATGAAGGAGGCGCTGCGGAACGACCGCGCGCGCATCCAGGTCGGCCGCATCTCCTCGTTCGGTCTGTTCGAGATGAGCCGCCAGCGCATCCGCACCGGCGTGCTGGAGGCATCGACGCGGCCGTGCCCGCACTGCGACGCGACCGGCCTGGTGCGCACCGCATCCTCGGCCGGCGTATCGGCCTTGCGCATGCTGGAGGACGAGGCGGCGCGCGGTCGCGGCAGCCGGCTGTGCCTGCGCGCGTCCACCGAGGCGGCCTTCTACGTGCTCAACCGCAAGCGCGCCGAACTGGCCGAGATCGAGGACCGCTACGGCGTGCTGATCGAGATCCTGCCCGACGGATCGATCGAGGGTGCGCGCATGTCGGTGGAGAGCGGCGGTCCGCCGCCGGCCTATCCGCCGAAGCTGCCGGCGCCGATCGTCGTCGATCAGGACGATGACGAGGAGCCGATCGAGGACGAGGAGGAGGAGACCTTCGAGTCCGAGAACGAGGAGGAGCCGGAACGCGCCGAGCGCGGCGATCGGCCCGAGCGCGGCGATCGCGAGGAAGGCGACGGCGGCGGGCGCCGCCGCCGCCGTCGCCGCCGTCGTGGCGGGCGCCGCGAGGAGGGCGAGGAGCTGGCCGCCGGCGATGTCGTACCCGGCGAGGGCGAGGAGAGCGAGGCCGAGGCCGCCGAGGACGCCGCCGCGATCGAGGAAGGCCTGATCGAGCCGGTCGAGGCCGAGGCGAGCGACGATCCGGCATCCGAGGAGGATGGCGAGGCCAAGCGCCGCCGGGGCCGTCGCGGCCGTCGCGGTGGCCGCCGCCGCGCGGGCGAGGAGGTCGCCGCCGAGGCGACCGGCGAGGAGGAGCCCGTCGAGGGCAGCGTCGCCAGCGATGCGGCCGTCGAGGCGGTCGAGGAGCAGGCGGCGGCCGTCGACGCGGTCGAGCCGGCCGACGAGGGTGCCGACGCGCCGCTCGCCGCCAGCGAGGCGTCGCCCGAGGCGGTCGCCGCGGTGGAGGAGCAGGCCGCGCCGCGTGCCCGCCGCCGCCCCCGCGCCCGCAAGGACGCGGCGAGCGAGCCCGTGTCGGCCGAGGCGGACGCCGCGCCGGCCGGAACCGGCGAGGCGGACGGCGCCGCCGGTGCGGAGGCGCGGGTGCAGGCATCGCCCGTGATGCCGACCGTGTCGGAGCCGGCGGTCGCGCCGAAGGCTCGCCGCCCGCGCCGCAAGAAGGCCGACGATGCCGTCGGCGCGGACGCGGCCGAACCGGCGGCTGCGGAGGAGGTGCCGGCGGAACCCCAGCCGAAGCCGCGCCGCACCCGCCGCAAGGCGGAGCCCGCGCCCGAGGCGACGCCCGCCGCCGAGCCGATCGCGGCGGTGCTCGACGAGACGCTCGCGGTGAACCCGGCGACGGACGACGATGCCGCCACCGACGCGCCCGGCGACGATGCGGCGACCGATGCCGGCGGGTCGCCCCGCCGCGGCTGGTGGCAGCGCACCTTCGGCGCGTAACGTCCGCGCCGGCGATGAGCAGCGAGGCCCGCCGCCGCCCCGTGCCGCCCCCGATCGGGCGCGGCGCGGGGTGGCGCGGGCCTCCCTCCGTTCAGGACGATTTCAGCAGCGGCGATTTCAGCTCCGGCGTTTTCAGCGGCGGTGATTTCAGCAGCGGTTCAGGCGCGATCCGCCTATCAGGCCGATGATGGCGCGCCGGCTCCCTTCCCTCACCACGTTCTGGCGCGCGGCCGTCGCGCTGCTGCTGGCCGTTATGCTCTCGGCACGGCCGGCCATGGCCCAGTCGGTGCTGCGCGATGCCGAGACCGAGGCGCTGCTCGCCGATCTGGCGCGGCCCATCATCGCCGCCGCCGGGCCGGAGGTGGCGGGCACCAAGGTGGTGCTGCTGCAGGACAAGGAGATCAACGCCTTCGTCGCCGGCGGACAGGTGATCTACGTCCATTCGGGCCTGATCACCGCCGCCGACAACGCCAACCAGGTGCAGGGCGTGATCGCGCACGAGCTTGGCCACATCACCGGCGGCCACATCGTCCGCTTCGGCGAGGGCATGAAGGTGGCGAGCGGGATCAGCATCCTCTCGCTGCTGCTGGGCGCCGCCGCCATCGCGGCGGGCGGGGCGGAGGCGGGAATGGGCATCCTCTCGGCCGGGCAGCAGGCGGCGATGGGCAAGTTCCTGGCGTTCAGCCGCACGCAGGAATCGAGCGCGGACGCGGCCGGCGCCAGCTTCCTCGCCAAGGCCGGCATATCCGGCAAGGGATCGATCGCCTTCTTCCAGAAGCTGCGGCAGCAGGAATATCGCCTGTCGTCCAGCTACGCGAACACCGATCCCTATGCGCAGACCCACCCGATGTCGGCCGATCGCGTCGAGGTGCTGGAGGCGGAGTATAAGAAGTCGCCGGCGTGGAACGCGCGGACCGATCCGGCGCTGGAGGCGCGCTTCCAGCGGATCAAGGCAAAGCTGGCCGGCTATGTCGACGACCCGACGACCACGCTGCGCCACTATCCCGTGACCGACACCAGCGTGCCGGCCCATTATGCGCGGGCCTATGCGTGGCACAAGAGCGCCTATCCCGATCAGGCGCTGAAGGAGGCGGACGCGCTGCTGGCGGTGGCGCCGCACGACCCCTATTTCCTGGAGCTGAAGGGGCAGGTGCTGCTCGAATCGGGTCGCCCCAAGGATGCGCTGGTGCCGCTGCGCGAGGCGGTGAGCCGCACCAACTCGGCCCCGCTGATCGCCTCCACCTTCGGCCACGCGCTGATCGCCACCGAGGATCCGGCCAATTTCGTGGAGGCGCAGAAGGTGCTGCGCACGTCCGTCCAGCGCGACGAGGACAATCCGTTCGCCTGGTATCAGCTGGGCATCGTCTACGCGCACGAGGGCGACATCGCCCGGGCCTCGCTGGCGACGGCCATGCGCTACAGCCTGCAGGGCAATCCGAAGCTCGCGCTTGGCCAGGCCGAGACGGCGCTGCGCGGCATACCGGAGGGCACGCCCGATTATCTGCGGGCGGAGGACATCGCCCTGTCGTCGCGCGCCGAGATTGCGGGTAGCAGGAAGCGATGAACGGCACGGGCAGGATGTGGATGGCGGGACTGATCGGGATCGTCGGCGGGGCGGCGGCGATGGCGGTGGCGACGGGCGCGGTCTCGCCCGCCGCCGGCGATCGCGCGGCGATGGAGCAGGTGGTGCGCGACTATATCCTCGCTCATCCCGAGATCATCCCGGAGGCGATGGCGAAGCTGCAGCAGCGCGAGACCGGCAAGCTCGTCAGTTCGAGCCGCAAGGAGATCGAGACGCCATTCGCCGGCGCCTGGGCCGGCGCGCCGAACGGCGACGTCACCCTCGTCGAGTTCTTCGATTATGCGTGCGGCTACTGCCGCAAGTCGGTGCCGGACATCGACCGGCTGCTGGCCGAGGACAAGCGGCTGCGCATCGTGTTCCGGGAGCTGCCGATCCTGGGTCCGGGCAGCGAGGAGGCGGCCAAGGCCAGCCTCGTCGCCGCCAAGCAGGGCCGCTTCCTCGATTTCCACCGCCGCATGTATGCGGCCGGGCGGCCGGCCACGGCGACGGTGGCCAAGGCGCGCGACGCGAGCGGGGTGAAGGCGGGCGGCGAGGGTGCCGCCGACATCGCCGCCGAGATCGGCAAGAATGTGGAGCTCGCCCGATCGCTCAATCTCTCCGGCACGCCGAGCTTCGTCGTGGGCGATCAGGTGCTGAACGGCGCGGTGGGCTATGACGCGCTGAAGAAGGCGATCGCCGAGGTGCGCGCCGGCACCGGCGGATAGGCGCCGGCAGCGCGGACGCGCGGGGCTCTAGGCCGAGAGCTCAGGCCGGCGCGCGCGGGCCGGGCGGCACCCGCACCAGAAAGGCGTCCGGGCTCGGGTGGAGCAGGCGGCGGGCGATCGGCGACGGCACCAGCGACTGCATCCCGAGCGCCTCCACCAGCGCGCCGAGCCGCGTGGGCGGCGCGGGGTAGCGCGCGACCGGAAAGGTGGGATCGACCGGCGGCTGCTCCGTGACCAGCAGGTCGCCGGGCGTGGCGGGGGCGGGGCGCACGTTGGCGATGCCGCCGAAGCGCAGCGGCAGATAGGCGCGGGCGACGACGTCCGGATCGGCCCGCACGATCGCGTGCCGGTTCGCCGCTCCTGCCGCGACCGTCGCCTCCAGCGCCCAGCGCGGGTGGGCGTTGCCGACGCTGAGCATCAGCAGGTTCGTCGCGACCGTCAGCGCCAGCAGCGCCGCGCGCGGCAGGCGGGGCAGCCGTGCCAGCCATACCGCCAGTACGAAGGCGGCGACGATGGCGGGCAGGGTGAAGTAGCGCGGATTGAGCACCAGCTTGTGGTAGAGCACCGCCACGATCAGGAAGTTCGCCAGCGCCATCGCGCCGAGTACGGCCAGCCGGCGGCGGCCCTCCGCCGGCAGCCCGCGCAGGGCGCCGCAGCCCAGGGCGGCGGCGGCCAGCCAGAACAGCAGGGCGAAATCGTCGTTCACCAGCAGCACCAGCAGCGGATCGATCGCAGGGTGGAGCAGGACATTGCCCTCCAGATTGGCGGCGCGATCGATATGGTCGTCATGATTGAAGGCGAGGGCGTAGCGGTGCAGCGGATCGCCCGTCATCGCCTGCTGGAACAGCATTTCCAGCCCCAGCACCAGAGCGATGCCGATGCCGGCCGCCAGCAGCAGGCGGCGATCGATCGGCCGGCCGAGCAGGAACAGCGGGCCGAAGGCGACGAGCGCCAGCAGCGCCGTCTCCCGGCACAGGATGGCGAGGCCGAAGCAGAGGCCGCCGGCCAGAGCGCGCGTGAGGGCATCGCGGCCGCCGCCTTCGGCGCACAGCAGCCACGCGCCGGCGAGCAGGAAGCACGCCTCCGCCAGATCGCAGGAGACGGTGGAGGCATGGCTGACGATCACCGGCATCGTGGCGATCAGGATGGCCGCGATCCAGCCCGCGCGCGCCCCGCCGATCCGCGCCGCCAGCGCGCCCGCCAGCGCCACCAGCGCCACATGCCACGCCACCGCCGTGGCGGCGAACGCCGCGAACCCCTCGCCCAGCAGGCGCAGGGCGGCGGCGAAGGAGAGGATCAGTGGGAAGCGGGTGGACCAGTGATCGAGCCCGGGCGACGGCCCGTCCGTCAGCCAGCGCATCGCGCCGGCGAAGTAGAGCGAATCGTCCGAGGCGATGAAGCCGACCCAGCCGATCGCCAGCGCCACCGCGCCCAGCAGCGCCAGCAGCACGGGCCAGAGCGTGCGTTCGGCGGCGGGCATGGGTTCGGCTCGGCGCGCCGGCTGCGTGGTCATCGACTGCGTCGTCGTCGGCTGGTTCGTCATCGGTCCGCCCTGTCGTGCGGTCGCCCGCTTAGGGCGGCGCCGGTATAGATCGGCTTAACCCTGCCGCCGCTTGCGGGCGAGCGGATGCGGCCGCATGGTGACGCGATGCGGACGGTCTCCGATACGGTCTCGGTGCGGCTCTACCATCTCGATGAAGGGGATGGCGGCGCGCAGACCCTGTTCTACGGCCCGCTCGGCGAGGCGGTGACGCTGGCCCGATGCCAGCCGGCCGAGATGCAGGAGGGCCTCTATTTGGCGACCGACAATGATGTGATCGCCTTCCTCGATCTGGAAGGCTGAGGTGGGCGCCGGCCCGCTCGCCTTTGCGCTGTGGCTCGTCTTCCTCGCAAGCTGGTGGGGTGCCGCTTTGTGGACGGGTGCCGCACGCTCCCGCGCCACGCTGCGGCTGAGCCTGGGCTACATACTGGCCTTCGCCGCCGCCTTCACGCTGCTGTTCGCCCGACCGCCGCTGAGCGGGCCGCCGCTGTGGCGTGATCCGGCGCTGCTGGCGTGGCCGCTGCTGGCGGCGGAGATCGCCGCCTTCGCCTTCGCCTGGTGGGCGCGGGTGCATCTCGGCCGGCTCTGGTCCGGCATGATGACGTTGCGCGAGGGGCATCGCGTGGTGGCGAGCGGCCCCTACGCGCTGGTGCGCCACCCGATCTACACCGGCTTCATCGCGGCCGCCTGGGCGCTGGCGCTGCTGCGGGCGACGCCGGCGGCGCTGGCGGGGGCGGCCGTGCTGACGATCGTGCTGCTGGCCAAGGCCGGCCGCGAGGAGGATCTGCTGCGGCGCGAGCTCGGCGCGGCCGACTACGACGCCTATTCCGCGCGCGTGCCGATGATCGTGCCGTTCGCGCCGCGCTGACGCGGCCCGGGCGCGCCGCGCCTCAGGCGGGCGGGTTCGTCGCCGCCGGGGCGCCCTTGAACCCTTGCGCGATCACATACCATTCCGACGAATCCTTGCGGCTGGCCGGCGGCTTGGCATGCTTCACCGTGGCGAACAGGCGCTTCAGCTCGGCCACCAGGTCATTGTCGGCGCCCCCGGCCAGCACCTTGGCGACGTAGGCGCCTCCGGGCCGCAGCATCTCGGCGGCAAAGGCGCAGCCGGCCTCGACCAGCGCCATCGTGCGCAGGTGATCGGTCTGCGGATGGCCGACGGTGTTCGCCGCCATGTCCGACAGGATCAGGTCCGCCAGGCCGCCGAGTTCCGTCGCGAGCCGTTCGGGTGCGGCCTCGTCCATGAAGTCCATCTGCAGGATGACGACGCCGTCGATCGGATCGACCGGCAGCAGATCGATGCCGACCACCGCCGCCTTGGGCGCCTGCCGGCGCACCACCTGCGCCCAGCCGCCGGGTGCGATGCCGAGATCGATCACGCGGGTGACGCCGCGCAGCAGGCCGAACCGCTCGTCCAGCTCGATCAGCTTGTACGCCGCGCGGGAGCGATAGCCCTCCGCCTTGGCGCGGCGCACATAGGGGTCGTTCAGCTGACGCTCCAGCCAGCGGGTGGAGGAGGCGGTGCGGCCGCGCCCGGTCTTGACGCGCTGGCGCCCGCCCGATCCGCCCCTACTCATCGTTCGGCCTCATGGCCGGCGCCCGCCGCCATGGTCCCGCGCCATCAGCGAGCGGAGGATGCCCTCGCGGATGCCGCGATCGGCGACGCCGAGGCGGTCGGCCGGCCACAGATCGAGGATAGCTTCCAGGATGGCGCAGCCGGCGACGACCAGGTCGGCGCGCTCCTGGCCGATGCAGGCGAGCGTCGCGCGCTCCGCCAGCGACATGGCGGACAGGCGCGTGCTGATGCCGCGCATCGCCGCCGCCGGCACGACGAGGCCGTCGATCGCGCGGCGATCGTAGCTCGGCAGCTCCAGGTGCAGGCTGGCGAGGGTGGTGACGGTGCCGCTGGTGCCCAGCAGCCGCCGCGGCTCCGCCCCGCGCGCCCGCAGCGCGCTCGCGAAGCCGGCGAAGGCATCGGCCACGCGGCCGCGCATCCGCGCATAGGCCGCCAGCCGTGCGTCCTCGTCCGCCACCTCGTGCGTCTCGCTCTCGGTGAGCGAGACGACGCCCCAGGGGGCGCTGAACCAGTCGATGATGCGCGGCTCGCCGGCGCCGGGATCGATCAGCACCAGCTCGGTGGAGCCGCCGCCGATGTCGAAGATCAGCGCCGGCCCGTCGCCCGGCTCCAGCAGAGCGTGGCAGCCGATGACGGCGAGCCGCGCCTCCTGCTCGGCCGAGATGATCTCCAGCTGGATTCCGGTCTCGCGATGCACCCGTTCGACGAAGGCGCGGCCGTTGGCGGCGCGGCGGCACGCCTCCGTCGCGACCGAGCGGACGAGGCTGACGTGGCGGCGGCGCAGCTTGTCGGCGCAGACCGAGAGGGCGGAGACGGCGCGATCCATCGCCGCCTCGCCCAGCCGGCCGGTCGCGCCCAGCCCCTCGCCCAGCCGGACGATGCGGGAGAAGGCGTCGACAACGACAAAGCCGTCGTCGACGGGCCGGGCGACGAGCAGGCGGCAATTGTTGGTGCCGAGATCGAGCGCCGCATAGGTGCGGCGCGCGGGCGGGCGGGGGTGGGGGGCCGATGCCGATCCGCCCGGCAGCGGGCCGGCGGGCGGCGCGGCCGCTTCGGGCTGGTGCGCCATCGTCTGTCACTTCTCATATCGTCGGCAAAGATTGCCGGCACTTGGGTGCCAGCCTAGACGGCGCCCGGCCGGGCGGCAAGGGCGGCGGCGAAAGCGCGTTGACACGCCTCTGCCCGCCGCCTATCGCGCGGTCCGCTGCTGCCCCGTCGTCTAAAGGTAAGACTACGGACTCTGACTCCGTCAATTGAGGTTCGAATCCTCACGGGGCATCCAGCATGTCGGAAGGCTCGGGCAAGGACGCGCGGATGCTGGCCGACCGGATCCTCTTCATCGATGCCGAGGCGATCGTTCTCGACAAGCCCGCCGGCCTGCCGGTGACGGCGGTGCGCGACGGCACGCTGAGCCTGGAGAATCATCTCGACAGCCTGCGCATGGGCTTTCAGCGGCAGCCGAGCGCGGTGCACCGGCTGGATCGGGACACGTCCGGCTGCCTGCTGCTGGCGCGCAACCCCAAGGCCCATCGCCGCTTCGCCGCCGCGTTCGAGGCGGCGTCGGTCGGCAAGACCTACTGGGCGGTCGTCTCGCCGGTGCCGCAGGCGGCCAGCGGGCTGATCGACATGCCGCTCGCCAAGGTCTCCACGCGCGAAGCCGGCTGGCGGATCGTGCCGGATGCGAACGGCAAGCCGGCGCGCACCCGCTGGGAACGGCTGGCCGTGCGGGGCACGCGGGCGCTGGTGGCGTTCATGCCGGAGACGGGGCGGACGCATCAGATCCGCGTGCATGCCGCCGCCGGCCTGGGGGCCGCGATCCTGGGCGATCCGGTCTATGGCGCGCCGGAGTTCGGGGGCGGGCCGGCGATGCTGCTGCACGCGCGCCGGCTGATCGTGCCGCGCGGGGCCAGGGCGGCGATCGACGCCACGGCGCCGCTGCCGCCGTCCTTCGGCGCCGCCGGCTTCGGCGCCGGCATCGGGGATGCGGGCGATGCCGCCGCCTGAGAGCCACCCGGTGCCGGAGGAGGCGCTCTCCGAACGGTTCCTCGCCGCGACCGGACCGGGTGGCCAGAACGTCAACAAGGTGGCGACGGCCGTGCAGATCCGGCTGGACGTCTACGCGCTGCGGCTGGCGCCGGCGGTGTTCGCGCGGCTGAAGGCGCTGGCCGGCAGCCGCTTTACCGACGAGGGAGTGATCGTGCTCACTGCACGGACCCACCGGACGCGCGAAGCCAACCGGGCCGATGCGCGCGAGCGGCTGGGCGAACTGCTCGCCCGGGCGCATGTCGCGCCGGTGCGGCGGGTGAAGACGAAGCCCAGCAAGGCGGCCAAGGCGCGGCGGCTGGAGGGCAAGGGCCTGCGCGGCGCGGTGAAGCGGGCGCGCGGCCGGGTGGACATGGATTGACGGGGGCGGGATTGAGGGAGGCGGAGATGTACGAGTTCGCCATCGACACGCACGACAAGGCCGCGCTCTATCGCGACCTGCTCGCCGCCGCCGACGCGCTGACCGCGGGCGAGCCCGATCCGGTCGCGAACATGGCCAATGTCGCGGCCCTGCTGTGGCAGTATCTGCCACGGCTGAACTGGGCGGGCTTCTACCGTGCGCGCGGCGGCGAGCTGGTGCTCGGGCCGTTCCAGGGCAAGCCCGCCTGCATCCGCATCGCCTATGGCAGCGGCGTGTGCGGCACGGCGGCGGCGGCGCGGCGGCCGCTGTGCATCGAGGATGTCCACGCCTTCCCCGGCCACATCGCGTGCGATGCCGATTCCGCGGCCGAGCTGGTGGTGCCGCTGCTGCACGGATCGCGGCTGGTGGGCGTCATCGATCTCGACAGCCCGGTGCGCGGCCGGTTCGACGAGGAGGACATCGCCGGCTGCGTCGCCCTGGCGGCGCTGATCGCCGGGCGGGTGAGCGAGGGCTGAGCCCGCCACTGATCGCCGCGCGCCAGCGCGGCGGCGGCCATGCTCAGCCGTCCGCCCGCAGGCGATAGCCGACGCCGAGCTCGTTCGCGATCACGCTGCCGACGGGCTCGGGCGCCTCCAGCTTCTGCCGCAGGTTGCGGATGACGATGCGGAGATACTCCACGCGCGGATCCTCGTCGCCGCCCCACGCCGCCGCGATGATGCGGTCATGCGTCACGACCCGGCCGATGTGGCGGGCGAGGACCGCCAGCACGTCATGCTCCTTGCGCGTCAGATGCAGTTCCTCGCCGCCGCGATGGACGATGCGGCGATCGAGATCGATCGTCAGGTCGCCCTTCTTCACGACCTTCGGCGTCGTCTCCGGCCCGCCGCGATGGCGCAGCGCCACGCGCAACCGGGCGAGCAGCTCCTCGGTATCGAACGGCTTGGTCACGAAGTCGTCGGCGCCCAGATCGAGCGCGGCGACCTTCTCGTCCGTCGCGTCGCGGGCCGAGACGACCAGCACCACCGTGTCGCCATCGTGGCGCAGCAGCGGGATCAGGCCCAGTCCGTCGCGATCCGGCAGGCCGAGGTCGAGCAGCACGGCGCCCGGATGCTCGGCCGCAGCGCTTGCGATCGCCTCGCGCCCGTTGGCCGCCTCCACCACGCCGTAGCCCGCACGTTCCAGCGTGTTGCGCAGCAGCCGCCGGATCGCGACCTCGTCGTCCACCACCAGGATCCTGACCGGCATCAGGCGATGCTCTCGGGGGCGACGGGTCGCACGATCAGCGGCGTCGGGAAGACCAGGGCGAAGGCGGCGCCCGATCCGTCCTCGCGGTTGCCGGCCTCCACCGTCATCCCCATCGCCTCCGCGAACGCCTTGACGATGGCGAGGCCGAGGCCCGTGCCGCCGGCCGCGCGATCGGAGCCTTCGAGGCGGCGGAACGTCTCGAACACCTCGCTCTCGCGGCCCGGCGGCAGGCCCGGTCCGTTGTCCAGCACGGCGAGGCGGATCTCGCCGTAGCGGTGGCGCCCCTCGATCACGATCGCCGTGCCGGGATCGCCGTAGCGCCCGGCATTGTCGAGCAGGTTGAGCAGGCAGTGGTGCAGCAGCTGCGGATCGGCGCGGATCAGCGGCAGATCGGGCGGCACGTCCAGCTGCACGGCATGCCCTTTCAGCGCGCGGCGGGCGTCGTGCGTGGCGCTGGTGACGGCGTCGCTGAGGTCCACCGGCTCGACGTTCAGCTTCAGGGCGCCCGCCTCTACCCGGGCCATGTCGAGCAGATTGGCGACGAAGCGGTTCAGCCGCGCCGCCTCCGCCTTGATCGTGCCGATCAGCTCCGGCGTGGCGCCGTGATCGAGCTGGTCGGCGGCGGCGATCACCGCGGTCAACGGCGTGCGCAGATCGTGGCTGACCGAGGAGAGCAGGGCGGCGCGCAGCCGGTCCCGCGTCCTCACCACGTCCACGTCGCGCATCTCGGCCTCCAGGCGGAGCCGTTCCAGCACCAGCGCGGACTGATCGATGAGGCTGGTGAGCAGCGGACGCTGGTCCGCGCGCACGGGATCGCCGCCGGCGTCGCGGGCGATGCCCAGCACGCCGAGCACGTGATCGCCCGTCTTCAGCGGCTGGAACAGCCATTCGGAGGCGGTGAGCGTGCCCGATCCCTTGCCGGCGATGTTGCCCGTATCGAACGCCCAGGTGGCCGCCGCCTGATCCATCGTGTCCAGCCGATAGCCGGGATCGCTCGCCGCCAGTATCTCCAGCCCGGCCTGGGCGGCGGGGGCGAGCACCAGCACCTGCACGTCGAACAGCCGCTTGACGTCGTCGCAGATCATCTGCGCGGCCGCCGCGGCATCGTTTACGCTGGTGATCTGGCGCAGGAAGCCGGCGAGGGTCGCGTTGCTCCGCGCGCTCGCCGCCGCCAGATCGGCCTGCGCCCGCACCCGCGCGGTCAGCTGGCTGGTGGCGATGGCGATGCCGAGCAGCACGATCACGGAAACGAGGTTCTCCGGGTTGCTGATGCTGAGCGTGCCGACCGGCGGCAGGAAGAAGAAGTTGTAGGCCAGGCTGGCGGCGATGCCGGCGAAGATGCCCGTGCGGAGGCCGTAGAAGCTGGCGGCGGCCATCACCGGCAGCAGATAGAGCAGGGCGACGTTGCCGAGGTCCAGGATGTGGAACAGCGCGCTCGCCACGGCGGTGACGGCGGCGACCATCAGCGCGGTGATCGCATAGCCGGCGGGCGATCCCCAGGCGGCGGCCGGGCGCCGGCGGCCGGGGTCCGTCGGCGTCGGCGCATGTTCCATCGGCAGCACGTGCACCGTCACGCCCGGCGTATCGCGGATCAGCCGATCGACGACCGAGCCGTGACGCAGCTCGAACCAGCGCGAGCGGCGCGACTTGCCCATCACCAGCTGCGTGGCCCGCGCATCGGCGAGGAAGGTCTGGATGCCCTCCACCACGCCGGTCGCCGGAACCGTCGCCACGGCCGCGCCGAGCTGGGTGGCGAGCGTCATCGTGCTCGCCACGCGGCTGTGCTGCTCGGCGGTGAAGTGGGCGGTGCGCGGCGTTTCGATGAACAGGGCGGTCCACGGGCCGCGCAGGCCGTCCGCCACGCGCTTGGCGGCGCGGACGAGGGTGTCGGCGCCCGGCAGCTCGTTTATGGCCACGACGATGCGATCGCTGCCCGCCCAGGTTCCGCCCACGCCCATCGCGCGGACATGCTCCAGCATCTGCGCGTCCACCGCCTGCGCCGCCCGGCGCAGCGCCAGCTCGCGCAGCGCCGAGAGGTTCGACTTGGAGAAGAAATGGCCCAGCGCCCGCGTCGCCTCGTGCGGCAGGTAGACCTTGCCGGCCTTCAACCGCTCGATCAGCTCGTCCGGCGGGATGTCGACCACCTCGATCTCGGCCATTTCGAGGACGCTGTCGGGCACAGTCTCGCGCACGCGCACGCGGGTGAAGCTGGCGACCACGTCGTTCAGGCTCTCGACGTGCTGAATGTTGATCGTCGAATAGACGTCGATGCCGGCGTCAAGCAGCTCCTCGACGTCCTGGAAGCGCTTGGGGTGGCGGCTGCCGGGGGCGTTGGTGTGGGCAAGCTCGTCCACCAGCACCAGCCGCGGCGCCCGCGCCAGGATGGCGTCGAGGTCCATCTCGTGCAGTACGCGGCCCTCGTAGGGTACCTCGCGCCGGGCGACGATCTCGTGGCCGCGGGTCAGCGCCTCGGTCTCGGGGCGGCCGTGGGTCTCGACCACGCCGACGACCACGTCGACGCCGTCGCGCTTGCGCGACGCACCTTCGGACAGCATCTCGAACGTCTTGCCGACGCCGGGTGCCGCGCCCAGGAACACCTTCAGCCGACCGCGCCCCTCCTGCGCCGCCTGGCGCAGCAGGGCATCGGGATCGGGCCGGTCCCCACCGCCGCCGATGGGACCGCCGCCGGCCATCAGCGGCGAAGGGCGTCCAGCGCGCGGTTCAGGGCGAGCACGTTGACGGTCGGCTCGCCCAGCAGCGAGTCCTCCGTCCCGCGCGCCACCAGCGCCCGGACCTGTTCCACCGGCAGGCCGCGCATGCGCGCGATGCGCGGCGCCTGCGCCTGCGCGGCGGCCGGCGACAGATCCGGATCGAGGCCGGATCCGCTCGCCGTAACCAGATCGGCCGGAAGCGGCGTCGCCATCCCCTCCGCCCGACGCCGGGCCACGTCCGGCCGGACGCGATCGACGAGCGCCCGGCTGGCCGGCCCGAGGTTCGAGCCCGAGGAGGCGAGACCGTCATAGCCCTTGCCGGCGGCGGACGGGCGCGTCTGGAAGTAGCGGTCGGCGGTAAAGGCCTGCCCCACCACCTCCGACCCGATCGTGCGCCCGCCGACCGTGACGAGGCTGCCATTGGCCCGGTGCGGGAACACCGCCTGGCCGATGCCCGTCATCGCCAGCGGGTAGGCGAGGCCCAGCAGGAGAGCGAACAGGATCGTCATGACGATCGCGGGCCGCAGCGCCGAGGTGAAATCACTGCCCATCATCCGGATCCTTATGCGAGGCCGAGGCCGCCGACGACAAGGTCGATCGCCTTGATGCCGACGAACGGGGCGATCAGGCCGCCCAGGCCGTAGATTGCGAGGTTGCGCGCGAGCAGCGGGCCGGCGCCCATCGGCCTGTAGGCCACGCCGCGCAGCGCCAGCGGCACGAGCATCGGGATGATGATCGCGTTGAAGATGATCGCCGAGAGGATCGCCGACTGCGGCGTCGCCAGCCCCATCACGTTCAGCACGCCGAGCCCAGGATACAGCACCACGAACATGGCGGGGATGATCGCGAAATATTTCGCGACATCGTTGGCGACCGAGAAGGTGGTGAGCGCGCCGCGCGTCATCAGCAGCTGCTTGCCGAGGCCGACGACCTCGATCAGCTTGGTCGGATCGCTGTCCAGATCGACCATGTTGCCCGCCTCGCGCGCCGCCTGCGTGCCGGTGTTCATCGCCACGCCGACATCGGCCTGGGCGAGGGCGGGGGCATCGTTGGTGCCGTCGCCGCACATCGCCACCAGCCGGCCGCCGGTCTGCTCCTTGCGGATCAGCTCCAGTTTGTCCTCCGGCGTCGCTTGGGCGAGGAAATCGTCGACTCCCGCCTCGGCGGCGATGGCGGCGGCGGTCAGCGGGTTGTCGCCGGTGATCATCACCGTGCGGATGCCCATCTGGCGCAGCTCGCCGAACCGCTCGCGGATGCCGGCCTTGACCACGTCCTTGAGGAAGATGGCGCCGAGCAGCCGCCCGTTCTTGGCGACCGCCAGCGGCGTGCCGCCGGCGCGGGCGATCTCGTCGGTCACGCGGCGCAGCTCGGTTGCGGCGGCGGTCTCGCCAAGGCCGGCATTGGCCTTGAGGATCGATTCCACCGCCCCCTTCTGCACCAGCAGATCGGCCGTCCTGACGCCGGAGATGCGGGTCTGCGCGGTGAAGGGGATCACCTCGGCCGCGTCCGGCAGGGCGCTGGTGCGGATGCCGAACCTGTCGCGCGCGAGGACCACGATCGATCGGCCCTCCGGCGTCTCGTCGGCCAGGCTGGCGAGCAAGGCCGCCTCGGCGAGCTCGGCGTCGCTGGCGCCGCCCACCGCGCGGAACTCGGACGCCTGGCGGTCGCCGATGGTGATCGTGCCGGTCTTGTCGAGCAGCAGCACGTCGATATCGCCCGCCGCCTCCACCGCGCGGCCGGACTTGGCCAGCACGTTGAAGCGCACCAGCCGGTCCATGCCGGCGATGCCGATCGCCGACAGCAGCGCGGCGATCGTGGTGGGGATCAGCGTGATGAGAAGCGCAGCCAGGATCGCGACGGGGATCGACCCGCCGGCATAAGCGGCGAAGCCCGGAATGGTGCCGACCGCGATCAGGAAGATGATCGTCAGGCCGACGAGCAGGATGGTGAGCGCCACCTCGTTGGGCGTCTTCTGCCGCTCCGCGCCCTCGACCAACGCGATCATGCGATCGAGGAAGCCCTGGCCGGGATCGGCAGTGACGCGCACCGTGATCTGGTCGGAGATGACGCGGGTGCCCGCCGTCACCGCCGAACGGTCGCCGCCCGCCTCGCGGATCACCGGCGCGCTCTCGCCGGTGATCGCCGCCTCGTTGACCGAGGCCACGCCCTCGACGACCTCGCCGTCGGCCGGGATCAGGTCGTCGGTGGCGACCAGCACGAGGTCGCCGGCGCGCAGCTCGCTCGCGGCGACCTGCTCGGTGCGGCCGTTCCTCAGCCGCTTCGCCGTCAGCTCGGCCTTGGTGGCGCGCAGCGAGGCGGCTTGCGCCTTGCCGCGCCCTTCCGCCAGCGCCTCGGCGAAGGTGCCGAACAGCACCGTCAGCCAGAGCCAGGCGGCGAGCTGCGCCTTGAAGGCGACGCTCAGATCGTCCTGTCCGACGACCAGGAGGAGCGTCATCAGCGTCGCCACGGCGGCGGTGACGAACATGACCGGATTGCGGATCAGCTGCCGCGGATCGAGCTTGACGAACGACGCCCTGATCGCCGGCACGACGAGGTCGGCGGTGAACAGGCTCTTCGTCCGGGTTCGGCTTTGCGATGTCTGGGCCATGGTGGCGCCCCCCCGTCAGGACAATGTGCCGCGGATCATCGCGAGATGATCGGCGATGGGACCGAGCGCGAGGCTCGGCAGGAAGGTGAGGCCGCCCAGGATCAGGATGATCCCGACGAGCAGGCCGACCCAGAGGCCGCCGGTGGTGGGGAAGGAGCCCGCGCTCTCCGGCGTGTGCCGCTTCGCCGCCAGGCTGCCGGCGATCGCCAGCATCGGCACGATGATGAAGAAGCGGCCCACCCACATCGCGACGCCCAGCAGGCCATTATAGTAGGGCGTGTTGGCGGTGAGCCCGGCAAAGGCCGAGCCGTTGTTCGCGACGGCGCTGGTGAAGGCGTAGAGGATCTCCGAAAAGCCGTGCGGCCCCTTGTTCAGCGGCCCCGCCAGCCCCTGGCCGAGCACCGACGACAGAGCGGCCAGACCCAGGATGGCGAGCGGCAGCACCGCGATCGCCAGCACCGCCAGCTTCACCTCGCGGCTCTCGATCTTCTTGCCGACATATTCGGGCGTGCGGCCCACCATCAGCCCGGCGACGAACACCGCGAGAATGGCGAACAGCAGGAAGCCGTAGATGCCCGCGCCGACGCCGCCGACCACCACCTCGCCCAGCTGCATGTTGAACAGCGGGATCATGCCGCCGAGCGCCGTGAAACTGTCATGCATCGCGTTCACCGCACCGCACGACGCGGCGGTGGTGACGACCGAGAACAGCGCCGAGGCGGCGATGCCGAAGCGGACCTCCTTGCCTTCCATGTTGCCGCCGGCCACGCCCAGGCCGTGCAGCACCGGATTGCCGGCCGCTTCCTGCCAGTAGGTGACGGTGACGCCGGCGAGGAACAGGATGACCATCGCCGACAGGATCGCCCAGCCCTGGCGCGTGTTGCCCACCGCCTTGCCGAACGTCCACGTCAGGCCGAAGCCGATCACGAAGATCGACAGCATCTGGACGAGGTTGGTCAGCGCGGTCGGATTCTCGAACGGGTGGGCGGAATTGGCGTTGAAGAAGCCGCCGCCGTTGGTGCCGAGCATCTTGATCGCTTCCTGGCTGGCGACCGGGCCGATCGCCAGCACCTGCTGCGCGCCTTCCAGGGTGCCGACGTTCACCGTGCCGGCCAGGGTCTGCGGCACGCCCGAGGCGATCAGGAAGACGGTGTAGACGATGCAGAGCGGCAGCAGCAGGTAGAGCGTCACGCGCGTCACATCGGCCCAGAAATTGCCGACCGTCCTGCTCTCGCGCCGCGCGAAGCCGCGGAACAGCGCGAAGGCCAGGGCGATGCCGGTGGCCGCGGAGAGGAAGTTGTGGATCGTCAGCCCCAGCATCTGGCTGAGGTTCGACATGGTGCTCTCGCCGCCGTAGCTCTGCCAGTTGGTGTTGGTGGTGAAGCTGACGGCCGTGTTGAAGGCGAGGTGCGGCGACAGCCCGGCGAGCCCCTGCGGATTGCCCGGCAGCACGCCCTGCAGGCGCAGCACCGCATAAGTGAACGCCATCAGCGCGACGTTGAACAGCAGCATGTGCAGCGCGTAGCGCCGCCATCCCTGCTCCTGCTGCGGATCGATGCCGGCGAGGCGGTAGAAGCCGCTCTCGACCGGGCCGAGCACGACGTGCAGCGGCGTGCGGCGGCCCTCGTAGAGCGCGAACAGCCACGCGCCGACCGGCCGGGTGAGCGCGAGCAGGATGGCGACGAAGCCGAGGATCAGGATCCAGCCCTGTACGGTCATGATGCCGCCTCCTTCAGAAGCGTTCGGGGCGGATCAGGACCGCCACCAGGTAGAGGAGCAGGCCGAGCGCGGTGAGCGCCGCCAGCCACAGATCGAGGGTCATCGCATCACCTCAGGCGGGAGGGGGTCAGGCATTGTCGCACAGGCGGGCATAAGCGAGCGTCGCCGCCACCAGCCCGATCATGATCGCGATCCAGAGCAGGTCTTCCATCGCCGCTTCTCCTCAGAACGCCACGACCGGCCGGCCGCAGGCCACGCCGTGCCGCCCCCTGCCGGAGCCGGGCCGGGCGAGGCGGATCGCGCAATGCGGCGTCGTCGCCGTCGCGATGATCGGATGTGTGGACTTCATGCATGCCCCCAAGCGGAGTGGCCGCCGACACCATCGGCAAGGCCTTCAGGGACATGCGATTAGGCGCACGCCGCGTTTGAATGCGAGATCGATTCCGGTGTTTCGCATAGTGCGCGCATATGTTTCGGCCGATCTTCGGCGATTGCCGGCCGGCGTGCGCCCCGGCTAGGAAGATGGATCGATTGCGGAAGGGGAAAGCGCATGTCGGCAAGTGCCATCAGCCGCAGAGGATTGCTCGCGGCGGGCGGCGGCGGTCTCGCGGCGGCGCTCGCGGGCATTCCCGCCGCCGCGATGCCCGTCGGCGACTTCGCGCGCTTCGATCCCGCCTACATCGATGCCGAGGTCGAGCGGTTCAGGAAGGCGTTCGAGGTGCCGGGCTATGCGGTCGCGATCGTCGGGGCGACGCCGCAGCCGTACCTCAAGGGCTATGGCGTGCGCACGCTCGGCCGACCGGATCCGGTCGGCCCGCACACGCGCTTCGCCATCGCGTCGAACACCAAGGCGTACACGACGGCGGCGCTCGCCATCCTCGTCGACGAGGGCAGGCTGGGATTGGACGATCCGGTCGTCCGCCATCTGCCCGCGTTCCGCATGCACGATCCGGCGATCACGCCGCTGGTGACGGTGCGCGACCTGCTCTGCCACCGCAGCGGCCTGCCGCTGGGCGCGGGCGACCTGCTGTTCTTCCCCGACACCACGCACAAGGCGGCCGACGCGCTGAAGGCGCTGGCGTACCTGAAGGCCGAGCGCCCGTTCCGCAGCGGCTACGCCTATGACAATATCCTCTACACCGTCGCCGGGCTCCTGATCGCGCAAGTCTCGGGTATGCCGTGGCGCGATTTCGTCACGACGCGGCTGCTGCGGCCGATCGGCGCGGCGGACGCGGTGGCCAACCTGGACCTGCTCACCGCCACCGACGTCGCCGGGCGCCACGGGCGGCGCGGTGGCCGGCTGCTGGGCGAGGGGCCGATGACGGTCGTGCAGCCGCAGGGCGAGCGTGGCGACAATGTCGAGGCGGCGGGCGGGATCAACGCGAGCGTCGCCGATCAGGCGCGCTGGATGCTGACTCAGCTCGCCCGGGGCGTGGCGCCCGACGGCACGCGCATCTGGTCCGCCGCGCAGGCCGAGGAGATGTGGACGCCGCAGGTCATCGTCGGCACCAGCGACGGCCGGACGGCGGCGAATCCGGCGCGCTCGGTCCTCAGGGCCTATGCCCTGGGCTGGGGCGTCTCGGACTATCGCGGCGAACGGCTCATCGGCCATGCGGGCGGCCTGAACGGCCAGATCACCCGCACGGCGCTGTTGCCGGGAAGGGGGCTTGGCGTCGCCGTCTTCTCCAATGCGGAAGGCGCTTCGCCCGATGGACTGCGCAACGCGATCATCGATCATCTCATCGGCGCGCCGGCAGCCGACTGGGTCGCGATCCAGCGGGCCACCGATGCCGACAAGCGGCAGACGCTGCTGAAGACCGCGAACGCCTCGCTGGATCGGCCACCCGCCGGCGGCCCTTCGCTACCGCTGCAGGCCTATGCCGGGCGGTACGGCGATCCCTGGTACGGCGATGTCGTGGTGCGCCGATCCGGACAGGGCCTGGCGATCGCGTTCGTGCCGACGCCCGATCTGAAGGGCGCGCTGGAGCCGTGGGGTGCCGACACGTTCCGCACCCGCTTTCCGACCGGCTTCGAGGATGCCCTCGTGCGCTTCGCCGTCAGCGAGGGACGCGTGCAGCGGATCACCATGACGCCATTCTCGCCGCTGGCCGACTTCAGCTACGACTATCAGCATCTCGATTTCCGGCCCGCCTCGTGACGCACGGCCGTCGCCTACTCCGCTGATTGCGCGCGGAGGAAGGCGGCGCTTTCCGCCAGCACCGGCGCCAGGCCGCGGAACGGCCGGGAGAGCGCCATGACGATGCCCTGATGGCCGAGCCCGGCATAGGTGCGCAGCACCGTGCGGCGGCTGCCGAGCGCGCGCTGCCGTGCGGCAAGCGCGTAGGCGTTGCGCGGGCGGATCGTGCCGTCGGCGGTGCCGGTGGCGAGCCAGAGCGGCGGCGCATCGGCGCGGGCGAAGGTGATCGGCTGGGTCTGGCGCGGATCGGGCGCGGCGCCCATCGCATCCCGCGCCGGTTGCCAGGTGAAGGGATAGAAATCATAGGGGCCGGCCAGCCCGGCGGCGGCGCGCACGACCGCCGGATCGATCCCCTGCGCCGCCAGATAGCGTCGGTCCAGCGCCAGCATCATCGCCAGATAGCCCCCCGCCGAGTGACCGACGAGCAGGATGCGATCGGGATCGCCGCCGTAGCGGGCGATGTTGCGATGGACCCAGGCGACCGCCGCCGCCGCATCGCTGACGAAGGTGGGGAAACGCACGCCCGGCACCTTGCGATAGTCGGGCACCACGGCGACGAAGCCTTCGCCGGCATAGGCACGGGCGACGAAGCCGTAATCCTGCCGCCGCCCGCTCACCCACGAGCCGCCGTAGAAGAAGACGACCACCGGCCGCCGCGCGCCGCCGGAGGCCGCCGCCCAGATGTCGAGCCGGTCGCCCGCGGCCGGCGCGAACGGTACGCCCTGCGCCACGCGTGCGGCCGTGCCCAGGGTGAACAGGCGATCGACGGTGTCGAGCGCCCCCGGCGGCGATCGGGCGTAGAGCGCGCCGAGCGCGCCCGCGATCGCGATCAGCACCAGCAGCGCGCCGCCCGCCGCCCGCCGCCAGCCGCGCGGCTGCCCGGAGTGTGGCGGCGCGATCACTTGCTGCCGCTATTGTGCCAGACGCCGTTCCAGTCGGCGGCCGGCGGATCGGCGGCGAGCGCGTTGGCGCGATCGAGCATCAGCAGCGACGGCCGATCCTGCGGGTTGTTGACGAGGGCGGCGGCGAAATCGGCGGCGGCGCCCTTCCAGTCGCGCGCGAACAGGCGCTCGCGGCCACGGCGATAATCCGCCAGCATCGCCGCGCGGCCCTGCTCCACGCCACCGGCATCGTGCAGCACCTGGAAGATCTTGGCCGGCCGCTGCCGCCCGCGCACGGTGATGACGTCCAGCTCGCGCAGCTCGTGGCGATCGGCCACCGCCGCCGCCGTCGCCTCGTCGACGAGGATCTCGACGCCGTAGCCCTTGGTGAGATCCTGCAGGCGCGAGGAGAGGTTCACGCTGTCGCCGATCACGGTGTAGTCCATCCGCTTGGGGCTGCCGATCGTGCCGGCCACCACCTCGCCAGTGGCGATGCCGACGCCCAGGCGCAGCGGCGGCAGCGATCGCGCGGCGCGGCCCTGGTTCAGCAGGTGCAGCGCGCGCAGCATCTGCACGGCGCTGGCCACCGCGTTCTCCGGATCGCGCCCGGTGGTCAGCGGCGCGCCGTACACCGCCATGATCGCGTCGCCGATGAACTTGTCGAGCACGCCGTCATAGGCGGCCACCGCTTCGAAGAACTCGGTGAACGCCTCGTTTAGCATGTCCACCGTCTCGCGCGGGGTCAGCGCCTCGGCCATGGTGGTGAAGTTGCGGATGTCGGCGAACAGCACGCTGGCCTGGCAGGCGGTGCCGAAGAGCAGCTCGTCCCCGCGCGAGAGGACCTGATCGACCACCTTCTGCGTCATGAAGCGGCGCATCGCGCCCTGCATGCGCTTGCCCTCGCTTATATCCTCGATCAGTAGCAGCAGGCCCACCGAGCCGCCGTCGCCCAGCAGCGGCACGATCGTGATGTTGGCCGAGATCGTCTTCTCGCCGCCGACGACGAGGTCGACGTCGATCAGCGACTTGCGCTCGCCCGTGGCGGCCACGGCGTCGATCTCGGTCAGCAGCCAGGGGTTGGTGTCAGCCAGCAGCTGGCGCGCGTTCACGCCCTCCAGCACGTCGGCCGGCAGGTTCAGGATGGCGCTGGCGGCGGCGTTCAGCTTCGCGATCTCGGCGCTGCGATCGAGCGTGATGACGCCGCTCGACATCGAGCGCAGGATGCTCTCGTTATAGTTGCGCGAGGTGACGACCTCGGAGAACAGGGTCGCATTGTCGATCGCGATCGCGGCCTGCGCGGCGAAGGCGACCATCCGCTTGACGTCGTCGTCGCTGAACGGGCGGCCGTCGCGGCGGTTCAGCGTCTGCATCACGCCCAGCCGCCGCCCGTCGCGCGCCGTGACCGGCATCGTCAGGATGCTGCGGGTGTGATAGTCCGTTGAGGTATCGACCGTCCGGCTGAACCGCTGATCGTTATAGGCATCGGCGACGTTGACGATCTCGCCATGGGTGAAGGCGTGGCCGGCGAGGCCCTGATCCGATCGGATGCGGATCTCCCGCGTGGTCAGCCCCTCGGCCACCAGCGACCAGAGCTCGTCGGTGCGCTCGTCATAGAGCAGCAGCGAGCTGCGGTCGGCGTTGAGGATGCGGCTCGTCACCTCGATGATGCGGGCGAGCAGCACGTCCAGCTGCATCTCGGACGTGATCGCGGAGTTCACCTCGATCAGCTCGCGCAGGTCGGCGTTGATATGCTCGGCGGAGACGATCGCCAGCGACCACCGCTCCGCCACCACCACGAAGTGCGAGAACAGCAGCATCAGCATGCCGAGCGGCAGCGAGGCGGTGCTGAGGCCGAGCCCGACCGGCATGATGCCGGACCAGACAAGCGCGGCGTTGACCGCGAACAGGGTGAACACGGCGATGCCGACGAGGAACACCAGCGCCCCGTCCCGCCCGCGCAGGGCCGCGCGCAGCACGATCGTCAGGATGCCCAGCAGGCTCGATCCCAGCACCAGCGGCCAGGCGATCGCGATCTTGGAGGCGAGCAGCGTGTCGCCCCGAGCGAAGGCGAAGCATTGCGCGAGGAAGAAGGCGCCGACCAGCGCGATCAGCGCGCGGAACAGCAGCACCGGCGTCTCGCGCGGAAACAGGGCGCGCGAATAGGCCAGGAAGAAGCCGATGAAGAGCGCGGTCGGGATATATTGCAGCGCCAGCACGGCGGTGAAGCTCAGGCCCGGCAGCGCCAGCAGCAGGATATTGTCATAGCTGAGGATCGCCGTGCCCGGTATGCCGCACAGCGCCGCCAGCGACAGATAGAGGGACGGCCGGTCCTGCCGGCGGAAGAGGTAGGCCACCAGCCCGTTCAGCGCCAGCAGCAGCAGCGCGCTGTGGAACAGCAGGTCCTTCATCCATTCCAGCGCGATCCAGCGGCGCATCGCCGATGCCTCGCCGAAGATCAGCGAATCGACGAAGCCGTTGTCGCGGTGCAGGAAGGCGCCGAGATCGATGCGCAGCGAGAGCGGCCGGCCGCCCGCCTCGAACGATATCTCGTGCGATCGCAGATCGTAGCGGGTGCCGGCGCGGTTCGTCGCGATGCGCCCGCGCGCCTCCACCAGCCGCCCGTCGATGAACACGCGGTCGGCGGCGAAGGTGATCGGGATGTGCAGCGTGTAGCGGCCCGGCGCCAGATCGCGGATCACCAGCCGGTAGCTGGCGACGCCGGACGGCGGCAGGCGTCCGCCGCCGGGCATCGGCAGGCCGGCCCAGCCGCCCGGCACGTCCGCCAGCGTGCTGCTGCCCGGCGGCACGTCAGACCCGTCGGCGCCCAGCCAGACGAGGCGCCACTTGCCGTCCAGCTGCACCGGGGCGGCGAGGCGGCCCCAGCCGCGATAGCTGATCGATCCGTTCTCCGCGCGGGGTGCATCGTGGGCGATCAGATCGACGAACATCGGCGCGCACAGCGCCAGCATCAGGCCGAGCACCAGGATGCCGAACAGCAGCCGGCCGCGCGAGCTGTCGCTGTCGCCGCCGAGCAGGCCGACGCGCCGCGCGAGGGACGTGCGCATCAGCACCGATCGGCCTCCGCGCCTGCGGCGCGGCCGATCGCGCGGGCCGGTGATCGCACGGACATCAACCCTCCTTCAGGACGGCAGCCTTATGCGTGCGCCACGCCTGGTTCGTCGAGTGCCTAACGCCCGGCCGGTCATCGCGTCCGCCGCCGGCTCAATCCGACGCGGCGAGATCGAGCAGGTAGCGCCCGTAGGCGGTCTTGGCGAACATCTCGCCGCGCCGGCGCAGCTGGTCGCGATCGATGAAGCCGTTGAGATAGGCGATCTCCTCCAGGCAGGCCACCTGCGTGTTCTGCCGCTTCTGGATGACGCGGACGAACTCCGACGCCTCGACCAGGCTGTCGTGCGTGCCGGTATCGAGCCACGCGTAGCCGCGCCCCATCTTCTCCACATAGAGCGCGTCCCGTTCCATGTAGAGGCGGTTGAGATCGGTGATCTCATATTCGCCGCGGGCGGAGGGGCGCACCTGCGCGGCAAGCTCCGTGACGCGGCTATCGTAGAAATAGAGGCCGGTGACGGCCAGGTTGGAGCGTGGCGCCTTCGGCTTCTCCTCCAGGCTGATCGCGCGGCCGTGCTCGTTCAGCTCGACGACGCCATAGGCCTCGGGATGATCGACATGATAGGCGAACACCGTCGCGCCCTGGGTGCGGGCGGTGGCGCTGGCCAGCAGCTCGCGCATGCCGGCGCCGAAGAAGATGTTGTCGCCCAGCACCAGCGCCGCCGCCTCGCCGGCGACGAAATCGGCGCCGATCACGAACGCCTGGGCCAGCCCGTCCGGCTTCGGCTGCTCGGCATAGTCGATGCGCAGGCCGAACTGCTCGCCATCGCCGAACAGGCGCCGGTAATTGTCGATATATTCGGGCGACGAGATGATCAGGATGTCGCGGATGCCGGCCAGCATCAGGATCGACATCGGATAGTAGATCATCGGCTTGTCGTAGATCGGCAGCAGCTGCTTGTTGATCGCCAGGGTCGCCGGGTGCAGCCGCGTGCCGGAGCCGCCGGCCAGGATGATGCCCTTCATGCCGTGTGTCCCAGCCGCTCGCCGGCATAGGCGCCGGAGAGGATGTCGCGCCACCAGCGCTCGTTGTCGAGATACCAGCGGATCGTCTTCTCGATGCCGGTCTCGAACGTCTCGCGCGGGCTCCAGCCGAGTTCGTCGCGCAGCCGGGAGGCATCGATCGCGTAGCGGAAATCGTGGCCCGGCCGATCCGCCACATAGCTGATCTGGGTGGCATAGGATTGCCCGTCGGCGCGCGGGCGGATGCGATCGAGCGTATCGCAGATGGTGGTGACGACCGTCAGGTTCGTCCGCTCCGAATTGCCGCCGACCATGTAGCTTGCTCCCAGGCGGCCGCGCTCGAACACGGCGCGCAGCGCGCGGACATGGTCGTCGACATACAGCCAGTCGCGCACGTTGGCACCCTTGCCGTAGACCGGCAGCGCCTCGCCCGACAGGCACTTGATGATCATCAGCGGGATCAGCTTTTCGGGAAAGTGATACGGCCCGTAATTGTTCGAGCAGTTGGTGATGACCACCGGCAGCCCGTAGGTGTGGTGCCACGCGCTCACCAGATGATCCGATCCCGCCTTGGACGCGGAATAAGGCGAGCGCGGATCGTAGGCGGTGTCCTCGGTGAAATAGCCCTCGTCGCCCAGCGCGCCGAACACCTCGTCGGTGGAGATGTGGTGGAAGCGGAACGCCTGCTTCTCCGCACCCTCCAGCGAGCGCCAGTGGTCCAGCGCGGCCGACAGCATCGTGAAGGTGCCGACGACGTTGGTCTGGATGAAGGCGGCCGGCCCGTCGATCGATCGATCGACGTGCGATTCCGCCGCCAGATGGGTGACGATCGTCGGCCGGAACTCGGCGAACAGCCGGGCCATGGCGGCGGCATCGCAGATGTCCGCGCGGGCGAAGCGGTAGCGCGGGCTGCGCGCCGCCTCCGCGACCGAGCTCTCGTTGCCGGCATAGGTCAGCGCGTCGACGTTCAGCAGCTCATAGTCGCTCTCGGCGATCAGGCTGCGCACCAGCGCGGAGCCGATGAAGCCGGCGCCGCCGGTCACGAGGATGCGGGTTGGGCCTTGGTCTGTCATCGTCTTCCCCCGCGATCAGAGAGAGGCGAGCGGCTGCAGCGGCCGGCCGTCATAGGCGAACGGGCTGGTCCACTGGGCCAGGCGGGGCAGCCTGCGATCCTTGTCGGACAGGACGGGGCCGTCCGCCGGCGCCGGCCACGGCAGGGCGATGTCCGGATCGTCCCACGCGATGCCGCCGTCGCAATCGGGCGCGTAATAATCGTCCACCTTGTAGATCACCTCGCTGTCCGGCTCCAGCGTGACGAAGCCGTGGGCGAAGCCGGCCGGCATGAACAGCTGATCGCCATTATCGGCCGAGAGCGTGGCCGCGACCCACTGGCCGAAGGTGGGCGATCCGTTCCGCACGTCCACCGCCACGTCCCAGATGCTGCCGCGCACGCAGCGCACGAGCTTGGCCTGCGCGTGCGGCGGCGCCTGGAAGTGCAGGCCGCGCAGCGTGCCGACCGGCCGGGAGAGCGAGTGATTGTCCTGGCAGAAGACGGTATCGATGCCCTGTTCGGCCAAGCGGCGCTGATGATAGGTCTCCGAGAACCAGCCGCGATCGTCGGCGAAGCGCTTGGGGCGGATCAGTTGAACGGGCAAGATAGGGTTCCGGTCTCGTTGCGAACGACGCTCGATAGCGCAACTGTGCGCCGCGGCGAAACCTTAAGCTGTCGCGATCGATCGCACCACCGGAACGATCGCTCGATATCGGCGCGAACGGGGCGCAAGCGGGGGTGACGGCGACCGCCGCCTGCGCCGGGCTGATCCTGGATCCCGGCCGGCCCGCGCGCCGCGCGGCTGGCACTGGCGACCGTCGCGCCGCCGCCGCTCGTTTCCTGCATCATGGCGACGCGCGGGCGGATCGAGCCGGCGCGGCATGCGATCGCCTGTTTCGACCGGCAGACCCACGCGCCGCGCGAGCTGGTGATCGCCTGTGCGACGCCCGGCAGCGCGGTGGCGCGCCACGTGGCCGGCCGCACGGACGTCAGGCTGGTGGAGGTGCCATCCGCCGCCACCGTCGGCGCGCTGCGCAACGCGGCGATCGCCGCCGCCGCCGGACCTCTGCTGTGCGTGTGGGACGACGACGATCTCGCCTGCCCCGACCGGCTGGCATGGCAGGTGGCGGCGCTGGCGGAGGCGCGGGCGGCCGCCTGCGTGCTGGCGCGGGTGCTGCTGTGGTGGCCGGCGCGGCGGCGACTGGCGGCCTCTGCCGGGCGGATGTGGGAGAACAGCCTGCTCGTCACCCGCGAGGGCATCGGCGCCTATCCCGATGTGGCGCGCGGCGGCGACACCGCGGTGGTCGCCGGCATCCGCGCCGCCCGGCGCATCGTGGCGCTCGATCGGGCGGACGCCTACTGCTACGTCGCGCATGGCGGCAACCTGTGGGGCGAGCGCCACTTCGAGATGCTGTTCGCCCGCGCGACACAGACCTTTTCCGGCGCCGCCTACGACGCGGCGGTGGAGCGCCTCTCGGCGCTGCCGCTCGACGCCTATGCCGCCGGGCTGGCCGGCTGACCGCCGCCTCCGACATGTGGCAGGCGCGCGATCCCGCCGGCTGCTGCTAGGCATCGCGCCGAGAGACGCCGAGGGAGAGAGCGATGATCCGCCATGTCGTGATGATCAAGTTCAAGAAGGACGCGCCGCGCGAGAAGATCGACATCTTCCTTGAGGAGGTGAAGAAGCTGCCGCACCTCAACAAGGAAATTCGCGACTACAGCCACGGCGAGGTCGTCCATACGCGCTATCATAGCGGCGACTTCGATTTCGCCAATTGCTGCGACATCGACAGCTACGAGGCGATGGAACGCTATATGTCGCACTGGGCGCACCTGCGCATGACGCCGTTCCTGCCCGACATCCTGGAGAACATGATCTCGTTCGACTGGGAGATCGACTATTGGGGCCCGGGCTTCGACACCAAGGCGGCCAAGGAGGAGGCCGAGAAGGAGACGGCGCGCGTGCTGCCCCGGCACGACGACCCCGCCAAGGCCTTCGTCCCCGAGGTGCGTGGCCAGACGAAGAAGCGCGCGATCGAGATGCTGAGCGCCGTCGGCCTGGAGCTGGACCCCGAGGTGGACGAGATCATCGGCTCCGTCTGGGCGCCGGACCGGATCATGTTCGTGACCCCGGAGGCGGGCGCCGAGGTGGACAAGGGCACGAAGGTGAAGATCGGCATCACCGGCGACTGGCTGACCGGCCCCGCCGTGCCCGCCGAAGCGACCGCCTGGTAAGCGAAGGGACACCGGATGATCATTCTGAACGGACGCATCAAGACCTCTCCCGAGGATGTCCGCGCGCTGGCGGCCGATCTGGTCGCGGGCGTCGCGCGCACCCGCAAGGAGGATGGCTGCATCGAATATGGCTTCGCGCTGGAGGATGCCGAGGCGGGCACGATCCTGGTGATCGAGCGGTGGCGCGACCAGGCATCGCTCGACACCCATCTCGCCACGCCCGAGATCGCCGAGCTGTTCGGCAAGTGGGGCGGCCGCTTCGAGGCGCAGGTGCGCATGTTCGATGCGTCGAACGAGCGGGGCATGGGCGAGTAGAGCGGGGGAGCGAAGCATGAGCGAGCCGGCGAGGATCGTCCAGAATTGCTATGTCGTCCGCAACCTGGAGGAGGCGTGCGCGCGGATGCACGCCCTCTACGGCATCGGCCCGTTCATCGGCGGGGTGGAGGCGGAACTCTCCGACCACGAATATCGCGGCCGGCCCGCCCCGCCGATCCGCCTGCGCGGCGTGTTCGTCCAGTCCGGCGATCTCAACATCGAGCTGGTCGAGCTCGTCTCGACCAGCCCCAGCGCCTTTCACGACATGTTCGCCGCCGGCGCCGAGGGCTTCCACCACGTCGCGATGTTCTGCGCGGACTATGCGGCGGAGCGGGACGCGATGATCGCGCAAGGGTATGCGCTGGCGAGCGAGTTCAGCGTCACCTTCGGGCCGGGCGACGTGGCGCAGATCTGCTACCTCGATGCGCGCGACACGCTGGGCCACATGATCGAACTCTATCCCGAGCACCCCGTGATCCGCGATATGTACCGCCAGGCGCGCGTCGCGCCGGACGGGTGGGACGGCCAGCGGCTGATCATTCCCTGGGGCGAGGTGTAGGCCGCGGCGCGGGGAGCGCCGGGCTCAGCGGAGCGCCAGCAGCCGCTCCGCCTGCTTCAGGTGCGGCCGGTCGATCATGCGGCCGTCCAGCGAGAGGGCGCCGGCGCCCGGATCGGCGGCGAAGGCGGCGACGATCGCCTCGGCATGGGTGATCTCCGCCTCGGTCGGGGCGAAGGCCTGCTCGATCACCGGCACCTGCGAGGGGTGGATCGCCATCATGCCGGTGAAGCCGTCGCGCCGGGCGCGCGCGGCGAAGGCGGCCAGGCCCGACAGGTCGCGGAAGGCGGGATAGACCGTCTCGATCGGCGCGACGCCGGCCGCGCCCGCGCCGAACAGGGTGAGCGCGCGGCACATCTGGTAGGGTGCGGTGAAGCTGCCATCCTCCTCGCGCGAGGTGCTTGCACCGATCGCGGCGGGCAGATCCTCCGCCCCCCAGGTGATCCCGGCCAGACGCGGCGTGACGCCGCCATAGCTGCCGAGCCGGAACACGGCGGCCGGCGTCTCGCTGGCGATCGGCAGGATGGCGATGCCGCCCAGCGGCAGCCCGTGCAGCACCTCGCCCCGCGCCAGCGCGTCGTCCAGCGCCGCCAGCGAGGCGGCACCTTCCGCCTTGGGCAGCACGATGCCGTCCGGCCGGCCCGACATCACGGCGGCGAGATCGTCGTCGCTGAGGCCGCTATCCAGCGGGTTGATCCGCACGAACAGGGCGCAGCGCCGCTCCGCCGTGGCGAGGAAATCCGCCACCATCCGCCGCGCCTCGGCCTTGCGCGGCGGCGCCACGGCATCCTCCAGATCGAGGATCAGCGCCCGCGCGCCCAGCCCCAGCGCCTTCTCCATCCGTTCCGGCCGGTCGCCCGGCACGAACAGCAGCGATCGCAGATTCATCGCCGGCGTCACCGCGACGCCGCCGCGGCGACAGGGCAGGCGGTCGCGCCGATCGCGCCGAGCGCCAGGCAGCGCCCGTCCACGTCGCCCGGCGGCGTGAGGCCGAGGATCGCGGCGAGCGTCGGCGCGATATCCACCGTCTCCACCGGCAGGAAGCGGGTCTGCGCCGGCGCGCCCTTCCACCAGAACAGGATCGGCACGCGGCGATCATAGTTCCACACGCTGCCGTGGCCGGCGATGTAGCTGCCCGGGCGCGGCAGCGGCGCCGTGTACGGCCGCGCCGCGACCAGCAGATCGCCGGATCGGCCGCGATAGGCGCTCTCGGCGAACCGCTCCTGCAGGCTCAGTTCGTCGGGCGCCTTGCCGCGCGGCACCGGCGTGGCGAGGATCTCGTCCAGGGTGAAGGCGGCGGCGACGTCCGGCTCCCCGGCCAGCGCGCGCTTGGCGGCGGCCAGCATGCGCGGGCGATCGGCGGCGGCGATGGCAGGCACCAGCGCGAGCTCGTCGAGGCTGCCGGCGAATGGCGCGACGGTGGCGCCGGTCTCCGCCATCACCGCCGCGTTCATCCGCTGGACGATCGCGTCGCCATCGACGCGCCCGGCCGGATAGCCCTCGGCCGCGAGCCGCTCGACCAGATCGGAGCCGCCATGATCGGCCGTCAGCATCACCAGATAGGGGATCGCCAGCTTGTCCAGCTTGGCGAGCAGCGCGCCGATGCCGGCGTCAAGGCTGTGCAGCTGCTCGCACATCTCCGGCCCGCGCGTGCCGTAGGCGTGGCCGACATAGTCGGTGCCGGAAAAGCTGATCGCCAGCAGGTCCGTCGCCGGGCCGCGGCCCAGGCGGTAATGGTCGATCAGCCGCTCGGCCGCGGCCTCCGTCATCCGGTCGTCTGTGGGGGAGGCCATGACGTTGCGCCAGAGATCGGCCGGCTTGTCCGACGTGCCGTAGCCCGCAGGCGGCAGGTCCGAGCGGAACGGCTGGCCGGCGACCGTCCACGTTCCGGCGGCGGCGCGGCAATCGGCGTGGGCGTAGGTCCAGCGCGGCGGCTTCAGCCAGTTCCCCTTGAGCGAGGTGGTGAGGGCGGCCAGCGGGGCGAGCGCCTTGGCGCCATCCTCGCCGGGGCGGACATAGGTGGTGAAGCCGTAGCCGGGGAACAGCCAGAACACCCCGTCCGGATTGTGCCCGGCCATGTTGATCGCGCCGCGATCCTTGCCGGAGACGGCGACGACGCGGCTCTGCGGCGACGCCGCCTTCAGCCACTCGCCCAGCGTGTCGACGCGCAGCTTCTTCGGGCTGACGCCGGGCGCGGTCTTGTCGTGCGCCAGCTGCACATCGCTGTCGGCGAGGCAGTAGACCGTCTTGCCGCTGGTCTCGTCCCGCAGCGAGTTGGCGACGATGCCGGTCTTGTTCGGATGGCGCCCGGTGAGCATGGTGGAGTGGCCGGGGCACGTCTCCGTCGCGGCGTGGCTCTGATAGCCGCTCGGATAGACGATGCCGCCCGAGAGGCGCTTCAGCCCGGCGGTGAAGCGGGGCCGCCACTCCTCGAACAGGTTGGCGCTGAACTGATCGACCGAGATCGCGACGACCAGCCGCGGCGGCGCTGCGGCCGCCGTTGCCGGCTGCGCGCCTGCCGCGGCGGCGGGCGCGGTGGCGGCGGCCAGGCCTGCCGCCAGGCCGATCGACGTGAGGAAAACGCGCATCGGGAAACTCCTTGGCGCCGCGCGACGCGGCAGTACGGCCGATCCCCGGCCGTAGCTCCGCCATGTTACAGCGCCGTGCCAGCGCCGCGCCAGCCTCTATTCGACGGCCCTAGAGGGTGGTGGAGAAGGGCGTGAAGTTCGTACCCTCGTCGAAGATGTCGACGCCCTCGCGCCGTTTGAGGAAGCCCACCACCGCGTAGGTCAGCGGCGTCAGCAGCACCTCCCACGAGACTTTCAGCACCCACTGGGTGACGAGCACCTTGCCGACGAGCGCCGGCGTCCACCCCGCCGCGCCCAGGAAGGCGAGCGGGTAGAAGATCAGGCTGTCCACCCCTTCGCCGAACACGGTGCTGCCGATCGTGCGCATCCACAGGTGGCGTCCGCCGCTCCACAGCTTCATCCGGGCGAGGACGTAGCTGTTGGTGAACTCGCCCGCCCAGAAGGCGAGCATGCTGGCGAACACGATGCGCGGCACCTGGCCGAACACCTGCTCGTAGGCGCCCTGTCCCGTCCAGTCGGCGGCGGGCGGCAGGGCGACGACGATCCAAGACATCGCAGCCATGAACAGCAGCGCGCCGAACCCGGCCCACACGCAGCGCCGCGCGCGGGCATAGCCGTACACCTCGGTCAGCACGTCGCCCAGCACGTAGCCGACCGGAAAGAACAGGATGCCCGCGCCGAACGGCCAGTCGCCGATGCCGGGCAGCCGGATCGTCGCGACCTTGCCGGCGCCGATCACGTTGGACAGCAGCAGGATCGTGACGAACGCGGCCATCACGAAGTCGAAGTAGCGCAACGGGCGCGCGCCCAGCGTGGCGGCGCCGATCGCGGCGGGTCCAGCGGTGTCGCGGCGGCTCATGCCGGCGAGACTAGAGCGGTTTGCGCCTGTGTGGAACCGCTCCGGTCGGTTGTCTGCCGCGGTTGTCGAACCAGAAGGTAATTCCACCCGCCTTGCGACTGCTCTGATCGGTCGGCGCGCGGCGCAATGGCGCGCAAGGATGTCGGCCATTCCGGGGCGACAGGATCGGATTGCATGCTAGGGCGCGGACGGATCGGGAGATGATCGTGATAGCGTTCGACGCATCGATGGACGCCTATGAGGCATGGCTGCGCGCGCGGCTGGGCGAGGATCTGCGCGAGGACGACCTGGCCGAGAAGCACCGGAAGATGGCGAAGGGGCCGTTCGCCTTCCTGCGCGCGACCTACTGGCGCTGGGCGGAGACGATCCTGGAGATCTGCCCCGATCTGGCGGAGGCGCCGGCGGTGCTGGCGATCGGCGACATCCATCTGGAGAATTTCGGCACCTGGCGCGATGCCGAGGGGCGGCTGGTGTGGGGCGTCAACGATTTCGACGAGGCGGCGACGATGCCGGCCGTGCTCGATCCGCTGCGGCTGGCCGTCAGCGCGATGCTGGCGGGCAAGGTGCCGGCCGAGACGGTGTGCGACGCGATCGCGGCTGGCTACGCCGCTGGTCTGGAGGCGCCCGGCGCGACCGTGCTGGAAAGCGGCCAAGGCTGGCTGCGCAAGGCCCTGCTGCCGCCCGAGGAGGAGCGGGACGGCTTCTGGACGAAGCTGGCGGCGCCGGCGGAAGCGATCCCGCCCGCTTACGCCGCGGCCCTCCGCGACGCGCTGCCACCGGACGCGACGGACGTCCGCACCTTTCCGCGCTCCGCCGGCACCGGCAGCCTGGGCCGGCCGCGCTTCGTCGCCCTCGCCACCTGGCGGAACGGGCCGGTGGCGCGGGAGGCGAAGGCGATGCTGCCGCCCGCCTGGTCGCTGCACCATGGCGGCGCCGCCGCGATCCGCGCCGGCGAGATCGCCGCTGGCCGCTATCGCGCGCCTGATCCGTGCTACCGGACCGGCGCCGGCGACGGCATCGCGACGCGCCGCCTGTCGCCGGACAGCCGCAAGATCGAGGCGAAGGGCGATCCGGAACGCTTCCTGGCGCGCGACATGCTGGTGGCGATGGGGCATGACATCGCCAGCTGCCACGCGGGCGACGCGGGCGCGCTTGCCGCCGTGCGCGAGGACTGGCGCGGGCGCCCGCGCGGCTGGCTGGCCGCCGCGGCGACGATCGCCGCCCGCGCCGTCACGCGCGATCAGGATGCGTTCGAGCATGCGTGCGGACGCGGGCGGCGCTAGCGGCTTGCGGATCAGTCGCGAAACCGATCTAGGAGCAGTGGATGCGCATCTTCACCATCGGCTACGAAGGCGCGACCCAGGCCGAACTGGTCGCCGCGTTGCAGACCGCCGGCGTGCGCCGGCTGATCGACGTGCGGGCGGTGCCGCTGTCGCGCAGGCCCGGCTTCTCCAAGAACGTGCTCGCCAACGGGCTGCGCGAGGCGGGCATCGACTATGTCGGCCTGAAGGCGCTGGGCACGCCGCCGGAGGGGCGGGAGGCGGCGCGGCGGCACGACCATGCGACCCTGGAGCGCGTATATGACGGCCAGCTGGAACTGCCCGAGGCGATGGCGCAGGCGGCGATGATGCTGGATCTGGCGGCCGAGGCACCCGCCGCCCTGCTCTGTTTCGAGCGCGATCCGGCCGGGTGCCACCGATCGCTGCTGCTGCGCCGCGTGGCGCCCGACGCCGAGGTGATCGACCTGTTCGCATGAGCGGCCGTCGGTTGTCAGCCCGCCTTCTGGACGATTATCAGGTATGACGTGGCGATATAACCCTGCATCGCCAGCTTGATGTGACGGCTACCCGTCGAGAAATAGGGAGGCTCGTCATAATCGAGATCGTAGCGGTGCGTGCCGAGATCGAAATTGAGCGGCTCCAGCCCGCATCGCATCGGACGCAGGCTGTAGTCGAGCCGCTCCAGATCCTGCTTGCGGTAGATCACCGCGCCGCCATCGGTCACGGTATCGTCGTTTGAACTGCAATTATACTCGGTGGTGTGAACCGCGACGCCGCCTGGCTTCAATAGTCGCATCGCGTTGCGAACGAAGTCGAGCCCCTGATCCAGCCCGCCGAGATGCTCTATCGCGCAGGAACTCCACGCGAAGTCCCAGCTCGCGTCCGGCAGGCCGCTCAGATCGTTCATGTCGGTCGGCCGGAAACGGACGAGCCGGCGGAACGTCGCCTCGTCAAGATAGCGCGGATGGAACAGCGCATCGACGCTGACCGAGTGCTGGCTGCTCTGATCCCAGAATCCGTCCGACATCTCCTCCGGCAGATCGGAGGCGAGCACGTCCACACCGTATGACGCGAAGATCGAGGGTAGCGCCTCCATGCCGACGGCGAAGCCGATGCCCGCGCGGCCGGCTTGCAGCATCCCGCGCTCGGCAAGTGCCTGCATGATCGCGGACCATTCCCACAGCTTGCGGTAGCTGAGCGGCAAATCGTCGGACACGCCGGCGGGGTGGCCTGTCAGCGTCGCCCAGTGCGCATACCATTCCGTCTCGAAATGCTCATAGCGGCAGGCCATCGATCCGAGCATGGAGATCCTCTCAAGCGTCCAGATGTTTCTCCGCGATCACCGCCGCCAGCGGCAGCACGCCGTAGACATGGGGGAACAGGGCGCCGCCGCGCGAAACCTCCCACTTCACCGGATCGGCGACCAGATCGAGATCGATCGTCGCCACCACCAGGCCCCGCTGGCCGGCGAAATGCTTCTCCAGCGTGCCCGCCACCTGATCCCCGGTCGACAGGTGGATGTAGCCGTCCGCCACATCCACCGGCGCGCCGGCGAAGATGCCGTCGGCGGCGAACGCGGCCCACTGCTCCGCCGTCAGGATCTTGTAGGCGAGGGTCACGCGCCCTCGCCGCCGTCCGAGAGATCGTCGTCCGTGTCCGCGTCGCCGTCGTCGGGGTCGATCGCCGGCTCCGTGATATCGGCGGCCGGGCGCAGGTCCGCCTCGGCCTCCTCCTCATTCTCCTCGATGCGGGCGGCGCCGACGACATGCTCGTCGTCGGCCACGTTGAACAGGCGCACGCCGGCGGAGTTGCGGCCGATCACGCGGGTATCGCCCACCGTCATGCGGATGAGCTTGGCCTGATCGGTGACGAGCATCAGCTGCTCGCCATTATGCGCCGGGAAGCTGGCGACGACGGGGCCGTTGCGCTTGAGGTTGTCGATGTTGGTGATGCCCTGGCCGCCGCGTCCCGTGCGGCGATATTCGTAGGCCGAGCTGCGCTTGCCGTAGCCGTTGGCGCACACCGTCAGGATGAACTCCTCGGCGGTGGCGAACTCCGCCATGCGATCGGCCGGCAGGGTCGGCCCGGCGTCGTTCTCCTTCCAGGGCGCGGCGCGCAGATACTGGTCGCGCTCCTCCGGCGTGGCGTCGAAGCCGCGCAGGATGGAGAGGGAGATCACCTCATCCTCGCCGTTCAGGCTGATGCCGCGCACGCCGGCCGCGGTGCGGCTCTGGAACTCGCGCACGTCGGTGGCGGCGAAGCGGATCGCCTTGCCGCAGCGCGTGGCCAGCAGCACGTCGTCCGCCTCCGTCAGCAGCGACACGCCGATCAGGCGATCGTCCGATCCCTCTTCGAAGCGCATGGCGAACTTGCCGGCGGTGGGCACGTTGGCGAAGGCGTCCATCGAGTTGCGCCGCACCGAGCCCCGTGCGGTGGCGAAGAGGATATGGAGTCTCGCCCACTCCTTCTCGTCCTCCGGCAGCGGCAGCACGGTGGATACCGTCTCGCCGGGCGCCAGCGGCAGCAGGTTCACCATCGGCCGGCCTCGCGCCTGCGGCGCGCCTTCCGGCAGGCGCCAGACCTTCTGGCGATAGACCTTGCCGTGGGTGGAGAAGAACAGCACGGGCGTGTGGGTGGAGGTGACGAACAGCGCCGTCACCGCGTCCTCGTCCTTCGTGGACATGCCGGAGCGGCCCTTGCCGCCCTTGCGCTGGGCGCGGAACGCCTCCAGCGGCGTGCGCTTGATGTAGCCGCCGTGGGTGACGGTGACGACCATCTCCTCGCGCTCGATCAGATCCTCGTCGTCGATGTCGATGCCGCCGGCGGTGATCGTCGTCCTGCGCGGGGTGGCGAACTCGGCGGCGATCGCGTCGAGCTCCTCCTCCATCACGGCGTAGAGCCTCGCCCGGTCGCCGAGGATCGCGAGCAGCTCGCCGATCGAGGCGGCCAGCCTGGCGAGCTCGTCGCCGATCTCGTCGCGGCCGAGGCCGGTCAGACGGTGCAGGCGCAGATCGAGGATGGCGCGGACCTGGGTGTCCGAGAGGCGGTAGGTGTCGCCCTCCACCTCATGCTCCACCGCCTCGACTAGCGCGATATACTGGGCGATGTCGCCGATCGGCCATTCGCGGGCGGACAGCGTGGCGCGTGCCTCGGCCGGGTTGGCGGAGCCGCGGATGATGCGGACCACCTCGTCGAGGTTGGTCACGGCGACGACGAGGCCGAGCAAAATGTGGGCCCGCTCGCGCGCCTTCAGCAGCTCAAACTTCGAGCGGCGGGTGATGACCTCCTCGCGGAACCGGACGAACGCCTCGATGATGTCGCGCAAGGACAGCGTCTCGGGCCGGCCGCCGCGAATGGCGAGCATGTTGGCGGGGAAGCTCGTCTGCGCCTGGGTGTGGCGCCAGAGCTGGTTCAGCACCACGTCCGGCGTGGCGTCGCGCTTCAGCTCGATGACGATGCGGACGCCGAAGCGGTTCGATTCGTCGCGGATGTCGGAGATGCCCTCGATCCGCTTGTCCTTGGCGGCCTCGGCGATGCCTTCGACGAGGCCGCTCTTGCCGACCTGGTAGGGGATCTCGGTCAGCACGATGGCGCGCTTCTCGCCGCGCCCTTCCTCCACCTCGTGGCGGGCGCGCATGATGATCGAGCCCTTGCCCGTGTGATAGGCGTTACGCGCGCCGCCCTTGCCCAGGATCAGCCCGCCTGTCGGGAAATCGGGGCCGGGGATGATCTCGTGCAGCTCGTCCACGCTGATCGCGGCCGCCTCAGGATCCAAGGAACGCGCGATGTACGCCTTGCAGCCGGCGATCACCTCGCCCAGATTGTGCGGCGGGATGTTCGTCGCCATGCCGACGGCGATGCCGCCCGCGCCGTTGACCAGCAGGTTGGGGAAGCGCGCGGGCAGCACCAGCGGCTCCTCGCGCGAGCCGTCATAGTTCGGGCCGAAGTCGACCGTGTCCTTCTCGATGTCCTCCAGCAGCGTCATCGCCGCCTTGGTCAGCCGCGCCTCGGTGTACCGCATGGAGGCCGGCATGTCCGGATCCATCGAGCCAAAATTGCCCTGGCCGTCCATCAGCGGCACGCGCATCGCCCAGTCCTGCGCGAGGCGGGCGAGGGCCATGTAGATCGAGCTGTCGCCGTGCGGATGGTAGTTGCCCATCACGTCGCCGACGATCTTGGCGCACTTGCGATAGGGCCGGCCGGGGACGAAGCCACCCTCCTGGCTGGCGAACAGGATGCGGCGGTGGACCGGCTTCAGGCCGTCGCGCACGTCCGGCAGCGCCCGCGCGACGATGACCGACATGGCATAATCGAGGTAGGACGACTTCATCTCGTCGACGATCGAGATGGGCGAGATATCGGCGTTTTCGATGGACGGCGGGACGCTGGCCAATGTGGGTTCCGTGGGTAGTGGCAGGGGATCGCGCGCCGTGCGGCGGCACGGGCTCTACCGTAGCGGGAACGTCACGAAAACGCCAACACCAAAGGGGTCAGCGGCCGCGCACGAACCGCCAGACCGCCTCGTCAGAGCCCTCGGCGACGAAGCGGTAGCCGTCGCTGTCGAAGCCCTTCAGGTCCTCCGCCGCGCCGATGCGATGCTCGCACATCCAGCGCGCCATCATCCCCCGCGCTCGCTTGGCGGCGAAGCTGTTGAAGCGCAGGCCGTCCGGCCCTTCCTCGCGGAAGTCGATCGAGAGGATGCGCGCGCCGGCGGGCGGCGCCTGTTCCACCACGTGCCAATATTCCTTGCTGGCAAGGTTCACGATCACGGCCGATCCGCTCTCCGCCAGGTCGGCGGCGAGCAGGTCGCTGACCCGGTTGCCCCACCAGCGGTAGAGATCGGGCTTGCGGCCGGGCGCCCACTTCGTCCCCATTTCAAGCCGATAGGGGCGGATCATGTCGAGCGGACGCAGCAGGCCGTAGAGGCCGGAGAGGATGCGCAGATGGTCCTGCGCGAAGGCGATCGCCGGCTCGTCCAGCGTCTTCGCCTCGAACCCGACATAGACGTCGCCGGCGAAGGCGCGGATCGCCGGCCGCTCCGGCGCGTCGGCATAGTCGCGGAAGCGCTGGGCGTTCAGCTTCGCGAGCGTATCGGAGATGTGCATCAGGCCCATCAGCTTCTTCGGGCCGAGCTTGGCGGCGGCGGCGGCGAGCGTCGCCGCATCGGCGGCGAAGCGCGGCGCGGCCGTGGCGAGCGGCGGCAGCGGGCTCTTATAGTCGAGCGACTTGGCGGGCGAGATGAGCGCGATCATGCCGGGCGCGTAGCAGGCGGCCACCCCGCGGCAAAGTGGCGCCGCGCATCGGCCATGGACCCGATGGGGTTCAAGCGTCGTTCAGCGCACGGGCGGCATCCCGCCCGGCGTGCCCCGCTTGTATGGCTTGCGGGCGAGAGTGTATGAACGGGCAGCGAGGCGGCGTGACCGCAAGAGGAGGCTGAAGGGATGAAGTTCGTTTCCACGATGGCGCTGGGCGTGGCCCTGGCGCTGGGCGGCGCCGCGATCGTCGGCGTCGCGCCGGCCGTCGCCAAGGAGAAGGCGGAGAAGCCCGCCAAGGCCAAGAGCTACAATCTGAGCAAGCCGGTGCGCGAGGCGGTGGCCGCGGCGCAGGCGGCGCTCGCCAAGGGCGATGCGGCGACGGCGCAGGCCAGCGTCTCCACCGCGCTGGCGGCGGCGACCACGCCGGACGACAAATATGTCGCGAGCTCCGTGCAGTATGAGATCGCCGCCAAGAGCAACGACCAGGCGAAGATCAGCGACGCGGTGGACGGCATGCTCGCCAGCGGCGTGGCGCCGGCGGACCAGCAGGTCCAGCTCTACGCCGTGCAGGGCAAGCTGGCCTACAACGCCAAGAACATGGCCAAGTCCGAGCAGGCGCTGCAGCAGGCGGTAACGCTCGGCACCACCGATCCCGACGTCTACGCGCTGCTGGTCGAGGCCAAGGCGCGTGCCGGCAAGCCGGCGGAGGCGATCACCATGCTGGAGACCTCGATCGCCAAGCAGAAGGCCGCCGGCCAGAAGGTGCCGAGCGAGTGGTACGGCCGCGGCATCGCCATCGCCTACGGCGCCAAGCTGCCGAACGAGACCGAGCGGCTGACCCAGGCGTGGCTGGCCGACTATCCGGCGAGCAACAACTGGCGCGACTCGCTGATCACCTATCGCGATCTGCACAAGCTGGACGCCGACTATAATCTCGATCTGATGCGCCTGATGCGCACGGCCAAGGCGCTGAAGGGCGAGCGGGACTATTCGGAATATGCCGAGGCGGTGTACCTGAAATATCCGGGCGAGGGTAAGAGCGTGCTCGACGAGGGCGTCGCCGCCGGCATGGTGAAGCTGACGGCGGGCAGCAACTTCAAGTTCATGAGCGATCAGGCCGGCGGCCGCGTGGCCGCCGACAAGGCCGATCTCGCCTCCGCCTCCAAGGCCGCCAAGGCATCTGCCACCGGCAAGTCCGCCGCCGCCACCGCCGACAGCTATCTCGGCTATGGCGATTATGCGAGCGCGATCGATCTCTACAACGTCGCGCTCCAGAAGGGCGGCGTCGATGCGAACACGATCAACACGCGCCTCGGCATGGCGCTGGCGAAGGCCGGCCGCAAGGACGAGGCGAAGGCCGCGTTCGCCAAGATCACCGGGCCGCGCGCGTCGCTCGCCAAATACTGGATGATCTACCTGGACGCGCCGGCCGCCGCCTGAGGCTTACGCCGGCAAGGGGAGGGGCGGCGGGGCTCATGCCTCGCCGCCCCTCCTTTTTTTGCCCTCGCCGCGCCTACGAGTCCGCGCCGGGATAGGGCGATTTCGCCAGCAGGCCCGCCAGATGTGCCGCGTTCGTCGCGACGGTGGCGGCCGTCTGGCGGACCTTCTCGGGCACGGGATCAAGCTCGTTGAAGTTCTTCGATCCCATCGCCTCCCCCACCCAGTAGCAGGCGCCGACCGCCGGGATCGTCCAGCCGACATCGTTCAGCGCCTGGCCCAGTTCCGCCCACACATGGTGCGCGCCATCCTCGTTGCCGACGATCGCCGCCACCGCCACCTTGGACGAAGGCGGCATGCGGCCCTGATCGTCCGTCTCGCTGATGAAGGCGTCCATCCGCTCCAGCACGCGCTTGGCCACGCTACAGGGCTGGCCCATCCAGATCGGCGTGCCGAAGACGAGTATGTCGGCGGCGAGGATCTTCTCGCGCAGGTGCGGCCAGTCGTCGCCGTCGCCCTCGTCGGAGGTGACGCCGGGCAGGATCGCGTGCGCGGCCATGCGGATCGTCGGCTGCACGGTGACACCGCGCGCGGTGAGCGCCGCGGCCACCACCGCGATCATCGCATCGGTGGAACTCGCCTCCCCGGCCTTGAACTTCAGGGTGCAGTTGATCGGTAGTGCCGTCAGTGCCATCGCATCCTCCATCCCAGCGCAAGGCACGACGCGGGGCGGGGGAGCGGGTTCCCGCTCAGGCCGGATCGACGGGTATGCCGGGCTCGTCCTTCGAGGTGCGGATGGTGAGCGAGGTCTTCACGCTCGCGACGTGAGGCGCGGTGGTGAGGTGCGAGGTGAGGAAGGACTGGAACGCCTGGAGATCGTGCGCGACGATCTTCAGGATGAAGTCGATCTCGCCGTTCAGCATGTGACATTCGCGCACTTCCGGCAGATCGGCGACATGCGCCTCGAACCGCCGCAGATCCTCCTCGGCCTGGCTGCGCAGGCTGACGAGGGCGAACACGGTGATGGCGTAGCCCAGCGCGCGCGGGTTCAGCCGGGCATGATAGCCTTCGATGACGCCGCTCTCCTCCAGCGTGCGCACGCGGCGCAGGCACGGCGGCGCGGTAAGGCCGGAGCGGCGGGCGAGCTCGACATTGGTGATGCGCCCTTCGGCTTGCAGTTCGGCGAGAATGGCGCGATCGATGGAGTCGAGGGACGGAGACGAGACCAAGACCAATCCTTTCCGTCTATATGGCCATCTTATAATATAATTTCACGGCAATGCAATTGTCCCACAATGCGACGGGCGCGCATCGCGGCTGCGAAGCGGCTGTTGCAAGAGGGCCGGGCACGCTATCTAAGGCGCGGTGACGGCGTGGTAACCGCGCCGTAAATCATCGACAGGGGAAGGCCTTGCGCTTCGACGACAAGCTGGCGACGGTGCTGGCGCAGCCGCGGACAGACGCGGCGGCGCGCGCCGCCGCGTGGCGGCAGATCGTCGACATCCTGGCGCAGCGCTCGGCCGCCGAGGCGGATGTGCCGCTGGCCGACGACGCCCTGGCGCTGCTGCGCGCGCTGCGCGACGAGGTGCCGCAGGCGGTACGGGCGGAGGCAGTCGCCGCGATCGCCGGCCGCCGCGTCCACCCGGCCATCGTCGGGCTGATCGCCGAGGAGCGGCCCGCCATCGCCGCCGCGCTGATCGGCCGGGTGGTGCTGGACGATGCGGCGTGGCTGGCACTGCTGCCGCGCCTCTCGCCGGTGGCGCGTTCGCTGCTGCGGCACCGGCGCGATCTCTCGCCGGCGGTGACGGCTGGGCTGGCGAGCTTCGGCACGAGCGATTTCGCGCTGCCCCCGGCCGATCCGGCGCCGGTCGCGGCCGCGCTGCTGATCCCGCTGGAGACGCCGCAGCCCCCGGCCGAGGGACCGAGCGGCGAGACGCAGATCCGCGACCTGCTGGATCGCATCGCCGCCTACCGGCGCGACGAGCCGCCGGTCGCCGCCGCGACGCCGGTGTTGTCGCCGGCCGAGACGTTCCGCTTCGAGACGGGCGCCGACGGCGTCATCCTGTGGGTGGAAGGCGCGCCGCGCGGCCCCCTGATCGGCGCGACGATCGCGCGCGCGGCCGCCAGCCTGGGCCACGGCGTCGATGGGCAGGCGGCCGGCGCCTTCCGCCACCGCGCCGCCTTTCGCGAGGCGCGCCTCTCCGTCGCCGGCGAATCGGCCGCCTCGGGCGAGTGGCGCATCGCCGGCGTGCCGGTGTTCGATCCGCGCGACGGCCGCTTCACCGGCTATCGCGGCACCGCCCGCCGGCCAAGATCGGACGAGCGGGCGGCGGTGGACGGCGGCCTCTACGGATCGGGCCTGCCGGCCGATTCGCTGCGGCAGCTGGTGCACGAGCTGCGCACCCCGCTGAACGCGATCGTGGGCTTCGGCGAGATGATCGAGCGGCAGGTGCTCGGCCCCGCCGCCTTCCCCTACCGCGCCCGCGCCGCCGAGATCGTCGATCATGGGCGGCGGCTGCTCGGCGCGGTCGACGATCTCGACATGGCGGCGCGGATCGACACGCGGCGGCTGGAGGCGACGCCCGACCGCATCGACGCCACCGCGCTGCTGCACCGCCTGCGCGAGGATTTTCGCGGCGTCGCCGATGCGCGCGGCGTGGTGCTGACGGTAGCGGTGGCGGGCGGGATCGGGCCGGTCGCGGCCGATCCGCTGGCGATCGAGCGCATGTTCGCCCGGCTGCTGGCCGCCACCATCGGCCTGGGCCAGCCCGGCGAGACGATCGCCATCGATCTGGCGAGCGCCGGCGACGACGTGCTGCTGCGCCTGTCCCGCCCGGCGATCGTGGGCGGGTGTGACGAGCGCGGGCTGCTCGATCCCGGCTACACGCCCGAGGGCGACTGGCCGGACGCGCCGGTGCTGGGGCTCGGCTTCGCGCTGCGGCTGATCCGCAATCTGGCGGCCGGCGCCGGCGGCGAGCTGACGATCGAGCCGGGCAGCTTCCTGCTGCGCCTGCCCGCCGCGGGCCAGGCCGGCGTGCGGACGGGGGCGGCGCCGCTCTGACTTGCCACGGGGCCGACGCCTCCGCTATCGCGGGCCGGCATGGCGGGCCTGTAGCTCAACGGTTAGAGCTGGCCGCTCATAACGGCTAGGTTGCGGGTTCGAGTCCTGCCGGGCCCACCATGCCGTTGCCGCCGCGCGATCCTCAGCCTCGCGGCGCGAGCAGGATCAGGAGCGCGCCGGCCAGGCACAGCAGGCTGCCGCCCGCGTCCCAGCGATCCGGCCGCACGCCCTCGACCAGCCACAGCCAGACGATCGAGGCGATGATGTAGACGCCGCCATAAGCGGCAAAGGCGCGGCCGGCGGCATCCGCCGGGCTCCAGCTGAGCGCCCAGGCGAAGAACAGCAGGGCGGCGACGCCCGGCACCAGCCACCAGGCCGGGCGATCGAGCCGCAGCCAGCCCCAGAAGGCGAAGCAGCCGGCGATCTCGGCCATAGCGGCCAGCGGATAGATGAGGGCGGTCTTGACCATCGCCGCCACCTGGCGTCCTAAGCGGCACCAAGGCAAGCGTGTTGCGGAGGCGACCATCGGCAGCGGCCATCACCACGGCGGTCAGGCACACGGGCACGCCCACGATCACGCGCACGATCACGCCCACGATCACGGGGCGCACGCGCATGGCGGCCACAGCCACGCGCCGGCCGATTTCGGCCGCGCCTTCCTGATCGGCATCACGCTAAACCTGGGCTTCGTGGCGGTGGAGGCGGGGTTCGGCCTGGCGGTCGATTCGATGGCCCTGCTGGCCGATGCCGGGCACAATCTGTCGGACGTGCTGGGCCTGGTGATGGCGTGGGGCGCCTTCACGCTGGGCCGCCGCCCGTCCAACGAGCGGTTCACCTACGGCATGGGCGGATCGACGATCCTGGCCGCCCTGTTCAACGCATTGCTGCTGCTCGTCGCCTGCGGCGCGATCCTGCTGGAGGCGGTGCGCCGCTTCGCCACGGCGCCGGAAGTGCCGGGCGTGCCGGTGATGGCGGTGGCGGCGGCGGGCATCGTCGTAAACCTCGCTACCGCGCTGCTGTTCGCGCGCGGGCGGGAGGGCGACGTCAACCTGCGCGGCGCCTATCTCCACATGGCGGCGGATGCGGCGGTCTCCGCCGGGGTGGTGGTGGCGGGGCTGCTGACGCTGGTGAGCGGCATACGGTGGATCGATCCGGCGACCAGCCTCGTCATCGTCGCGGTGATCCTGGCGGGTACATGGGGGTTGCTGCGCGAATCGCTGACGCTGGCGCTGCACGCCGTGCCGCCCGGTATCGATCCGGCGGCGGTGACGGCGGCGCTCTCCGCCGTGCCGGGCGTCAGCGGCGTCCACCACGTCCACATCTGGGCGACGAGCACCACCCGCACCGCGCTGACCGCGCATCTGGTGATGCCGGCGGGGCCGCCGGGCGACGCCTTCCTGCGCGCGCTGGCCGACAATCTGGAGCATCGCTTCCGCATCGGCCACAGCACCTTCCAGGTGGAGCGCGGCGACGATCGCGACGGCTGCGGCGCCCACGCGTGACGGCAACGGCGCTGCAAGGATTGGCCGCTATCGTGGCCGGCGCCCGCCAGACGAGACCCAGCCGATGACCATGCCCGCCCGCGTCCACCTGATCGCCGCCGCCCGGCCGAACTTCATGAAGGTCGCGCCGCTGTGGCACGCGCTGGCCGCCGCGCCCGATTTCACGCCGGTGCTGGTGCATACCGGCCAGCATTACGACGCCAACATGTCGGACGCGATCTTCGCCGATCTGCGGCTGCCGGCGCCGGACCATCATCTCGGCGTCGGTTCCGGCACCCATGCCGAGCAGACCGGCCGGGTGATGATCGCCTACGAGGCGGTGGCGATGGCCGACCGGCCGGACTGGCTGATCGTCGTCGGCGACGTGAACTCCACCGCCGCCTGCGCGCTGGTCGGCACGAAGCTGGGCATCCCGACCGTGCACCTGGAGGCGGGCCTGCGCAGCCGCGACCGGGCGATGCCGGAGGAACTGAACCGGCTGATGACGGACGTGCTGGCCGACGTGCTGTGGACGCCCTCGCCGGACGCGGACGCGAACCTGGCCGCCGAGGGTATTCCGCCGGCGCGGGTGACGCGGGTCGGCAACATCATGATGGACGCGTTCGAGCTGACCCGTCCGGCGATCATGGCGGCGGACTATCCCGCCGCGCTGGGCTTCACGCCGGGCGGCTACGGCGTCGTCACCCTGCACCGCCCGTCCAACGTCGACGATCCGGCGCAGCTGGCGCGGCTGGTGGCGGCGCTGGAGCAGGCGCAGGCGCGGCTGCCGCTGGTGTTCCCGGTGCATCCGCGCACGGCGGCGCGGCTGGCCACGGCGGGCCTGGACACGCGATTGGCGGCCGCGGGCGTGCGGCTGGTGGCGCCGGCGCCCTATGTGCGGTTCATGAGCCTCGTCACCCAGGCGGCGGCGGTGATCACCGATTCGGGCGGGATCCAGGAGGAGACGACCTATCTCGGCATCCCCTGCCTCACCCTGCGCGAGAATACCGAGCGGCCGATCACGATCAGCGAAGGCACGAGCCGGCTTGTGCAGGTCGGCGATCTCGTCGCGACCCTGGTCTCGGCGCTGGCCGAGCCCCGGTCGCAGCGGCGCAGGCCCGATCGCTGGGACGGCAGGACGGCGGCGCGGTGCCTGGCGGACCTGCGGGCGCGCACCGCGGGAGCAGCCAGCGCGGCGGCGTGATCCGATATTCTTGGGGGATGGCGGTGCGCGGCCGCCGTGCCACGCTTCGGCGGGGGGAGCCGAAGCGTGGTCCAGCCGGCGATCAGAGCCGCTGGAGCGCTTCCTTGATCTTCAGCTTCTGCTTCTTCAGCGTCGCGAGCAAAGTGTCGTCGGGAGCGGGACGACTATTCTCGCTCGCGATTCGCGCTTCGATACCGGCATGCTTGGCGAGCAACGCGGAAGAATGGGCCGATTCCATAGGGATGTCTCCTTTCGTCTCCGATTGGGCGAACCAATAGATCACCAATGGATTGGAAAGTCGCGCGGTTAATAGCGTGAATGCGGCAGTTACCATCCTGAGCGGGATGGCCCGCGCGAGGGGCGGCCGGCGGCCTTGAGCGCCGCGCGCATCCGCCCTATCGACCCTCTGCAGGAAGCGGAGGAGCCGTGAGCTTGGATCAGGATGAGATCAGCCAGCGCGTCGCCCGCCTCCGCCAGGAGCATCGCGATCTCGACATGGCGATCGATGCGATGGGATCGGCGCCAACGATCGACCAGCTGGTGATGGCGCGCATCAAGAAGCGCAAGCTGCGCCTGCGCGACGAGATCGCCGCGCTGGAGGACCAGCTGATCCCGGACATCATCGCCTGAGGCGGGCATGTAAAACGGGGCCGGTCCGCATGGACCGGCCCCGTTTTACGGATCGCGGATCAGGCGGCTTCGCGCTGTTCCTCGACGCGTGCCTCGACCGTCGTCGGCGCGATGCCGTCGATGGCGATGCGGCGCGGCTTCTTGTGCTCCGGCACCTCGCGCACCAGCGAGATGTTCAGCAGGCCGTTCTCGTAACCGGCGCCCGTCACCTTGATGGTGTCGGCGAGCTGGAAGCGGCGCTCGAACGCGCGCTTGGCGATGCCGCGGTGGATGAACTGGCGGTCGCCCTGATCGGCGGGATCGCCCGCGCGGCCGACGACGATCAGCATATTCTCCTGCACCGTGAGATCGAGCTCGTCCTGGCCGAAGCCGGCGACGGCCATCGAGATGCGGTAGGCGCCTTCGCCGACCTTCTCGATATTATAGGGGGGATAGGCATCGTCGCCGCCACGGGTGGCGAAATCGACGAGGCGGTTGAGGTTCTCGAACCCGATCGAGGACCGCAGCAGGGGGGCGAAATCAACAGTACGCATGGCTCTCAACCCTTTCACATGGCGATGAGTGTGGATGCCCGCGGCAGCGCCGCCGGGCCTGCCGGCCAACCCCGAAGGCGATGGCCTGACGATTGCGGAAATGGGAACCGCACGCGTGCATTCAAGAGGGCGGGACGGCGTTCACCATCTTTGTCCGTTCTCGCTTATCCGGCGATATGGCATGGTCGCGGCCGTGCTGAGAGGAAATGATCCGATGCGGAGCAACGGCTTGACGATGCGGCTGGTCGACGCGCTCTACACCGAGGCGATGATCCTGGCCGACGAGGCGCGCGGCTACTTCGACGAGCGCGGCCGCTTCGAGCGGGAGGCGCTGGCGCCGATCGCGCGCGTGGCGTTCACCTGCGAATCGCTGAAGGTGACGACGCGGCTGATGCACATCATCGCCTGGCTGCTGACGCGGCGCGCATTGGAGGCCGGCGAGATCAGCGCGGAGGAAGCGCGCGAGCCCGCCCGTAGGCTGGGCCGCATCGACGCCGCCGATCCGGCGAGCGCGGCGGCGCTGCCGGAAACGGCCCTCGCTCTCGTCGCCGCGAGCGACGATCTCTACCAGCGCGTCCGCCGGCTGGACGAAGGGCTGGAGCAGCCGGCCGAGGCCTGCCCGGCGCACGGGCTGCTGCGGCGGCTGGAGCGGGCATTCTGACAGCGGCCTGCCGACGCGTCCGGCGCGGCGGGAAACGGCAGACAGCGGTGGTGCGGGCGGGGGGGATCGAACCCCCAAGGCCTTGCGGCCGACGGATTTTCTTACCCGCCACGGCTTTCGCCGCCATCCGCGCCGCCTGAGCGGCGGGATGTTCGGGGTCTGGACTATCCCTTCACCATCCCGGCCCGGCGGCAAGCCGGCGGCGGGTACAGGTGCTGCCCGTCTAGTCTCTACACCTTCCCGCGCGCCGTGCGGCGGGCTTGGCTCGGGATCGCCATCTTACAGGGTTCCCCGAATTTGAGCAGTTCTGCATCGCGGGTTTCCCGCGCGAGCACCCAATCGTTCAAGTCCGTTGCGTCTACCAGTTTCGCCACGCCCGCACGGCGCCGCGCACCGCGTGTAGAACGGCGCGCGCGAGCGGCCAAGCTCAGACGTTGAGGCGGAGCCGCATCTCCTTGCCGGGCTTGAAATAGGGCACGCTCTTGGCATCCACCTCCACCGGATCGCCGGTGCGGGGGTTGCGGCCGACGCGGGCGACGCGGGCGCGGGTGGAGAAGGCGCCGAAGCCGCGCAGCTCCACCCGCCGGCCCGTGGCGAGATGGGCCGCGATCGTATCGAAGAAGACACTGACGATTCGCTCGACCTCGCGCTGCGCAAGGTCCGGATTCTCTTCGGCGAGCAGCTGCACGAGCTCTGACCGGATCATCTCACATTCTCCCGCACCTATCCCCCCCCCGGGGATCGTGACCGAACGCCCTCCCGAAAAGGCGAGGGTAATGAATATCGCCCCTCGTGGAGGCGGCGATTACACACATACGTTAGTTGTTCCACCTGCGAAGCTTTTGCAACCGTTCCGTCTTGCCATAAAAGGGCGCAGTCGATTGTCCGGTCGGGTCCACCGGGAATGTTGGGAGAGTGTATGTCGCTGCGCCTTGACCATTGTTTAACGATGCTCGCCGCCGTCGCGAGCCCGGCCGCGCTCTCGGCCGCGCCGCTGCCGCGCCCGCCGGCCTTCGCGATGTGCGGCGTCTGCCACAAGACGGTCGCGACCGAGAAGTCCGTGCTCGGGCCGAACCTGTGGGGCGTCGGCGGCCGCAAGGCGGGCACCATGCCCGGCTTCGCCTACTCGCCGGCGATGCAGAGGTCGGGGATCGTCTGGAACCGCGATGCGCTGCTGGCCTTCGTCACCGCGCCGCAGGCCAAGGTGCCGGGCACGAAGATGGCCTATGGCGGCCAGAAGGATCCGAAGGTGGCCGGCGCCATCGTCGACTATGTGCTCTCGCTGAAGTGAGCCGCTAGCCAAAAGGGGCGCGGACCTCGCGGTCCGCGCCCCTTTTCTTTGTCCCCTGCGGGCGACGATCAATTCTCGTCGCGGCGGGCCTTCAGCGCGGCGCCCAGGATGTCGCCGAGCGACGCGCCCGAGTCGGACGAGCCGTACTGCGCCACGGCCTGCTTCTCCTCGGCCATCTGCATGGCCTTGATCGAAAAGTTCGGCTTCTTCGAGCGATCGAAGCCGATCACCATCGCGTCGAACTTCTGGCCGACCTGGAACCGCTCCGGACGCTGCTCGTCGCGATCGCGGCCAAGGTCGCCGCGACGGATGAAGCCGGTCGCGCCGTCGTCGCCGGCCTGCACGTCGAGGCCGCCGTCACCCACGTTCAGCACCGTGACGGTGACGATCGCATTCTTGTTCAGGCGGCTGCCGCCACCCGCCGATTCGCCCGCGCCGCTGCTGCCGCCGGCCGCGACGCCGCCGCGCTCCAGCTGCTTCATGCCCAGCGAGATGCGCTCCTTCTCGGTGTCGATGTCGAGCACCACGGCCTTCACCGTCTCGCCCTTGTGGTGCAGCGCCAGCGCTTCCTCGCCGGACACGCCCCAGGCGATGTCGGACATGTGGACCATGCCGTCGACGTCGCCGTCCAGGCCGATGAACAGGCCGAATTCGGTGGCGTTCTTCACCTCGCCCTCGACGACCGAGCCGACCGGATGCTGATCCAGGAACGAATCCCACGGATTGTTCTGCGCCTGCTTCAGGCCCAGCGAGATGCGGCGCTTGTCCTGATCGACCTCCAGGATGACCACGTCCACCTCCTGCGAGGTCGACACGATCTTGCCCGGATGGACGTTCTTCTTGGTCCACGACATCTCGGAGACGTGGACGAGGCCCTCGATGCCCGGCTCCAGCTCCACGAAGGCGCCATATTCGGTGATGTTGGTGACGCGGCCGGTGAACTTGCCGCCGATCGGGTACTTGGCGGCCGCACCCTCCCACGGATCGCTCTCGAGCTGCTTCATGCCGAGCGAGATGCGCTGCGTGTCCTTGTTGATGCGGATGATCTGCACCTTCACCACGTCGCCGATGTTGATCATCTCGGACGGGTGGCCGACGCGCTTGTAGCTGAGATCGGTGACGTGCAGCAGGCCGTCGATGCCGCCCAGATCGACGAAGGCGCCGTAATCGGTGATGTTCTTGACGACACCCTCGATCACCTGGCCCTCGGCGAGGCTCTGGATCAGGCCGGTGCGCTGCTCGGCGCGGGTCTCTTCCAGCACGGCGCGGCGGCTGACGACGATGTTGCCGCGGCGGCGATCCATCTTGAGGATCTGGAAGGGCTGCGGGATGTCCATCAGCGGGGTCACGTCGCGCACCGGGCGGATATCGACCTGGCTGCCGGGCAGGAAGGCGACGGCGCCGGAGAGATCGACGGTGAAGCCGCCCTTGACGCGACCGAAGATCACGCCCTCGACGCGGCTGTTGTGGCCGAACTCGGCCTCCAACTTGTCCCATGCGGCTTCGCGGCGCGCGCGATCGCGCGACAGCATCGCCTCGCCATGCACGTTCTCGACGCGATCGACATAGACCTCGACCTCGTCGCCCACCTTGAGATCGGCCTTCTGGCCGGGCGCGGCGAACTCGCGGAGCGCCACGCGGCCCTCGGACTTCAGGCCGACGTCGATGACGGCCATGTCGTTCTCGATGGCGGTGACGGTGCCCTTGACGACGCGGCCCTCGAAGCCTTCGCCCTCGCCGAGGGATTCGTTGAGCAGCGCCGCGAAATCATCGCGGGTGGGGTTGGCGGCAGTTGCCATATGCTAGCGGTTCCTGTCAGTCATGTTTCCGGCCATCCGGTTGTGTCCGGAGGTCTTGTGGCCGTTGACGCCACGGCGGCACCATGCCGGTCGCGGCACCGATCGCCCGTTTGCCCTCGCGAAAGCGACGAATGGCGAAAATGGGCACGCCGAGGAGCCGGTCTCACCGGATCCCCCGCGCACCTCGTTCCCTGGAGCAGCCGTGCCGGCGGGCGAGCCCGTCAGTCGTTGGCGGCCGCCCTGATCCGGGCCTCCACGAGCGCAAGCGCCCGATCGACGGCCGCCTCTATATCCATGAAGGTCGTGTCGAGCAAGTCGGCGTCGGCGGCCTGGGTGAGGGGCGCGTGATCGCGCAGCATGTCGCGCTTGTCGCGCTCGCGTATGTCGGCCAGCACGCGATCGTAGCTGATCTCCAGCCCGCGCGCGACGATCTCGTCGTGGCGCCGCCGCGCGCGCACGGCCGGCGCGGCCTTCACGAACAGCTTGGCGGCGGCGTGCGGCGCGATCACCGTGCCGATGTCCCGCCCGTCCAGCACCGCGCCGCCCGGCTGGCCGGCGAAGGCGCGCTGCCGCTCGATCAGCGCCGCGCGCACCGCCGGATGCGCCGACACGACCGAGGCGGCGGCACCGGCGGCCTCGCTGCGCAGCTGCTCGTCGGCCAGCAGCGGATCGGTGAAGGCGCAGGCGGCGAGGGCCGCATCCGGATCGGACGGATCGCCGCCGGTCCGCAGCACCTGCAACCCAACCGCGCGGTAGAGCAGGCCGGTATCCAGATAGGGCAGCCCGTAGTGGCGGGCGATGGCCCGCGCGATCGTGCCCTTGCCGGACGCGGCCGGCCCATCGACGGCGATGATCATGCGGCGACCGCCCCCAGCGCGGTCATCATGGCGGTGAAGCCGGGAAAGCTGGTGGCGACCGGCGCCATGTCGTCGATCCGCACGCCATCGCGGGAGGCGAGCCCCGCCACCGCGAAGCTCATCGCGATGCGGTGGTCCAGTTCCGCGGCGACCGTCGGGCGGGTCTCGTCGCCGGCCAGCGCCGCGCCGCCGCTGCCCTCGATCACCAGCCCGTCGGCCGCTTCCGACACCCGCGCGCCGCAGCGGGCCAGGCCGCGCGCCATCACGGCCAGCCGGTCCGATTCCTTTACGCGCAGCTCGTCCAGCCCACGCGTCACGGTGCGGCCCTCGGCCAGCGCGGCGGCGACGAACAGGATGGGGAACTCGTCGATCATGCTCGGCGCGATCTCCGGCGGCACCTCGATCCCGCGCAGCGCGGAGTGGCGCACGCGCAGGTCCGCCACGGGTTCGCCGCCCACCTCCCGCTCGTTCAGCAGGGCGATGTCGGCGCCCATCATCCGCAGCACATCGAACAGGCCGGCGCGGGTGGGGTTGATGCCGACGTTCGTCACCGTCACGTCCGATCCCGGCACCAGCAGCGCCGCCACCACCGGGAAGGCGGCGGAGGAGGGATCGCCGGGTACGACGATGTGCCGCGCTTGCAGGTCCGCCTCGCCCCGGAGCGAGATGATGCGGGCACCGTCGCCCGCCGTCTCCACCGTCAGATCGGCGCCGAAGCCGCGCAGCATGCGCTCGCTATGGTCGCGCGTCGCCACCGGCTCGATCACGCGGGTGATGCCGGGCGTGTTGAGGCCGGCGAGCAGCACCGCCGACTTCACCTGCGCCGAGGCGACCGGCAGGCGATATTCGATCGGCACCGCCGGGCACAGGCCGCGCAGCATCAGCGGCAGGCGATCGCCGCCATCGCCGCCGGGTGTGGCGAAGAACTCCGCGCCCATCCGCCCCAGCGGCTCGATCACGCGGGCCATCGGGCGGCGCGACAGGGAGGCGTCGCCGGTGAAGGTCGCGGTGATCGGGTGGCTGGCGACGACACCCATCAGCAGGCGGGTGGAGGTGCCGGAATTGCCCATGTCCAGCGCCGTCTGCGGCTGGAGCAGGCCGCCGACGCCGACGCCGTGGACGTGCCAGGCGCCGGCCGCGTCCCGTTCCACCGTGGCGCCCATCGCCCGCATCGCCCGCGCGGTGGCGATCACGTCCTCGCCCTCCAGCAGCCCCTCGATCACCGTCTCGCCCACCGCGAGCGCGCCGAGCATCAGCGCGCGGTGCGAGATCGACTTGTCGCCGGGCACCGCCACGGTGCCGCGCAGGCGGCCGGGCGCCGAGAAGGAAGCGGGGCGGGGCGGGGCGGCGGACGACATCGGCGCGGCTTTTGACAGCCGCCCTCCGCTATGGCAAGGCGCGCCGCGTCCATGGCCCGCAGCCCGCGCGGCCATGCCATATCTACTTTGAAATCGGAGGCCTATCGCGTGGTGAAACCTGAATGGGGCACCAAGCGGACCTGCCCTAAGTGCGGCACCCGCTTCTATGATCTGGGCAAGGACGACCCGGTGAGCTGCATCGAGTGCGGCGCCGCGTGGGAGCCCGATCCGATCCTCAAGTCCAAGCAGCCGATGCCCTACGACGCCCCCAAGAAGGAGGTCGAGAAGGAGAAGGACGATGCCGATCTCTCCGAGGATCTGGACATCGACGAGGACGAGGAGCCGAGCCCGGACGACGATGTCGACCTGGGTGGCGACGACGATATCGGCGTGGCGACGGGCGGCGACGACGACGAGCATTGATCGACGATATGGGGTTGCGAGCGCGCCGAGCCTGATCTAAAGGGCGCGCTCTCCCGATCGTTCCAGCCGATCGGGTGCGAAGGGATGGGGCCGTAGCTCAGCTGGGAGAGCGTCGCGATGGCATTGCGAAGGTCTGGGGTTCGATCCCCCACGGCTCCACCATTTCACCACTGACTGCATTTGCGGCGGCGACTGGCGACGGTTTCGGCATGTGCCGGGGCGATGGAAGCGCCAGCTCGGCCTTTCGCGCGGTCCCTCTCGCGGCCCTCCCTCCTCTACCTGAACGACTGGTCGAACGCGTCCTCTAGCCGGCACTGGCCGGTAATCGCGCCGGCTTCGGCGAAGTGGCGGAGCACGTCCCGCCCGCGATCGATCACCCGGGTGTCGATCGGTACGGGCTGCAGCTTCTGGCGCGCGGTGACGTAGCGGGCGACCGCCGCGGGATCCCGATGTCCTTGGCCGGCGCGTGCGGCGTTTCAAGCAAGCCGACGCCCTTCGGATGCGCCGCGCAGCTCAATCGCGCAAGCCGGCGCACGGGCGGGAACACAAGCCCGCCCAGCGCGTCATCGCATTCGCGCAGCCGTTGTGCGGGGATCCATGGGCCGGGACGCGAAGGGGGTCGATGCCGCAACTTTTCCGCCCCGGCGCCAACACGCTGGCCCGCTTGGCGCTGGCCGCGATCGCGATCGTACCGGCGGGGCTGCTGCTGCTGATCGCCGTGGTGACGCGATCCGGGGCGACGACCGGCGAGGGCCGCTTCGTCGAGCAGCCGGTGCCGTTCAGCCACCAGCATCACGCCGGCGAACTGGCGATCGACTGCCGCTACTGCCACGCGGGCGTGGAGACGGCCGCCACCGCCAGCGTGCCCGCCACCCATGTCTGCATGACCTGCCACTCGCAGATCTGGACCAATGCCGAGATGCTGGCGCCCGTGCGCGCAAGCCTGGCGAGCGGCCGGCCGATGGCGTGGCGGCGGGTGAACCGGCTGCCGGACTATGTGTATTTCGATCATCACGCGCACGTGAACAACGGCGTGCCCTGCGCCGCCTGCCATGGTGACGTCCGCCGCATGCCGCTCACCCGACAGGCCGCGCCGATGACGATGGGCTGGTGTCTCGATTGCCATCGCGCACCCGGCGACCGGATCGTCGCAGCCGACCGGCGCTTCGAGGCGGCGCCCTATCAGGATCGCAGCGCGGCGGACCGGCGGGCCGCCCGCGCGACGACGATCGCCATCGCCCGATCCGGCCGCAGGCTGACGGACTGTTCGACATGCCACCGATGACGCCGCCGCCGATCGACCGCCGCACGCTGCTCGGCATGATCGCCGCCGGGGCGGCCGCCACGGTGGCCGGGTGCAGCAAGCCCGACGAGACGATCCACCCGATGGTCGACCAGCCGGACGGGACGCGCCCCGGCGAGACGCGGCGCTACGCCACGGCGCTGCCGTTCGCCGGCTACGGCCGCGGCGTCACGGGGCTGGTGGTGAACGAGCGGCCGGTGAAGCTGGAGGGCCTTGCCGCCCACCCCGCCAGCCTGGGCGCGACCGATGTGTTCACCGAGGTGTCGATCCTGGATCTCTACGATCCGCAGCGGCTGAAGGCGCCGGTCGGGCCGGCCGGCCCGTCCAGCTGGCCGGCGGCGGCGCGCGCCATGCGCGAGCGCCGGTCGGGGCAGCAAGGCGGGCGGCTGGCGCTGCTGACCGGGCGGATCACCTCGCCTACCCTGCTCGCGCGCATCGCTGCGCTGAAGGCGGTGTATCCGGGCGCGCGGCATGTCCGCTGGGAGCCGTTCGACGACGATGCCGCGCTGGCGGGCGCCGAGGCCGCGTTCGGGCGGCGGCTCACCCTGCGCCCACGGCTGGCGGAGGCGGACGTCATCCTGTGCCTCGATGCCGATCCGCTGGGGCCGGGGGCGGAGCAGGTGGCGCTGGCGCGGGCCTGGGCGACGCGGCGGCGGACGGGCGCGATGCCGCGGCTGTTCGCGATCGAGCCGTCACCCACCGCGACCGGCGCGATGGCGGACGCCCGCGCCGCCGCCACGCCGCGCGAGATCGCGCTGGCCTGCCGCTTCCTCCACGCCCGCCTTGCCGGCGCCGCGCCGCCGGCGCTGCCGCCGGAGGTGGAGCGCGTGTTGCTGGCGGCGGTGGCGGCGCTGGCGGCGGCGCGCGGGCGGGCGCTGGTGCTGGCGGGCGATCGGCAGCCGGCCGGGGTCCACGCCTTTGCCGCCTGGCTGAACGGGCAGCTCGGCGCGCCGATCGATCATATCGCGCCGGTCGATCCCGACCCGGCGCCGCATCGCGCCGGGCTGGCGGCACTGGCGCGCGACATGCACGCGGGCACGATCGACACGCTGATCGTGATCGACGCCAATCCCTGCTACGCGGCGCCGCCGGCCCTCCGCTTCGCCGAGGCGATGGCGCGCGTGCCGCTGACGATCGCGGCGACGCGGATGCCGGACGAGACGAGCATGCGGGCGAAGTGGCGCCTGCCGCTGTCCCACCCGCTGGAGGGCTGGCATGACTGGCGCGCGCCGGACGGCACCGCCAGCATCGCCCAGCCGCTGATCCGACCGATGTGGGACACGCGGACGCCAAGCGACGTCGTCGACCTGCTGATCGATCCCGCCGCCGGGCCGGCCAGCTACGCGCGGGTACGGGAAACATGGGCGTCGCTGGACGCTGCCGGGTGGCGCGCGGCGGTGGCGGCGGGGATCGTGGCGGATACGGCGCGCGCGCCCGAGCCGGTGCCGGCGGCGCGGCTGGTGCTGCCGCCGGTGCCGCCGCCCGCCACGGCGATCGCGCTCACCATCGCGCCCTCGCCGGCGCTGCATGACGGGCGCTGGTCCGCCAATGCCTGGGCGCAGGAATGTCCCGATCCGCTGACCAAGGAGGTGTGGGGATCGAGCGCGCGGATGCACCCCGACGACGTGGCGGCGCTGGCGGCCGAGGATGGCGACCTGATCCGCATCGGCCAGGGTGGCGCCGTGGTGACGCTGCCGGTGCGCGCGGTGGCCGGCCAGGCGCGGCGAACGGTGACGCTGCTGGCCGGCTATGGCCGCGACGGTGCCGGCGCCATAGCGGACGGCATCGGCGCGAACGCCTTCGCCCTCGCCGACCACGGCCCGGTGCGGGTCGAGCGGGTGGGCACGCGGCGGCCGGTGGTGACGACGCAGCACCAATTCGCGCTCGCCGGCGAGCTGGACAAGCTGTTTCCGGTGCTCGCGCCGCAAGCGGCCATGCCGGCGCGGCCGCCGCTGCCCTCGCTGCTGCCCAACCCGCCCGCAAAGGGGAGCCCGCCGCGACAGTGGGCGATGGCGATCGACACGGACGTCTGCATCGGCTGCAACGCCTGCGTGGTCGCGTGCCAGGCCGAGAACAACGTGCCCGCGATCGGCCCGGCCGAGATGGCGGTGGGCCGCGACATGCATTGGCTGCGCGTCGACCGCTACGAGACGGCGCACGCCACCGGCTTTCAGCCGGTGCCATGCATGCAGTGCGAGGCGGCGCCGTGCGAGCCGGTATGCCCGGTGGAGGCATCGGTGCACGATGCGCAGGGGCTGAACGTGCAGGTGTATAATCGCTGCGTCGGCACGCGCACTTGCCAGGCGAATTGCCCCTACAAGGTGCGCCGCTTCAACTTCCGCGACTATGCCGGCGCATCGCTGTGGGGCGATGCGGCGGACGCATCGGTGACGGCGCAGCGCAACCCCGACGTGTCGGTGCGGGCGCGCGGCGTGATGGAGAAGTGCACCTACTGCGTGCAGCGCATCTCCGCCGCCACGCGGGACGAGGATGCCGGCGGCATGCCCGGCCCGGTCGCCACCGCCTGCCAGTCCGCCTGCCCGACGCAGGCGATCCGTTTCGGCACACTGGACGATGCCGCGATCCGGGAGGCGCGCGCCGATCCGCGCCACTATGCGCTGCTGGAGGAGCTGGGCACCAGGCCACGCACCACCTATCTCGCGCGGCGGAAGAACGGCGGATGAAAGCGCACGCCGTTCCCGGCCCGCGGCGCTGGACGCTGCCTTCGATCGTCACGCTGGAAGACGTGACGGAGACGGTGGCGGCGCCGCTGATGGATCGGCGGCCGGCACGCGGCTGGTGGATCGCGATGGGGCTGTGCGCGATCGGCGTGCTCGTCGGCGCGCTGGCGATCGGCTTCAGCCTGGCGCTGGGCGTCGGCCTGTGGGGCAATAACAGCGCGGTGGTGTGGGGCTTCCCGATCGCCAACTATGTCTGGTGGATCGGCATCGGCAATGCCGGCACCCTCATCTCATCGCTGCTGCTGCTCACCCGGCAGAAATGGCGCGGCTCGATCAACCGCTTCGCCGAGGCGATGACGCTGTTCGCCGTATCGATGGCGGGCATCTTCCCGATCCTGCACCTGGGCCGGCCGATGTATTTCTATTGGCTGGCGCCGTATCCGAACACGATGCAGCTGTGGCCGCAGTGGCGATCGGCGCTGGTGTGGGATTTCTGGGCGATCCTGAGCTACCTGCTGTTCTCGCTGCTGTTCTTCTACGTCGGCCTTATCCCCGATCTCGCCACCCTGCGGGACAGGCCGGGCAAGCGCGGCTGGCGGCGGCTCTACGGCTTCGCGGCGATGGGGTGGCAGGGCACGCCGACGCAGTGGCGCGCGCAGGAGCGGCTGCACCGAACGCTGGCCGCCATCGCCGTGCCGCTGGTCTGCTCGGTCCACTCGATCGTCGGGCTGGATTTCGCCGCCAGCCTGATGCCGGGCTGGACGGAGAGCATCTTCCCGCCCTATTTCGTCGTCGGCGCGCTGTTCTCCGGCTTCGCGATGGTGGTGCTGATCGCGCTCGTGATCCGCCGCGCGATGGGGCTGGAGGCGCTGATCGTGCCGGCCCATTTCGACGCGATGGCGCGCATCATCCTGGCCGCCGGCATCGTCATGGGCGCCAGCTACGCCGCCGAGTGGTTCGCCGCCATCTGGAGCGGCGAGGCGGCGGACGTGCGCGTCGTCGCCTACGAATTCACCGGCGACTACTGGCCGCTATATGCCGCGATGCTGGCCGGCAACGTGATCGCGCCGCAGATCTTCTGGATCAGGCGGTGGCGCACATCCGTGCCGGCGCTGGTGGGCGTCGCCGTGGCGGTGCTGATCGGCATGTGGCTGGAGCGGATCCTCATCATCCTCAACACGCTGTCGATCGGCTATGTGCCGAGCTTCTGGCGCACCTACGCGCCGACGATCGTCGATTTCGCGATCCTGGGCGGCACGGTGGCGGCCTTCACCATGCTACTGCTGCTGTTCGCGCGGGCGCTGCCCGTCGTCTCGATGCACGAGGTGCGCAAGCTGGTGGCGGAGGAGCGGGGATGACGGCGCTCGCCATCGCCTGCTTCGACGACGAGGCGCCCTATGCGCGGGCGCGCGCCCGCCTGCTGGCGGCGGATCGGCGCATCCTGGGCGAGTGGCTGCCCTACGCGGCCGATGCGCTGGGCGACGGCGCCGGGCAGCGCCACGTGCGGCCGGTGGCGATAGCGGCCGGCGTGGCGGTGGCGGCCGGGCTGTTCGCGCTGACCGTGTGGAGCGCGGTGTGGGCCTATCCGTTCGATGCCGGCGGACGGCCGCCGTTCAGCTGGCCCGCCTTCCTGATCGCGCCGATCGAGTTCGGCGCGCTGGCGGCGGCGATCGCCGGCGTCGTGATGCTGTTCCGCAACGGCGGGCTCACGCGGCTGCACCACCCGGCCTTCGACATCGCCGAGATGCCGGGCGCGAGCCAGGGCGCCTTCGTGCTGGCGATCGGTTGCGACGCGGGCGCGGATGCCAATGCCGTGATCGCCCTGCTGGCGGAGGCCGGCGCGACGCACAGCCGGCTGGTGACGGGATGAGGCGGGCGATGCTGCTGCTGCCGCTCCTTGTCGGCGGGTGCGACCTGTCGATGAAGGATCAGGCCAAGGGCACGGCGCAGGGCAGCGACCTGCTGTGGCCGGGCGGCCCGCCGCGACAGGCGCCGCCGGCGGGTACGATCGCGATGGACCAGCCGGCGCGGGATGCCGCGCTCGCCACGCCGCCGCCGCTGACGGCGGCGCTGATCGATCGCGGCGAGGAACGCTACGGCATCTACTGCGCGGTGTGCCATGGCGCGGGCGGGGCGGGGGACGGTACCGTGGTGCGGCGCGGCTTCCCGCCGCCGCCATCCTTTCACGCCCGTCGCCTCGTCGCCGCGCCGGCGCGCCACATCGTCGACGTCATCACCAACGGCCACGGCATCATGTACTCCTATGCCGACCGGGTGGAGCCGGCGGACCGCTGGGCGATCGCCGCCTATGTGAAGGCGCTGCAACGCCTGCCGGAGCCGGGGCGATGAGCGTGGCCGGCAGCCTTGCCGCCGCCTGGCGCATCCTGTTCCTCACCGCCGGCGCGCCGGTGATCGGCGCGGTGCTGCTCGCCGCGATCGGGCGGGTCACTGGCGCAAGCTGGCAGGCGGCCATGCCGTCGCCGATCGCGCCCCGGCTGCTGATCGCCGGCGCGGCGCTGATCGGCATCGCGCAGATGGCGACGCCGCTGCCGCCGCATCTGGCCTTGTGGATGAGCCCGCTGTTCGTCGGCGTGCGGGCGGTGGTGGCGACCGGGCTGCTCGCCTTCGCCGGTGCGCGGCTGCGTGGCGGCGCGACGGTGACGGAAGCGGCGATCGTGCTGGCGCTCTACGCCGCGCTGGTGACGCCGATCGCGACCGACTGGCTGCTGGGCCACGTGCCGGGCCACGCAGTGTCGTCGGCCGGGATGATGCTGTTCGTCGAGCAGATCGCCGGCGCCTGTGCGCTCACCCTGGCGACGGGGCGCGGCGAGGCGCGGTTCCGCGCCGACATGGGCAAGCTGATGGTCGCCGCCGCGCTCGGTCTCGGCTACCTCGCGTTCATGGATTACCTCATCATCTGGTTCGGCAACCTGCCGGCGAAGATCGGCTTCTACGCGGAACGCGACGGGGCGGCCGGCGGCGCCCTCGTCTGGGCGGCGCTGCTGCTGGGCCTCGCCGCGCCGATCGCGCTGCTGGCGACGGGGCGGCAGCGGCTGGCGGGGACGGCGGTGCTGGCGGCGCTGCTGGCGTTCAACATGTGGTGGATCGGCGGCGGCCCGCTCGCGCTGGTTCTGGTGGTGGCGCTGGCGGTGGCGGGATGGCTGGGCGTGGCCGCGCTCGTCCGCTGGCGCGGGGGGCGGTCGGCGCATGGCTGACGACGCGCCCGAGGGCTGGCGCGTGCCGCAGCGCCCGGCGATGATCGCGGCGGCGGTGGTGCCGGCGGCGCTGCTCGCTTTGGTGGCGCTGGCCGGCTGGGCGTATGAGCGCGAGATCGCGCCGCGCCGCCATGCGCCGATCACGACCTTCCCCGCGCCGGGCATCGAGACCTTCGTCCACGACGGCGCCGGCGACCCGCCCCGGCCGGAGCCGCGCCGCGCCGCCGACCCTCGCCTGGCCGCCGCGAAGCGCGCCGTCGCCGCGGGAGGATGGCCGCGATGATCGCGCGGGCGGCGGCCGCCATCCTCCTCGCCGCGTCCGCGCCGGCCGGGGCGGCGCTGAGCCAGGACGAGCTGGCGGTAGCCGTCGCCCGGCCGCCGGCCGCCGCTCGCCTGCCGGGCGACCTGACGTTCACCGACGTGGCCGGGCGGCGCGCCACGCTGGGCGCGATCGCGGCGGGGCGGCCGCTGGTGCTGCTGTTCGCCGACTATACCTGCGCCCACATGTGCGCGCCCGGCCTGGCGCTGACGGCGAACGCGCTGGCGCGGAGCGGGCTGGCGGCCGGGCGCGACTATCGCGTCGCGGTGATCGGGCTCGATCCGAAGGACGGCGCAGGCGCGGCGCGCGCGATGACGGCGGGCATGCTGGCCGATCCTGCGGTGCGGCGGGTGACGACCGTGCTGCTGGGCGACGTGCGCGCCACGGCGGCGGCCGCGCGCGCGCTCGGCTACGGCTATGCCTATGATGCGGGCAGCGACCAGTTCGCCCACGACGCGTCCGTCTACGTCTTCGCGGCCGACGGCAGGCTGTCGGCGACGCTGCCCGAACTGGGGCTGATGCCGGCGACGGTCAAGGCGGCGCTGGCCGGCGCGGTGCAGGCCGACGCGGCGCAGGCCGGCGCGGCCGAGCGGCCGGGGCTGGCCGACCGCGTGGCGCACCTGTGCTACGGCTTCGCCGCCGCGCACGGGCGCTACGGCCGGCCGATCGTGATCGGCCTGCAGGCGTCGTCGGCGCTGCTGCTGCTCGGCTTCGGCGCGTTCCTGCTGCGGCGCTGGCGCGGCGCATGATCCAGGCCTCCACCTTGGCGCCACGGGTCGACGGCATCTTCTGGATGCTGACGGGGCTGTCGGTGGCGATCATGCTGCTGGTGGGTCTGCTGATCCTGATCTTCTCGTTCCGCTACCGGCGCGGCTCCAAGGCGAAGCGCGGGCCGGTGCCGGAGAAGCTCTCCGGCGAGATCGAGATCGGTTGGACGGTGGCGACGCTGTTCGTCTTCGTCTTCGTCTTCTGGTTCGCCGCCGCGCTCGATACCGAGCAGTTCGAGATCCCGAAGGACGCGATGGAGATACACGTCGTCGCCAAGCAGTGGATGTGGAAGCTGGAGCATCCGAACGGCGCGCGCGAGATCAACGCCCTGCACGTGCCCGTCGGCGTGCCGGTGAAGCTGGTGATGACGAGCCAGGACGTGATCCACAGCTTCTTCGTCCCCGCCTTCCGCACCAAGCAGGACGTGCTGCCCGGCCGCTACGTGCAGGCGTGGTTCCAGGCATCGAAGGTGGGCACCTACCACCTGTTCTGCACCGAATATTGCGGCACCGATCACAGCCGCATGATCGGCGGCATCATCGTGCAGTCGCCGGCCGACTATGCGCGCTGGTCGTCCGGCCAGCCGCAGGGTGACAGCCTGGCCGATCAGGGCGCCGGGCTGTTCGTGGCGATGGGCTGCACCGGCTGCCACGGCGGATCGGCGGTGGTGCGCGCGCCCAGCCTGGCCGGGCTGTACGGCCGCGCCGTGCCGGTGGGCGACGGCCGCTTCGTCACCGCCGACGAGGGCTATCTGCGCGACTCCATCCTGCTGCCGCAGAAGGATATCGTCGCCGGCTACGCGCCGGTGATGCCGAGCTACCAGGGGGTCGCGAGCGAGGACGATGTGGTGAAGCTGGTGGCCTATCTGAAATCGGGGAAGGTGAAGTGAGGGGCGGGCTCCGTCCGACGCCCGCGCCGCAGTCGGCACTCGCGGGGAACGGCAGGTTACGAGAAAGGTTCGGGGCGACGGTGAGGCGATCGACGACGGGAGTGTCGCATGGGTGACGCGCCCGAGGCCGGGCTGCTCGGGCGGGAGCCGGGGGAGCGCAACTATCTCACCGCCGGCACCACGGTGCGATCGTGGCTGCTGACCACCGACCACAAGCGCATCGCCCTGCTCTATGCCGCCGGCATCACCTTCTTCTTCTTCCTGGGCGGGGCCGCGGCGACGCTGATGCGGGCCGAACTGGTGACGCCGGCCGGAGATCTGCTGACGGCGGACGAGTATAACCGCACCTTCACGCTCCACGGCGTCATCATGGTGTGGTTCTTCCTGGTCCCATCAATCCCGACGACGCTCGGCAACTTCCTGCTGCCGCTGATGATCGGCGCGAACGAGGTCGCCTATCCCAAGCTCAACCTGTTCAGCTGGTATCTGTGGCTGGCGGGCGGCCTGCTGACCCTGTTTGCGCTGCTGGCCGGCGGCGTGGATACCGGATGGACCTTCTACACGCCCTTCTCCACGCTCTATTCGAACAGCCACGTGCTGCTGGCGGCGGCGGGCGTGTTCGTCGCCGGCTTCTCGTCGATCGCGACGGGGATCAACTTCATCGCCACGCTGCACCTGCTGCGCGCCCGCGGCATGACGTGGATGCGCCTGCCGCTGTTCGCCTGGGCGATGTATGCGACGAGCCTGGTGATGGTGCTGGCCACGCCGGTGCTGGCGATGGCCCTGCTGCTGCTGTTCGCCGAGCGCGCGTTCGGCCTGCCCATCTTCGATCCGCGCGCCGGCGGCGATCCGGTGCTGTTCCAGCACCTGTTCTGGTTCTACAGCCACCCGGCCGTCTACATCATGATCCTGCCGGCGATGGGCGTGGTGAGCGAGGTGATCGCGTGCGAGGCGCGGCGGCGCGTCTTCGGCTACGAATTCATGGTCTACGCCATGCTGATGATCGCGATCATCGGCTTCATGGTGTGGGGCCACCACATGTTCATCAGCGGCCAGTCGCCGTTCGCCAGCCTCGTCTTCTCGGCGCTGTCGTTCGTGATCGCGGTGCCCAGCGCGATCAAGGTGTTCAACTGGACGGGCACGCTCTACCGCGGCCAGATCCGCTTCTCCACGCCGATGCTGTACGCGCTCGGCTTCGTCGGGCTGTTCACCCTGGGCGGGCTGACCGGCCTGTTCCTCGCCAGCCTGCCGTTGGACGTGCACCTGACCGACACCTATTTCGTGACGGCGCACTTCCACTACATCATGGTCGGCGGGTCGGTGTCCGCCTTCTTCGCCGGGCTGCATTTCTGGTGGCCCAAGATCACCGGCCGGCTCTATTCGGAGACGCTGGGCCGGTTCGCCGCGGTGAGCATGTTCTTCGGCTTCAACTTCACCTTCTTCCCGCAGTTCGTGCTCGGCTATCTCGGCATGCCGCGGCGCTACCACGAATATCCGCCCGAGTTTCAGGCGTGGCACGTGATGAGCTCCACCGGCGCCGTGGTGCTGGCCTTCGCCTATCTGTGGCCGCTCTGCTATCTCGGCTGGAGCCTGGTGAAGGGGGAGCGCGCCAGCGACAATCCCCACGACGCGACCGGGCTGGAATGGCAGACCCGGTCGCCGCCGCCGACCGACAATTTCGCCGAGCCGCCGATCGTGACCGGGCCGCCCTACCGCTATCACGAGGAAGGCTATGCGCCGCACGCGCCGGCCGCCGCCGACGAGCCGCAGCGGCCGTGAGCGATACCGCGCTCAACGCGCCGTGGGCCACGGCCGATCGCCAGCGCGTGGCGACGCAGTTCGGCATGTGGGCGTTCCTCGCCACCGAGACATTGTTCTTCGGCGCGATCTTCCTGTTCTACGCGGTGGCGCGCTGGAGCCACCCGGCCGGCTTTCTCGCCGGCGCGCGCGAAGCGGACGCGTGGTTCGGCAGCGCCAACACGATCGTGCTGCTGACGAGCAGCCTGACGATGGCCATCGCCGAGCGCGGCGTGCGCGCCGGCCTGGTGGCGCTGGCGCGCGCGATGTACGCGCTGACGATCGCGCTCGGCCTCTGCTTCCTGACCATCAAGGGCTTCGAATATGCGAAGGACATATCCGAGCATCTGATCCCCGGCCGCCGTTTTCCGCTGGCCGAGACGGGGGCGAGCGCCTTCTGGGCGTTCTACTGGACCGTCACCGTGGTCCACGCGATCCACCTGACGATCGGCCTCGGCATCGTCGCGCGGATGCTGCTGATCCCGCGCGACCGGCTCGCCGCGCGATGGACCACGGCCGAGGGCACCGCGCTCTACTGGCATCTCGTGGATGTCGTGTGGGTGTTCCTCTACCCCCTGCTGTACCTGGCCGGGCGATGACGCGGGACGAGCGCAACCATGTGCTGATCGCGCCGCTGAAGATCTATGCGGGGCTGATGGCGCTGCTGGCGCTGACCATCGCCTACGCCTTCGTGCCCGGCCTGCCGTTCAAGACCGAGGCGGGGCTGGCGATCGCGCTGGCCAAGGCGCTGCTGATCGCGATCCTCTTCATGCAGCTGAAGGGGGCGACCGGCATCGTCCGCATCGCCGCGATCGCCGGCGTCGCGTGGGCGAGCTTCCTGTTCATCCTGACCTTCGCCGACCTGCTGACGCGGTGAGGCGGCCGGCGGCGAGTGCCGCCTCGGCCGAAACCTGCTATCGTCCGGCCAAGATGCTGGACGTAAGGGGAAATTCATGACGGGCGCACCATGTCGCTGACCCGGCGGATCGTGATCGCGCTGGCGCTCGGCCTCGTGTGCGGCCTGCTGCTGGCGCGGTTCGGCGGCGGCGCGCGGCAGACGCTGCTTGCGATGCTGGAGACGATCGGCAGCGCGTGGGTCGGCGGCCTCAGGATCACGATCGTGCCGCTGGTGTTCGCGCTGATCGTCACCGGCATCGCGTCCGCCGCCACGTCGGCGCGGGCGGGCGGGGTGGCCGGGCGGGCGCTGCTGTTCATCGCCATCGGGCTCACCGCATCGGCGCTGGTGGCCGGGGTGGTCGTGCAGGGGGCGCTCGCGGTGTGGCCGGTGCCAGAGGGCGCGATCGGCGCGCTGGGCGGATCGGCCGCCACGGTGCCGCCGGAGGCGACGGCGATCACCGGCCAGTGGCTGCTGGGCTTCATCCCGACCAACCCGATCAAGTCCGCCGCCGAGGGCGAGATGGTGCCGCTGGTGATGTTCGCCCTGCTGTTCGGCTTTGCCGCCACGCGGATCGCGCCCGAACGATCGGCCGGGCTGATCGGCTGGTTCGAGGCGGTGGTGGATACGCTGATGGTGATCGTGCAGTGGGTGCTGCTGCTGGCGCCGATCGGCGTGTTCGCGCTGGCCGCCGTGGCGGGCGCGCGCGCCGGCCTGTCGGCGGTGGGCACGCTGGCGCAATATGTCGCGGTGGTGGTGGCGGCATGCGTGGCGGTGACGGTGCTGGTCTACCCGGTAGTGCTGCTGTTCGGGCGCATCGGCCCGCGCCGCTTCGCCCGCGCCGTCGCCCCGGCGCAGGCGATCGCGTTCAGCACGCAATCCTCGATCGCATCGCTGCCGGCGATGATCGAGGCGGCGGGCGGCCCCTTGGGCGTGCCGGCGCCGGTGCGCAGCCTGGTGCTGCCGATGGCGGTATCGATCTTCCGCGTGACGAGCGCCGCCGCCAACTTCGCCGTGGCGCTCTACTGCGCGGCGCTGCACGGCATCGCGATCGGCCCGGGTCTGTTCGCGATCGGCGTGGTGGTGGCGACGGTGGTGAGCCTCGCCGCCGTGGGCCTGCCGAGCCAGGTCTCGTTCTTCACGGCGATCGGCCCGGTCTGTCTGGCGATGGGCGTGCCGGTGGACCTGCTGCCGCTGCTGCTGGCGGTAGAGACCATCCCCGACATCTTCCGCACCGTGGGCAACGTGACGGCCGACATCGCCCTGACCCGCATCGTCGCGACCCGGGCGGGGACAGAGGGCGATCCCGCGGCCTGAGCCGGGCGCGCGCTACTCGCGCGGCGGCGTCGCCGGCGGCGTCGTCCAGCCCAGGCCGAGCGCCTTGTGGATCGCGATATAATCGCTCGTCAGCCCGGCCTCGGCGTTGACGAGCCTCTGGGTGGCGACGATCTGCTGGCGGCGTGCGCCGAGAACGTCGATCAGCGTGGCCGTGCCCGCCTGGTATCGCTGATCGTTGAAGGCCACCGCCTCGTCGGACGATGCCTTCGCGCGCGCCAGGGTCGCCACCGCGACGCGGCCGTAGCGGAAGCGGGAGAGCGAATCCTCGGCATCGCGCAGCGCCGCCAGCACGGTGGCGCGATACTGCCCCTCCGCCTCGTCGCGCACGCCCTCCGCCTGGCGCACACGCGCCTTGTTCCGGCCGAAGTCGAGGAAGCTCCAGCTGAGCTGCGGCGCGCCGACCGCGACGAAATCGTCGAGCTTCGTCAGATCGGACAGCGACGTGCCGCCGACGCCGACGATCCCCATGAAGCTGAGCCGCGGGAAGCGGGCCGCCTCCGCCACGCCGATGCGCGCCGTCTGGCTCGCCAGCCTGCGCTCCGCCGCGCGAATGTCCGGGCGCTGGCGCAGCATGGCGGCGGGATCCGGGATCGCCAGCGCCGCCGGCGGCAGCGGCAGCGGGGCGGGGGGCGTCAGCAGCGCGTCCAGCGCGCCCGGCTCCTCGCCGGTCAGCGTGGCGAGCTGATCCAGGCAGGCGTCCAGCTCGGCATTCAGCGGCGCGAGATCGGCGCGGCCCTGATCCACCTCGCCCTGCAGGCGGCGGACGTCCAGGCGCGATGCGGTGCCCTGCGCCTCGCGCTGGCGGGTGAGGGCGAGCGCCTGCTCCTGCATCGCCACCGCCTGGTTGCCGAGCGCGATGCGCCGCTGCCGATCGCGCAGGTTCACATAGGCGGTCGCCACCTCGGCCGAGAGGCTGACCTGCGCATCGGCGACGTTCGCCTCGGCTGCGTCCAAGGTGGCGCGCGCCGCCTCCACCGTGCGCTTGTGACCGCCGAACAGGTCGATCTCCCAGCTGGCGTCGAAGCCGAGATTGTAGAGGTTCAGGTCGTCGCTGCCGCCGCCGCCCGCTTCGTCGTCGCCCGATCGGTCCAGATCGACGCCGGGCAGGTGGGCGTGGGCGTAGAGGGCGGTGGCATCCAGCTTGGGCGCGCCGTTCGCCCGTTCCAGCCGCAGGGCGGCGCGCGCCTGGCGCAGCCGCGCCTGCACCACCGCCACGTTCGGGCTGCCGGCAAGCGCACGGGAGACGAGCGTATCGAGCACGGGATCGGCGAGCGTGCGCCACCAGGCCGCGCCGGCGGGCGCGGGCGCGGGCGCGATCGCCAGATCGCCCGCGCGCACGAAGGCGCCGGCCACCGCCGCCTTGGGCGCCGCGACCGGCGGCCCTTCATAGTCGCGCCCCGCCGTACAGCCGGCGAGTGCGAGCGCCGCCAGCGCGCAGCCGGCCAGAGGAAGCGGGATCGGGCGGTGGGGGCGCATGACGTTCCCTAATGCGACGCGACGGGCTTCGCGCCCCTGGGCAGCGGGCGCAGGAAGAGGATCAGCGGCATCACCGCGACGATGCCGACGGAGAGGATCCAGAACAGGTCGATATAGGTCATCGTCAGCGCCTGAACCTGGATCGTGTTGCCGAGCGAGCGATAGGCCGCCGCCTGCCCGCCCAGCATCTGCGCCTGCCCCGCCATATAGGCCTGCACGTCCACCCCGTTGGCGGAAAGGCTCTCCTCGATGCGGCGGCTGTGCAGCCACACGCGTTGATCCTGGATCACGGCGATGCCGGCCAGCGCGAGGGATCCGCCCAGGTTGCGCGCCGCATTGTAGAGGCCCGCCGCGTCGCCGGCGAGTTCGGGCGGCACCGATCGGATCGCCGCCTGGTTCAGGAACATCATCACGAAGATCGTGCCGACGCCGCGCAGCAGCTGCGAATCGACGAACGCCTCGCCGGTGGACAGCGAGGTGAGGCCGGTTTCGAGGAAGGCGCTGATCGCCAGGATCACCAGGCCGAAGGCGACGGCGGCGCGGATATCGACGAAGCGGATCAGGAAGGGCGTGAACGGCATCAGCAGCAGCGACGGCACGCCCGCCAGCAGCACGATCTCGCCCGCCTGAAGCGAGTTGTAGCCGGCGATGCCGGACAGGAATTGCGGGATCGTATAGGACGTGCCGTAGATCACCATGCCCACGACAGTCACCATTACGACGACGCTGCCGAACTGGCGATCGCGCAGCAGGGCCAGCCGGATCACCGGCTTCCGCGCCGTCAGCTGGCCGATCGCCAGCAGCACGAAGCCCACGGCCGAGATCACCGAAAGCAGGCCGATCGTGGGCGAGGAGAACCACTGCTCGCGCTCCCCCTCCTCCAGCACCACGGTGAGGCCGCCCAGACCGAAGGCCAGGCCGGCGATCCCCAGCCAGTCCGCCTGCCGAAGCTGGTCGAGGCGGGAGCGTTGGTGCGGCAGCGCCACCAGCAGCAGCGTGATGAGGGTGGCGCCCACCGGCAGGTTGATGAAGAAGGCGTAGTGCCAGCTGACATTCTCCGTCAGCCAGCCGCCGATCACCGGGCCGATCACCGGCCCCAGGATCACCGTGCAGCCGAACAGGGCGTTGCCGATCGGCTGCTGGTCTCGCGGCAGGCGGGTGGCGATGATCGTCATCGCCGTGGGGATCAAAGCACCGCCGGTGAAGCCCTGGCCCACGCGGCCGACGATCATCATCGGCAAGGTGGTGGAGATGCCGCAGACCATGGAGAAAATGGTGAACAGGGTCGCCGCGATCAGCAGCAGCGTGCGCAAGCCGAGCAGCCGCTCCAGCCAGCCCGAGAGCGGGATGACGACGATCTCGGCCACCAGATAGGCCGTCGCAATCCATGTGCCCTCGGTGCCGCTCGCGCCGATCTCCCCCTGGATCGTCGGCAGGGAGGAGTTGACGATCGAGATGTCCAGCGTCGCCATGAACGCGCCGAGCGTGCCGGCGGCGACGGCGAGCCAGGCGGCGGCGTCCGCGCGCGCGATCGCCGGCGCCGGGCGCACGGCCGCGGCGTCCGCCTCGCCGGTGCTGGATGCGCGCGTGCTCACCATGGTCGGGCTGGCCACACGCCGCGCGATCGTGCCGGCGTGGCGCTCACTGGCCGCCCGCCCGGCGCGCGCGCTCCTGCTCGAGGATGCGGCGGGCATCGCCCTTGGCGCCGATCGTGTCGACCTCCACCGTCACGGAAAGGCCGGGCACCAGGATCCGGCGCGCGTCAGGCCCGGCATCTATGGCGATCCGCACCGGCACGCGCTGCACGATCTTGGTGAAATTGCCCGTCGCATTCTGTGGCGGCAGCAGCGAGAACTGCCCGCCCGTGCCGGGCGACACGCTCTCCACATGGCCGCGCAGGTTCACGCCGTCCAGCGCATCGACGTGGATCGTGGCGGGCTGGCCCGGCCGCATCAGGCCGATCTGGGTCTCCTTGAAATTGGCCTGCACGTAGATGGAGGCGAGCGGCACGATCGACATCATCCGCGTGCCCGCCTGCACGAACTGGCCCACCTGAACGCTCTTGTTGCCCACCCGGCCGTTCACGCTCGACCGGACGGTGGTGGCGCCGAGATCGACGTCGGCCGCCGCCAGCTGCGCGCCAGAGGCCTCGCCCTGCGCCTCCGCCTGCCGCACCTGCGCCTTCAGCGAGCCGATGCGGCTGAGGGCGCTGGCGAGGGCCGCGCGCTGGGCGATCACGGCGTTGGCCGCCTGCGTCGCGCGGTTGCGGAGATCGTTCAGCCGCTCCCGCGTCTCGGCACCGCTCGCGGCGAGCGGCGTGTAACGCGCGACCTCGCCCGCGGCGAAGCGCGCGTCGCTCCGCGCCGAGGCGAGCTGCGCGCGCGCCTGCGCCACGGCCGCCTCCTGCTCCCGGATGCCGGCGCGGACATTGTCGGCATTCGCGCGGGCGACATCCACCTGCGCGCGATATTGCGAGGTCTGCGCCCGATAGTCGCGCGGATCGATGCGCAGCAGCGGCTGCCCGATCTTCACATCCTGGTTGTCGATCACGAACAGCCGCTCGACATAGCCGGCGACCCGCGGCGAGACCGTGACCGCATCGGCCTGGATATAGGCGTCGTTCGTACCCTCGACATATTTGCCGTGCGTCTCGTACCGGACCAGCCAGAGGATCAGGAGGACGATCGCGACAGCCGCGATCGCGCCCAGCACCAGCCGGACGGCCGGGCGGCGGAACGGAGACCGGCGGACGGCGACGTCGCCTTGCGGGCGGTCCACCAACTCCTGATCGTCCACGCGGCCTTCCGCCATATGCATCATCCCGAAAGGCCCGCGCGGGCGATCCCGATCCGCCTTGCGCCGCGAGGCGGCATGCGGCAAGCCTATAAGATATGGTCCATCACGAAATCCGCTGATGATCGAGGATGTCGCAGCCGACCTGCGTGACCTGTATGTCGGGTCGCAGCGCGCGCTCAACCGGATCATGCGGATGCATGGCGCCTCGTACGCGCGGACCAAGCTGCTGATGTTCGTGGATCAGGCGGAGTGGGTGCGCGGGATCGACGTGGCGGAGACGTTCGGGGTGGCGCCGCGCACGGTGACGGAGGCGATCGACGGGCTGGAGCGGGACGGGCTGGTGCGCCGCGACCCGGACCCGGTCGACCGGCGCACGAAACGGATCTCGATCACGCCGGCCGGGCGACTCGTGATCCGCAATTCGGAGCCGGCGCGGCAGGCGTTCGTCACCGAGGTGTTCGGGATACTCGATCCTGCCGAGATGGCGCTGCTGCGCCAGGTGCTGGACAAGCTGCGCGCGCGCGTGCGCGAGGTCGACCGGCGCTCCGCCGCTCAGCCCGGCGTCGCGGAGGACGATTCAGCCGAGTAGGACGTAGACCGTGGCCGCGATCGACGAGGTGATCGCACTGGCTAGGCACAGCAGCCCGAAGCTGCAGCGACACAGGGCCGGCTCAATCCGTTCCATCAGACCCTTCCCGTTCCCGTCGCTCTGTGGCGGCGTGAGGGCAGGTTACGCCGTTTTTGCGGGCACGCAAGCCTCCTCGATGCGGTCGGCCTGTGCTTGCGCAACGGCGCTGTGCGGAGAGGCCGGGTCAGAAGTCGATCGAGGCGGACAGTTTGGCGGTGCGGGGCGCGCCCTGGAGCAGCGCCTGGTTGAAGCTGTCGAAGGCGGACGCCCAGTAGCGCTTGTTGGCGACATTCTCCACGCCGGCGCGCAGGGTGATCGGCTTGTCGCCGGCCACCAGCACGAAGCGCGCGCCGAGATCGAAGCGGGTCCAGCCTTTGATCTGAAGGGTGTTCGCCTGATCGACCTTCTGCTTGCCGGTGTAGATCACGCGGCCGGTGAGGGTGAGGCCGGGCACGAACGGCGTGTCCCACTCGACATTGGCGTTGCCCGTATATTTCGGCACGCCGGGCGCGTAATTGCCGTCGTTCGCGCCGAACGGCGTGTCGCGCAGCTTGGCCTTCACGAAGGCGCCGCCGGCGATCACGCGCAGGCCCTTCGTCAATTCGCCGTCCACGCTCAGTTCGACGCCGCGATTGCGCTGCTCGCCGAACAGGCCGAAGCGCAGAAAGCCGGGGGCAGCGGGATCGGGCGTCACCTGACCCAGCGGCAGCTTGATCTGGTAGACCGCGACGCTGGCGTTGAACCGGCCGAAGGTGGCCTTGGCGCCCGCCTCATACTGAGTGGAGCGGAACGGCGCGAACACCTGGCCGAGATTGCTGACGGGCTGGGTTGTGCCGGTGATCGCGTTGAAGCCGCTGGCCGGCGCGGTTGGCCCCTGCTGAAGCCCCTCGATCCGGTTGGCGAACAGCGACACCCCCGCCACCGGCTTGACGACGAGGCCGACGACCGGCGTGAGGCTGCTCTTCTCGTAGGAGGGTGCCGCCGATCCGTCGAAATACGAGTAGGAGGTCGTCTTGATCTCCTGCAGGCGGATGCCGGCGGTGAGCAGGATGCGATCCTCCCACAGCCCGATCGTGTCGGATGCGAACACGCTGCGCAGCCGGGTGCGCGAGATCGGGAACGGATCGTCCAGATTGCCGCCCTGGAAGGTGGAACTTGGCAGCGGCACGTCCGGCGTGTCGTAGATGTTCGTCTGGAAGCCCGCGAAGCCGGGGCCGTAGAGGAAATCAAAGGCGTTGCGGTTGACCTGCCAGGTCAGGCTGGCGCCGGCGTTGAACTCCTGCGTGATGCCGCCGGCCGCCAGCTTCACCCGCGCGCCGGCGGTCGCCGCCTCGTTATTGTCGGTGCGCGGCACGAACAGGGCGTTGCCGGTGGCCGCGCCGGTGACGGCGTTGGTGACGGTGAGGCCCTGGTAGACGCCCTTCTCCGATCCGTCGCGCGCACCGATCACGGCGTAGAGCATCGCATTGTCGGCCACGTCCCACTCGGCGCGGGCGGTGCCGAAGATGTCGCGCAGCGTGGTGTAGGCCCAGGGCTGCGCATAATTGTGGCTGGCCCTGGGCACGCGCGGGATGGTGGCGGTGCCGATCGTCACCTTGGGGCGCAGGCTGTTCACCTTGAAGCGCTGATAGGCGAGATCGAGTGACAGGCGCACGCTCTCGCCACGGAAATCGAAGCCGCCGCCGATCACGTAGGCGCTGCGGAACTCGTCGTCGATCGCCACGTCGCCGCGCCGTGCCGCGCCGTTGATGCGCACGCCGAACCGCCCGCCCTCGCCGAAGCGGCGGGCGACGTCCACGCTGCCGCCGACATGCGCGTCCGACGTGTAATTCGCTGTGACGCGGTTCAGATCGTCATCGCCGGCGCGCTTGGCCGCCAGGTTGATGTTGCCGCCGATCGCCGAACCGCCGGGCGCGGCGCCGTTCAGGAAGGCGCTGGCGCCGTTCAGCACCTGCACCTGATCGTAGAGTTCCGGCGCCACCAGCTGGCGCGGCGTGATGCCGTAGAGGCTGTTGAAGCCGACATCGTCGCCGAACACCGGGAAGCCGCGGATCACGAACAGCTCTGCCGCATTGCCGAAGCCGTAGGTGACGCGGATCGCCGGATCGTTCTGCAGCACGTCGCCCAGGGTGTTCGGCTGCTGGTTCAGGATCAGCGCGGCATTGTAGCTCTTGATGCTGAACGGCACGTCCTCCGCCGGCTTGTCGCCCAGCGCGCCGAGATCGCCGCTGCGGATGACCTGCGTCTGGTTGTTCTGCTGCGCGGTGACGATGATCTCCTCCGCGCCGACCGTCGCCGCCTCGTCGGCGGCGGTCGCGACTGCCTGCGCGCGGGCCGGGGCCGACAGCGCGAAAAGCGAGCAGGACAGGGCCAGAGCGGCGACACGGCACGTCTTCATCGGTAGATCCCCTTTACGCGCGCACGGTCTCTGCCGATAGACGCGCTACAACTGCAAGTCATTAGCAGTAGCCGTTATCGCGCTCTCCAGCGATCGACAAGTCGTAAAAGACGTCTTGATGACGTCGAGGCGGCGTCAGGCGCTCGCGTCGTCGTGCGCGGCGATGCGGTCGACAGGCACGATCAGCGGCCAGCCGTCCGCCGCTTCGATGCGGGCCGCGATGCCGTAGACGTGCGCCAGCCGCTCCGGCGTGAGGACGGCCAGCGGCGCCCCCTCCGCCACCAGCCGGCCGCGATCCAGCAGCAGCAGCCGATCGCAGTAGCGCGCCGCCATCGTGAGATCGTGCAGCACCGCGATCACCAGCTTGCCGGCCCTGGCCTCGCCGGCCAGCAGGTCCATGACGTCAAGCTGGTGGCCGGGATCGAGCGAGGCGAGCGGCTCGTCGGCGACGAGGGCGGGTGCGTCGACCGCCAGTGCCCGCGCCAGCATCACGCGCGCCCGCTCGCCGCCGGACAGTTCGGTCGCCACCCGCGCGCGCAGGTGGCCGACGCCGGCGCGCGCCATGGCCTCCTCGACGATCGCCATGTCGCGCGGCGATATACGCGACAGCGGCGCCAGGTGCGGCAGCCGGCCGAGCGCCACCAGCCGCTCCACCGAGAGCGGCCAGTGCAGCGTCTGGCCCTGCGGCAGATAGGCGAGCGACCGCGCGACGGCGCGGCGCGGCAGGCCGGCCACCGGCTGCCCGTCCAGCAGCACCGCGCCCCCGTCCGGGCGCAGCAGCCCCAGCAACGTGCGCACGAGGGTCGACTTGCCGGCCCCGTTCGGCCCGACGATGCCGATCAGGGCGCCCGGCGACATCGTGGTGGAAACGCCCCGCAGCACCGGCCGCGCGCCCAGCGACACGCTTGCGTCGCGGAAGGTGAGCGTCACCACAGCCGCCGTTCCCGCAGCAGATGGACGAGGAAGACGGGAACGCCGAGGAAGGCGGTGACGACGCCGAGCTTGAGCTCGTTCTGGGTCGGCACCAGCCGCACCGCGATATCGGCGAGCGTCAGCAGCGCGGCCCCCGCCAGCAGCGACGGCAGCAGGACGGACGAGGGGCTCCGGTCCGTCAGCGGCCGGACCAGATGGGGCACGATGAGGCCGACGAAGCCGATCGATCCGGACACCGCCACGGCGCCGCCGACGCCGATGCCCACGCCCAGCAGCAACCGGAGCCGGGTGCGCGCGAGATCGACGCCGAGCGCCTGCGCGCCGTCCTCCCCCAACGTCAGCGCATCGAGCGCGCGGGCGTCTACCAGCAGCAGGGCCATGCCGATCGCGATGCACGGCAGCGCCACCCAGACATGATCGATCGAGCGGTTCTCGATCGATCCGAGCAGCCACGTCGTGATCTCCATCGCCGCGAACGGATTGGGCGAGAGGTTGAGGGCGAGGCTGATGCCGGCGCCGGCCATCGTGGAGACGGCGATGCCGGCGAGGATGAGCGTGAGCGGACTTTCCGAACGGCCCGCCAGCGCGAAGAGGAGGAGCAAAGCGAGCAGGCCGGAGGTGATGGCGAGAGCCGGCAGGATGAGGATGTGCAGCTCCGACAAACCGAAATAGAGCGCGCCGACCGCGCCGAGCGCCGCCGCGTTGGACGCGCCGAGCACCGACGGCTCGGCCAGGGGATTGCGCAGGAAGCCCTGCAGCGCCGCGCCCGCCAGGCTCAGCATGCCGCCGATCGCCAGACCCAGGATCGCGCGCGGCAGGCGCAGATCGAACAGGATCGCGGCCGCGATGCGATCCCCATGGCCCGCCGCCGCAGCCAGCAGCCGCGCCGGTGCGATGGTGGCGGCGCCGATGCCGAGGGAGGCGATGCCGGCGAGGATCGCCAGCATCAGCAGGCCGGGCAGCAGCAGCCGGTGGCGCGCCTCAGGCGGACGGGGCATGGCAGCAGCCGCCTGGCGGGGGTGGGATGGCGGCGCGCTGCCGGTGCGCTGCGCCGGCCGGGGCCGCCGCGTCGGCACGGCCGCCCGCCTTCGTCAACGGCGTGGCTATCCGACCGGCACCGGCACGCTGATCGACGGTCTGATGATGCACGCCGGTTCCGTAGGACTCGCCGGCAGGCCCGGCAAGCCGCTTCTCAGACGGTGCGGGTTCGCCAGGCCATGAACCAGATGGCGAGGCCGCCCAGCGCCAGCAGCGCCCCGATCGGCCCGGTCGAGGTCCAGCCGAGCCCGGCGGCGATCGCCACGCCGCCGAGCCATGCGCCCAGCGCATTGGCCAGGTTGAACGCGCTGTGGTTGAGCGAGGCGGCCAGCGCCTGCGCGTCCGCCGCGATGTCCATCAGCCGCGTCTGCAGCGGCGGCCCCATCGAGAGGGCGGCGAAGCCGACGAAGAACATGTTGACCGTCACCGCCGCCACATCGTGCGCGGTAATCGCGACCAGGCCGAGGGTGACCACGTTGAGCGCCAGGGTGATCCAGATCGCCCGCATCACGCCGCGATCCGCCAGCCAGCCGCCGAACAGGCTGCCCGCCACCATCCCCGCGCCGATTACCGAGAGGATGATCGGCACGTGCGCCTCCGCCATCCCGGACACCTCCGTCAGCATCGGCGTGATGTAGCTGTAGACCGCGAACACGCCGCCGAAGCCGATCGCGGCGATGCCGAGCGTCAGCCACACCTGCCCGCGGCGCAGCGCGCCGAGCTCGGTCAGCGGGCTCGCATCGTCCGGCGCCGGGATCGGCCTCAGGGCGAAGCGGCACAGGATGGCGGTGGCGAGGCCGATCGCGGCGACGACGACGAACGCCCCCCGCCAGCCCGCCACCTGGCCCACCCACGTGGCGAACGGCACGCCGACGATGTTGGCGGAGCTGAGCCCCAGCATCATCCGCGCGACGGCCTGCGCGCGCTTGTCCGCCGGCACCAGCGACGCCGCGACCAGCGAGGCGATGCCGAAATAGGCGCCGTGCGGCAGGCCGGCCAGGAAGCGCGCGGCGACGACGAGGCCGTAGCTGGAGGCGAGGGCGCACAGCAGGTTGGCGCAGGCGAAGAAGGCCATCAGCCCGATCAGCATCGCCCGTCGCCCCGCCCGCGCGAACACCACCGCCAGCAGCGGCGCGCCGATGACGACGCCGAGCGCATAGGCGCTGATCATGTGCCCGGCCACCGGCACGCTGACATGCACGTCGCGCGCGACGTTGGGCAGCAGCCCCATCGACGCGAACTCCCCGGTGCCGAGCGCGAAGCCGCCGAGCGCCAGCGCCAGTTCGGCCACACCGGCGCCGTAGGGCGGCGTATCACACCGATCGCGGGGGATCGCGGAGACGGCGGTGGACATGAGCGGGGCATCCTCGGGTTGGTTCCGGCGGCCTCTCCCGAGCCTGCGGCTGGTGCGCCGCCCGCGCCCATGTGGCCCCGACGGCCCTCGCTTGCAACGGGAACCGCCCGACCCTTCCTCCACCAGGGCATTCGACATTCAGCGGATGAAGCCGGTTTCGTTTGCCTCCTATGCAAACCGCTCATTCTGAGGAGCCATTGATCGCGGTCACTCAGCCCCTCCTCAGGACGAGCGGACATGCAGGAAGCGGAGTGTCGATCCGACATGGGGGGCCAGTCAGGCGCGCCCGTCGGCCGGTCACGCCGGCACTGTCGCCGAACCGTGGGCGCGGTGCCGGCGCATCACCCCGCCGACCAGCGCGAAGGGCCGGCGCAAGATGAAGCAGGCGCGTTGAAAGTAGAGGCGCGCAGATGTCGGCGTTTCGTCTCGCCGGGTACGACTGCCATCGCCCGTTCATTTGCCGGCGCTATGGTCGTGACCATGCAGAGAGACACCTACAAGAAGATCGGCCTCGCCGCCGTGATCCTGCTCGCGCCCGGCGGGTTCATCCTCGGGGCGACGCTGGCGGCCAATCACTACCGTAGGAAGCGGGGCGAGCGGGCGGCGGCCCAGGCGGACGAACCCGCCGGTCCGGAAAGCTGAGGCCGGGGAGGGCGCGCATCGCCCTCCCCGGCCGGGGCATCAGCGCGGGATCGTCCAGCGGATGCGGTCGGTGGTGTTCGTCGCGGTCGGCTGGCCGGCATCGTCGCGCGCGGGGGTGAAGCGGGCGCGGCGCTGGTAGAGCCGGCACGTCGCCTCGTCGAGCAGCGGGAAGCCGCTGGAGGCGGTGACGGTGCAGTCGCTCACCCGGCCGTCCGCGCCGATGCGGGCGCTGATCGAAACGGTGCCTTCCTCTTCGTTGCGCAGCGATCGGGCGGGATAGTCCTCCGCCGTGATCCAGCCGGCGCGATCGCCCCTGGCCGATGCCTTCGCGGCGCGCGAGAGGGCGGCGGGCTGCGGCGGCGGCGGCGGCGTCACCTCGACCCGCCGCGCTTCCGGCAGCGGCGGCAGCGGCAGCGGCGTCATGTCCGGCCCGCAGGCTCGATCCGGGTGACAGGGCGTCCGCAATCGGACATCAACGGCGTGAACTATCGTATGCCGATGCAGGCCGGAGCCGGAGTGACCCCATGAAGACATACGCCGCGATCGCCCTTCTCTCCGGCATGGCGGTGCCGGCCGGCGCCGCCCCGATCGCCCTCGATCATGTCCGTCTGTTCGCCGGCGGCGGGGCGCCGGTGGAGGACGCCACCGTGCTGATCGACGGCGATCATGTCGTCGCCGCGGGCAGGGCAGTGCCCGTTCCGCCCACAGCGGAACGGCGCGACTATCGCGGCTACACGGTGATGCCCGGCCTCATCTCGGATCACAGCCATGTCGGCGCCGTATCGGGCGTGTCGACCGGGCCGCAAAATTATACGGCGGAGATCATCGCCGGGCAGCTGGCGCAGTATCGCCGCTACGGCGTCACCACCGTGGTGGCGCTCGGCAACAACCGCCCGCTGTTCGACAGCCTGCGCGTGCAGGCGCATGCGGGCAGGCTGCCCGCCGATCTGTTCGGGGTCGACCAGGGCATCGGCGCGCCCGACGGCGCGCCGCCGCAGGCGATGATGAAGAGCGCGCCGGACCAGCTGTACCGGCCCGCGACGGTCGCCGAGGCGAAGGCGGCGGTGGATCGAATGGTGGCGGCGAAGACCGATCTGGTGAAGATCTGGGTCGATACGTTCGGCGGCACGCTGCCGAGAAAGATGCGGCCGGAGATCGTCGCCGCCGTGATCGCGCAGGCGCATGCCAGGGGCGTTCGCGTCGCCGCGCACATCCATGATCTGGCGGATGCGCGGATGGTGGTGGCGGCCGGCGCGGACATTCTGGCGCACGGCGTCCGCGACCAGCCGATCCCGCCGGAATTCGCGGGCGAGCTCAAGACGCGGGGCGTCTGGTACGTCGCCACGCTGGAACTCGACGAGGCGACCACCGCCTGGGCCGAGCAGGCGCCATGGACGCGGACGGCCTTCGCCCGCGCGGCCCTGTCGCCCGAACTGGCCCGGCAGGTGGACGATCCGGCGTGGCGCGCGAGGACGCTGGCCGATCCCAAGGCGGCGGAGGCGCGCACATCGCTGGCGATGAACCTGCGGAACCTGAAGATCCTGCACGATGCCGGCGTCAGGATCGGCTTCGGCACGGACAGCGGCGCCGCCCCGTTGCGCGTGCCCGGCATCGCCGAGCATCGCGAGCTGGCGTTGATGGTCGAGGCGGGGCTCAGCCCCGTCGAGGCGCTGACCGTCGCGACCAGCCGCGCGGCCGAGGAGATGGGCCTCGCCGATCGCGGCACGATCGCCGCGGGCAGGCGCGCCGACCTGCTAGTCGTGCGCGGCGATCCGACGCGGAACATCGCGGCGATCGACGACATCGTCGAAAGCTGGTCAGCCGGAACCGTCGTGAAAGGGCCGCTGCCGGCGCCGGAGCATGCCCTGCGGGACTGATCCTGGCCGTCACCAGGCACGACCGCCGGGCCGGTCGCGTCCGCCGCCTACGCCTATGCGGTGGCGTTATCCCGGCGGAGTCACATGCGGAAGCGCAAGCCGATCAGGCCGTTGTGGCGCGGTCCGTCACCGAACTCGCCGGCATAGGTGCCGAACAGGCTCAGCTGCCCGGTGAGGTCCACGCCGATACCGCCGCCGGCCGTCGCGACGGTGCGGTCGCGCGCCGCCCCCGGCACGGTGAAGCCGGTGCTGGCGCCGCGCAACGCCGCCGTGGCCAGGCTGCCGCGCCCGTCGATCGCCCGTCGCACGCCCAGCGAGACGTAGGGGTGCACGCGTGCGCCCGCCTCGCGGCCGCCGATCACCGCGATGTCGCCGTTGACGAACCAGCGTTCCGCACGATCGCGTGCGACGTCGAGCAGGAACGGGCCGGTGCCGCTCTCGGCGACCCGCCCGCGCGTGGACCGGACATAGCTGACGCCGACGCGCGGCTGCACCGCCCAGCCGCCCAGCATCGCCGTGTAGCGGGCCGTGACGTCGCCGATCCAGCTGTGCAGATCGTAGCGCCCCGCCGCGCTGGCGGAGCCGGGCAGCGCGCGGCGCGTCGTCGCCTTGCCGCCGTCATAGGCGACGAGCGCGCCGAGGGTGAGCGCGTCGAGCGACACCTCCCCCTGCACGCCGGCGATCACGCCGTCCGCGTCCGTCCTGGCATCGATCGCGCGGAGCCGCTGGCGACCGTCGAGATAGCCGACGAAGGCGCCAATCCAGCCCCGTTCGGCGCCGATGCCGATGCCGCCCATGCCGCCATAGGTCTGCATCCGCGCGGACGCGGTGCCCTGCAGGCGGTCGCCGGGGATCGTGCGGTGGTTGGTCAGCGCTTGGCCGAAGGTGAACAGGCCGGCGGACGTCGCCGTGGTGCGGCTCTGCGCGCGCGCCGCCTCGATGATCGTCAGGCCGTTCTCGGCCCCCAGCTGCGAGGCCGCCGCATAGGCTTCCGGCGAGAGACGGCGGAACGCATCCGGGTTGCTGGCGCCACCCGCGGCGAGCAGCTGCGGCACCGCGGCGACGAGGGCCGATCCGCCCTGGCCGGAGACGAGCACGCCGTTCACGTAGCCGATCGTGGCGTTCACCTGTGGCGAGAAGCCGGCATCGGTGCGGAAGGTGCCGAGCAGTTGCAGGCGATTGGCCGACTGGCTGAGGAAGCCGCCGACCGACGCCGCCTGGCTGATCGTGCCGAACGTGCCGCTGATGCCGCCGGTAGCGACGATCAGGTCGAGCGAGATGCCCGGCGTGAGCGGGCGCGTGCCGACGAGCGACAGGCTGGCGCCCGAGGCGATCGTGACCGCGCCGGACACGACCAGCTGGTCGCTGAGCGAGGGGCTGAGCTCCAGCAGCGTCGTCGATCCCGCCGCGAGGGCGACGTTGCCCGTCACCGCCATCGTGCCCGGCGACGCGCCGGGGCTGAGCGTGCCGGCGACCACGATGTTGCCGATCACCGCGCCGGCCGAGCCGAAGGTGGCGCCGCTCGCGACGGTGATCGTCGGCGCCGTCAGCCGCGATCCGGCGAGGCCGATCAGCCGGCCGCCCGAGATGGCGGCGGTGGCGAAATCGAGGTTGCCGGCGAAGCTGGCGACGCCGGACTGGTGCGCCAGCGCCTCGAAATTGACGAAGCGGGTCGTGCCGAGCGCCGTCGGCGCCGCCTCCGTACCGGACACGGCGACCTCGAAGCGATCGCTGCCGGCGCCCGCATCGATGCTGCCGGAGATCGCCGGCGATCCGGTCAGCCGCAGCACGTCGTCGCCCGCGCCGAGATCGACCGCGCCGGCGAACGTGCCGGCCAGCGTGAGGCGGTTGGCCCCCGCGCCGAAGCTGGTGCTGCCGGCCACCAGCGTCGCGCCGGCATCGACGGTCAGCGCATTGTCGCCGAGCAGCACGGTATCGAACCGGGCGGTGCCGCGCGCGATGCGCAGGGCGCCGCTGTCGGTGGCCTCCAGCACCTCGAACTGGCCGAGCCGGTCGCCGTCGATGGCGAGGTCGGCGGTGAGTTCCAGCACCGCGCGATCGCTGCCGTCCCCACCCGAGACGGTGCCGTCCAGGGCGGCGCCTGCGGCGAGCCGGAACATGTCCGCGCCGCCGCCCAGCGACACCGCGCCCAGCAGCCGCCCGCCGGCGAGCAGGGTCAGCGCGTCGCCGGCATCGCCGAAGGTCGTCCGGTCGGCGGCGGCGCCCAGCGTGCCGGCGACATCGAGCCGTCCGCCGGCGAGGGCGATCGTCTCGAAGCCGCTGGCGGTGCCGGCCAGCGTCACCGTGCCGGGGGCGGTCAGCGTCAGGCGATCGCTGCCGGCGCCGCCATCGTAGCTGCCGCTGAGGCGATCGCCGGACAGGGCGAGATCGTCATTGCCGCCGCCGAGCGCCACGGCGGCGGTGTCGCCGCGCACCGCCACGCTCTCGCCGCCATCGCCGCCGGCGATGCGGGCGACCGCGAAGCCCGAGGGGTCCAGCGCGAGGCCGGTGCCGGCCAGGCTGATCATGTCCCACGCCTGATCGAGCCGCAGCGTCAGCGTGCCCGCGCCGGTCACGCCGAGCCGCTCGAACCCGGACCGCGCGCCAAGGCCCGTCCGATCGCCGGCGAGGGCCGCGATATAGGTGTCGATCCCGTCCCCGCCGTCCACGCCCGCGGCGGCGGTGCTGCCCGCCCCCTCGACGAACGTGTCGGCACTGGCGCCGAGCATCACCGCGCCGCGGATCGTGCCGCGATTGACGACGGAATCGTCGCCGCCGCCCAGCGCAACGCCGCCGGCGATGGTGCCGGCATTGTCGATCGACTCGCCGCCGCCGCTGCCCGTGAAGGTGATCGGCCCCGCCGTCGACACGGTCTCGCCGGCCGCGATGGTGGCGGTGCCGCCGGCCAGCCCGATCGTATCGACCGCGAATGCGCCGGAATAGGCGACGCTGCCGCTGCCGCTCTGCGTGACGCTCTCGAAATTGACGTAGCGCATCGCTGCTACGGTGCCGCCTCCGGTGGCATCGATGGCCAAGGCGTCGATGCCGTCGCCGCCGTCGATCACGCCCGTCACGATCGCGCCGGCGCTCTGGACGAAGCGATCGTTGCCGCTGCGCAGATAGACCATGCCGTCGATCAGGCCGCTATTCTCGATCACGTCGTCGCCCGCACCCAGATCGATCGAGCCGGTGATCGTGCCGCTGTTGCGGATCCGGTCGCCGCCTTCGCCCGTCTGGATCGCACCGGCGATGAAGCCGTCCGCCACCAGGCCGCCATTACCCAGCAAGGCGAGCGTGTCGGGCTCCACCGCGGTGCCGGCGCCGCCGGTGATGGTGCCGGCATTGACGAGGTCGAGCGTGCCGCCGGGCACGACCAGAGCGACCGAGGCGACGCCGGGCGCGGCGATCCTGCCGCCCGCCGCGTTCACGACCGAGACGACGCTGCCGCTATCGGCCACGGCGACCAGCCCGGCGGAGAAGCGGGGCAGGCCGGCGTCGGCCAGGCCGTCGCGCCGCGCGATGACGGTGCCGCTGTTCGTGATGCTGATGGTCGAGGTCGATTCGTCCAGCGCGTTCGCGGCGACCAGCAGCGCCGCACCGCCGGTGCCGGTCGCCTCGATCATGCCGCTGTTCGCGGCGACGAGCGTGTTGCCCGTGTCCGTGAAGTTGCCGATGCTGACGCTTGTCGCAGCGAAGCCGCCGCGGCTTATCGTGCCGCCGTTGACGAACGAGACGGACGAGGATTGCAGCGAGGCGGCCAGGCCGCCGCTGATCTGCCCTTGGTTGGCGATGGAGACGGGCGCGGCGCTGCCTTCGTTCGGCAGGCCCTGAGAGAGAGCGACCGCCGCATAGAAACCGTTGGAAGAGTCGCCGGTGCCAAGGATGGAGCCGGTGTTTGAAAAGGTGAACGCCTCCTCGGCCGTGCCGAACAGCAGCACGCTGTTCGTGCGGGAGGCAGAGCCGATCGTGCCATCGTTGACGAAGCTGCGGGCAAAGCCGGTCACGCCCGTGCGGAGCGTCGCCTGGTTGGTGAAGCTCGCGGCCGCACTGTCGCCCACGAAGCTTCCTCTCAGATCCTCGCCGAAGCTGACACTGTAGAGGGAATCCTGGCTGCCGAGCACGTCGGCGCGATTGACGAACATGCCGTCGCCGTAGAGCACCAGGCCGTTGGCGGCGCCGGCGGCCGGGCCGTTTATCGTCACGATCGTGTCGCGCCCGATCGCCTCCACCGCCTCCTCCTCGAAGGTCGCCGGCAGTGGCCCGCCGATGGTGATGCTGCCGCTGGCGGAAAAGCTGGTGCCGTAGCGATCGATGCCGTCGCCGGCGTCGATCGTGCCGCTCACCCCGGTCGTGCAGTTGCGCACCAGCAGCGTGTCGTTGCCGGGGCTGAACAGCAGGTTGCCGTTCAGGCGTCCGCCTTCCGCGACATAGACCGAGCCGTTGCCGAACGAGAAGCTGCGGCCGAGCAGGACGTCGCCCTCGATCGTGCCGGCGTTCGTGACGATGGTACGGCCGTCGTTCCGAATCGCCACGCCCGCGCCGCCGCTGATCGTGCCACCGGCGAGATTGGCGACGGCGAGATCGGCGAAGATGCCGCGGATCGCCGCATCCCCGGTGCTGGCGATGCGGCCGCTGTTGGTGATGCTGGCGAAGCTGGTCGCCGACACCGCCCATCCGCCCGTCTCGATCGTGCCGCTGTTCGTCAGATCCCCGTTCACGGAGACGCCGATCGACGCGGCGCTGCCGCCGGGCGCCTGCACGATCCTGCCGCGATTGATGATGCCGGTGTTGCCATTGCCGCTGATGCCGATCGATCCATCCAGATTGATCGTGCCGGAATTGACGATCGTGCGGGTGCCGCTGAAGGGGAAATCCGAACCGAAGAGGCCGATCGCGCGTCCGCTCACGCCAGGCGCGCTCGTGACGTTGAGCGTCCCGGCATTCTCGAACGTCGAGTTCGCGGTGACGAGCACGCCGGAGAAGCCGCTCGACGGGGAGATCAGCGTATAGGAGAGCGTGCCCCGGTTCACGATCGACAGGGCCGACACGTCCGCATTACCGACGCCGACGGCGAGCAACTGATCGAGCGTCGAGGCGGCGGTCGAGACGACCGGATCGTTGATCGTCGCGATATCCGCGCCGAGATCGACGCTGCCGCGGCCGGTCAGGTCCAGCGTGGTGGTGAGCGGCCGGGCCGAGGTGAGCCGAAGCGCCGCGCCGTTCGCCAGCTCGTAGCCGATGCCCTCGAACCCGGCCACCGGCACGATCGCCGCCGTCAGGTCTCCGGTGACGCGCAGGCGCACCTTGTCCAGCCCTTCGCCGCCGTCGACGATCCCGCTGATGCCGGTGAAGCGGCCGTCGACCAGCCGGCCATAGTCCGTCAGCAGCAGATCGTCGCCGCCGCCCAGGCGCAGGTCGCCGGCGAGCGTGCCGCCCGTATCCGCATAGACGTCGGACGACGTGTCGAAAGCGCCTGGATGGGAGAGATCGACGGCACCCTCGATCCGGCCGGCGTTGACGATGATCGCCTCTCTGCTGAAGAAGCTGCTACCGAAGCCGATCGCCGCGATCGTGCCGCGGATCAGGCCGCCGGCCCGGTTGTCGATCGTCGAGGAGAAACCCGGATCGACGCCGATGCCCGCCGTGGCGCCGATCGTGCCGGTATTCACGAGCGTGATCGCGCCCGTCATCACGCCCCGCGCGGCGCCTTCGATCGTGCCGCTGTTCGTCGAGCTTATGCTGCGGACCTGCCCGCCACCCAGTTCGATGACGGCGGCGGTTCCCCCGGTCGAGCGGATCGTGCCCGAATTGGTCAGCGGCTGGCCGGATATGTACACCGCCGTGCCGCTGGCGGTGATCGTGCCTTCGTTGACGAGACCGCCCCCATCGTCCGAGACGGTTCGCGACGCATCCACCGCGCCCCCGCCGATGGCGGTGATGGTGCCCCGGTTCACGAAGGAGAATAGCTGCGGCGGCGCCAGCGCGTAGGTGGTGGGATCGGCCAGCGTGGAGACGATGTCGCCGAGGTTGGTCACGCTGATCCGCGAGGATCCGCTGTACCGATCCGGAAAGGTGACGAGCGGGCCGTTGACGGCGATCGTGCCGCTCGTCGTGAGGCTGCCGCTGCCGGCGAGCGCGATCACATAGCCCGGCGCGGACGCCAGCGTGAGCGCGGCATCGTTCGACAGGGTATATTGCACCTTGCTGAAGCGTGCCGCTGCAGCGAGGCCGTCAATCGCCCCGCCCGTCGCGAGAGCGAACTCGGCCCGGTTGCTGCCGCCGCCGACGTCGATGGCGCCGGTGATCTCACGGATGCGGCCGGTCGCCAGATCGAGCGAGACAGCGAGGCGATCGTCACCGTCGCCCAGCCGCACGTCGCCATCGATGAGGCCGCCGATCGTGTCGACCTCCGATCCCGCAGCTCCGGTGGCGACGACCGATCCGTCGATCGTTCCGCGGTTCACCAGCGTCAGCGATCCGCCGCGCACGGCGAGCGATCCGCCGCTCGCGATGAGGCCGCCAGCGCGATTTTCGAGCGACAGGTTAACCGTCGAATCGATGGCGGCGCCCGGACCGGCATTCGCGATCGTGCCGGAGTTGAGCACGAACGAGCCGTTCCGCAGCGCGAGCGTCGCCGCATCGCCGGCATTGCGGATCGTGCCGCTATTCTCGCCGCCGATGGTCGCGGCGCTCATGCCGCCGCCGGCGATCGTGCCGTTGTTCACGAAGCTGCCGATGGTCGCCTGGATCGCACCGATCGTGCCGGTCTGCCGATTGTTGATCGAGACCCTGGTACGGCTCTGGCCCTCTGCGACGATCGCCGCGCCGCCGGTGGAGGACTGGATGCTGCCGGCATTGTCCAGCGTGGCGAACACCTCGCCGAACATGTTCTCCGGCGCCAGCCGCAACCGCAGGGGCGTGGCGCCGGTGATGCGCCCGTCGGCCCCGACGACGATGTTCAGGCCGATCGACGGGAAGGAGAAGCCGTCGGCCGGGTCGTTCGTCTCCAGCACGCCGTTGGCGCCGGCGCCGTCGACCGTGCCGTCCACCCTGAGGCCCACGATGCTGCCGAACGGCGCGCCGGAAGTGGTGGCGGTGAAGGCCGCCGCGTCGCCCGCGCCCGCCGTCAGCGATGCGCCGGCCTGAACGACGACGGACGTGCTGTTGGACGTCACGCGAAGACTGCCGTTGCTGCCCGAGCATATCGTCGTCACGCCCGCCCGGGGCGGTCGCGGATCGCAGGCGGCCTGCGCGCCGCTCGCCAACATCATCGTCATCGCCGCCGCGCTGCACGACGACAAGACCCCGCAAAGACGCGCCTTCGGCTGCGTCACGCTCCCGCTGACCAACGATGTTCCCCCTGCCCTGACGGAGCATCCTTAGTCATGGGTGGGCTTGGCTGTCGAGGCCGGTCCGGCTTCGTATTTGTGACGGATCTGCCGCTGCTGGCGCGTGATCGGCGCGATCGGCGGCGTTTCATATCCGTATTGGTGCAGATATATCGCTGATACTCGGCTGGGCAGCGGCGGGAGCCGTTCAGGCGTCGACGCGCCTTGGCTGTCCCGATGGCCCGTCCGGCGCGACTTGCCCGTCTACCAGGCGTGTTCGTCGCCGGTCCATTTCAGGAACTTGCCGTTGTCGGCCGGCGTCAGTCCCTCGATTACGGCGATGTTCATCGCCGCCGCCTCGTCCGGCTCCAGATCCGCGACGGCGCCCGCCATCTCGGTACGGATCCAGCCGGGATGCAGCAGCACGACGGTGACGCCCTTGCAGCCGAGTTCCTGCGCCAGCGCCGTCATCACGCGGTTGGTGCCCGCCTTGGCGCTGGCATAGGCGTAGCCGACGACATGATCGTAGGAGTGGGCCGCCGTCTGGCTGGTGATCGACACGATCCTGCCGGCACCGGAGGCGAGGATGTTGGGCAGGAAGCTCTCCACCACGCGGAACGGCCCCATCAGCATGATGTTCAGCTCATGCGCCCAATTGTCATAGTCCATGCTGCCGAGCACCTGCCCCGGCAGCCCGCCCCACACGCCGGCATTGTTGACGAGGATGTCGACCGGCATGTCGCCGATCTCGGCCCGGCACGCCTTGACCGACTCCGTGCTGCCAACGTCCATGGCATGGACCGTCAGCGTGCCGCCGGATGCGTCGGCGGCGGCGCGCAGCGTGTCGGCCCTGCGCGGATCGCGGCACGTCGCCAGCACGCGATGCCCGCGTCCGGCCAACTGCCGCGCGAGTTCGTAGCCTAGCCCGCGCGCGGCGCCGGTGATCAGGATGGTCGCCATGATCGCTCCTCAATCTTCGAGATATTTCATCAGGGTCCGATGCATGTGGCGGATGCGGACCTCCTGATAATTGGCCAGCGTGACGCCCGGCCGGCCGAGCGTCATGCAGCCACGCTGCGCCGCTTCCATGTTGCCGGTATCCTGATCGTAGACGTTGCCGATATACGGATCCATGCCCGGCACCGTGGTGAAGGACTGCGCGGAGGCGAGGCGCACCGGCTGCGCGGTCTCCCACGGCGTGCCGTCCTTCGGCCTGGGCTTCAGGATGACGAGATCGAAGATCGATCGATCGTGGTGCATCCCGTCCGGCCGGAAGCGGTAGACGATCGGAAAGGAGATGCCCGAGAAGAATTGCTGGTTGGGGAAGACGAAGTACGCGATCGAATCGACGATCTCGCTGTCGGTGGTGGCAGACAGATCCGGCCCGCCGCGTGCCGCCACCGTATCGCGGAAAAATTGCGCCATGATCCGCCGCGCCGTCTCGCCTTCGCCGACCATCAGCTTCTCGGTCACGTCGCCGCGATCGCCGATCAGGAAGCTGTCGAGGATCGCCTGCTCGGTCATCGGCTCCTCGATGAAGGCGCTCGGCGATCCGGCGACGTTGATCAGGCGGTTCACATTGTCGCCGTAGACATCATATTGCGTGTTCGCGTCGCCGTTGGTGCGCATCAGCTGCGGGTGCGTCTCCATGACGTGATAGGCCTCGAGGAACGCCTCCGACGCGATCTTCCAGTTGCAGTTCAGCTCCTTCTGCACGTGCGCGGCGATGTAGCGATCCTCGAACACGGCGCCGGGCACGTGGCCGGGCAGCGGCGCGAGATATTCGGCGAGCGGCGGCGCATCGGGATCGAGGTTGACGAAGACGAAGCCGCCCCACGTCTCGACCCGCACGGCCCCGAGCGCGTAGCGTTCGGGCGAGACGTGCGGGAAATCCCAGGCGCACGGCAGCGACTTGAGGCTGCCGTCGAGATGCCATGTCCAGCCGTGATAGGGGCAGCGGATCTGCCCGGCGCTGCCCTCGCTGAAGCTGGGCTTCAGCTGGGTGCCGCGATGCATGCAGGCGTTGCGATGCGCCCTGATCGCCCCGTCCTCCGCCCGCACGACGATGACCGAGTACGGCCCGAAATCGTAGACGACATAGTCGCCGGGCTCCGGGATATGCTCCTCGCGGCAGGCCCACTGCCACACGCGCGGCCACAGCCGGTCGATCTCGCGGCGGAAGAAATCGGGGGAGGTGTAGCGTTCGGTCGGAATATCCTCGTCACCGAGAAACTCGTACGATTCCCGTGTGAGATAGTCGGGCACCGGGCGGCTGTCCGCGCGCAGCAGATCCTGCACGCTCAGGCCGGGGCACCGCGCGGCACCCGGTCGCTCCACGCTCTGGCTGGCCATGTCGTCTTCCTCTCGAGTCAGGCCGCCAAGGTGGCGGCGGGTATCGCCTCGACCGAGGCGGACCAGATCGGCGCGCCCGTCGGGCCGTCGCTCTCCAGATCGAACGGCATGGGAGGCTGGTAGCCGGTGGCGTCGCGCTTCGTGCCGGGCACCTTCGCCGGCTCCGGCAGGTGGGTGCCGGAGTGCCGTTCGTCGTAGGCCGCGAACTCGCAGTGGCTCATGATCTCACCTGTCGTTGCGGGGTTCGGCGCGCATATTGTCGTCCGTCAGGCCTGCGCCGCCTGCCAGTCGCGCTCGGCGCGCTCCAGATCATGCTTCAGCGGATTGCGGCGCAGGGTGAGGCCGCCATTCACCTGCAACGCCTGGCCGGTCATGAAGCATTGGTCGCGCGCCAGCCACACGGCCGCCTCGGCGATGTCCTCCGACGTGCCGTAGCGGCCGAGCGGGGTGGCTTCGGCGAACACCTGCTTCATCCACGCGGGAATGTCGCCGCCGCCGAAATTGTCGTGGTGCATCGGCGTATCGGTGTGCCCGGCGGCGATCGTGTTGACGCGGATGCCCTCGCGCCCGAACTGGTTGGCGACGGCGCGGACGACATGGTCGATGCCGGCCTTGGTGCCCATATAGGCATCGTAGCCACCATCCACCGTGGTCGACGGCTGCGCCACCGCCGAGCTGATCTGGATGATCGATCCGCCGCGCCCCAGCATGGCCTGCACCATCGCCTGCAGGAAGAAGAAGGAACCCTTGAACTGCAACGCGATCAGCGTGTCGAGATTGGCTTCGCCGAACTCGAGGAACGGCGCGCCCAAGGCGAGGCCGGTGGAGTTCACCGCGATGTCGATGCCGCCCATCTTCTCGATCGCGAAGTCGGCCAGGGCGTGGACGTCCGCCTTGCGCGTCAGGTCGCAGGCGGTGCTGTGGCCGCCGATCTCGGCGGCGAAGGCGGCGGACTTCTCCGCCCGGCGGCTCGCCACCGTCACCTGGGCGCCTTCGTCGCGATAGCGGCGAGCGATCGCCTGCCCCATGTTGCCGGGCTCCGCCGCGCCGATCACGACCGCCCTCTTGCCTTCAAGCAGACCCATTTACCGTATCCCTCGATAACGCCGCATAAGCTGGACCCGCACGGTGCGCGAAGCATCGGCGAGCCCCGGCATCTCGGCCGGGAGGACGACATTCGTGCCGCTTCCGCCGCCGCTGCTCGGTGCGTCGCGGATACCGCCGATGTGGAAGAGGTTCGTCAGGTTGCGCCCGATCGGCGCCGCTGCCGCGCGACAGCTTCGCCGGCTGCCCCGCATGGGTGGTCGCCGCGAATGTGCGCGGGCGGAACCGGAGGCGACCGGAACCGCCAAGGTTGACGGGTGCCGTCCGCTTGCAACGCGCGAACGTGCGTACATCCGAGATATCGGCCGACACCATGACAGCCACCCCTCCGATTTTTATGCAATGGGCGTATTAAATAAAGGGGTGCGCAGCGCCTGTCGAAAGGAATAGGTGGTGTTTGCGCCAAGGCGAACATCGCTCTGCCGCAGCAGAGCTCCTGTCGGAGAACAGGCGATGCTCATCCGCTTCGGCCAATGCCAAGGATTGCGGACCGATCCGGCAGCTGCGTTTCGCTTTGAAGCAACTTACGAGGCGCTAAACTTTCAAAGCCGGCGATGAGTGTTCAACTCTTGTCTATCTCAAGCTGTCATATTCGGGCAGTTTCGCTATCGGCTCTACCCGATCAACTATGACAGTTCGGCGGCATTGGCCTTTCGGATGGATATCGAGGTTGTGCTGTGCGGTGTACTCTCGATACCCTGTGCAAATTCACCCCTAGCGTCGAGGATCGATGTCGGCGCGCGGGGTCGCCGTCAGGGCTGGATGCGCACGGCGCCGGCCCGGCGCAGTGCGGCGACATCGACGAAGCCGTTCACCGCCATCAGCAGATCCGCCTCCGCCAGCAGCGATCGCAGCACGTGCACCGCGCCCTCCGCGCCGCCGAGCTCGAGGCCGTAGGCATATGGCCGGCCGATGCCGACCGCCGCCGCACCCAGCGCCAGCGCCTTGGCGACGTCGCTGCCCGAGCGGACGCCGGAATCGAACAGCACCGGCGTGCCGCCCGCCGCCGCCACGACCGGCGGCAGCAGATCGATCGCGGCCAGGCCGCCATTGGCCTGCCGCCCGCCATGGTTGGAGCAGTAGATCGCATCGGCCCCCTCGTCGATCGCGCGGCGTGCATCGTCCGGGTGGCAGATGCCCTTCAGCACGATCGGCAGCGTCGTCAGCGATCGCAGCCACGGCATGTCCGCCCAGGTGAGCACCTTGCCGAAGGTTTCCGTCCACACCTTCACGGCGCCGGGCACATCCTCCTCCGGCGGCCGCCCGACCATCGCGCGAAAGCGTGGATCGGACCAGTAGTTGGCCATGACGTGGCCGCGCAGCTGCGGGAAGTTGGCGGCGTTCAGGTCGCGCGGCCGCCAGCCGGTGGTCCAGGTGTCGAGGGTGACGATCAGCGCCTTGTACCCCGCGGCCTCGGCGCGACGCACCAGGCTCTCGGCCAGCTCCCGGTCCTTCGGCGTGTAGAGCTGGAAGAAGCCGGGCGTGTCGCCCATGCCGGCCGCGACATGCTCCAGCGGATCGTTGGTCAGCGTCGATACGGTCAGCGGTACGCCGGTCTCGGCCGCGGCGCGGGCGGCGGCGAGGTCGCCATGGCCGTCCTGGGTGCAGAGGCCGGTGACGCCGATCGGCGCCATGAAGACCGGCGTAGGCAGGCGCATGCCGAACAGATCGATCGATAGGTCGCGGGACGAGCAATCGACCATCATGCGCGGGACGATGCCCCAGTGGCGGAACGCCGCCGCGTTGCTGCGCTGGGTATGCTCGTCGCCGCAGCCGCCCTGGACGTATCTGAGAAGCGAGGGAGACATGGCCGCCTCGGCCCGCTGCTCCAGCCCGGCGAAGTCGACCGGATATTTCGGCACCACGCCGCGCAGCCCGGCGAGGTAGATGTCGAACTGATAGTCGCCGAAGTGCGGCATCCTCGTCCCCCGAACATTCCGGCCGCACCCGCCAGGGCGCGGAGGCGCGGGCGGGCTGGCGGCGGCCGGTCGCGCATCGTGGCCATCGGCCGCCAGTTTCCGGGGCCTCATCCCGCGTTGCAAGTGGGCGCCGCCTCATGCGCCGTCCGCCGCGCTAGCGTTAAGGTGCATCCGGCAACTGCGGCCCACGCCTGCGCGACGCCGCATCGCGGCAGACCAGTCCGACACCGTCGCGGCGACGCGCCCTATCGTCCGTGAAGGTAGACAGGCGGTTCATCGCGTACAAGGCGAAAGAGGGTGCGCGCGTGCTGGCCGGCAAGGGCTCTCGCGGTGCCCTCGCGCTCCGTCGCGCCGGCGTGGTCAATCGCGTGCGGCGGCCCCGGCCGGCGACGACTCCCCCGCGCGGGCGGCGGCGAGGACGGAGCGCATGGCGCATCCGGCGGAGAGGATCAGCGCCGGTATGGCGGTGACGGCGATCGCCTCCAGCAGCCGGCCGTGCAGCGCCAGATCGGAGAGCGAGCCGGCGATCAGCGGCCCGACGGCGCAGAAGATCGAGACGACGAAGCTCCAGATCGCGAAGCTGCGCGCGCGCAACGTGGCGGGCGTCAGATCCTGCAGCATGGTCGGCACCAGCGCGTTGGCGGTGCAGGTGACGAACAGGAACGATCCCACCATCAGCAAGGCGTGGTCCACGTCGTCGACGATTATCAGCAGGGCGGCGAAGGGGATCGCGGCCAGTGCGCAAGCGCCCATGATCAGCGGGCGGGCGGCCAGCCCGAAGCGCCGCCGCAGCGTGCGATCGAGGAAGCCGGCCACGGGCAGGCAGCCGATGCTGGTGAGCAGGGTGACGATGCCCAGCGCGTGGCCGATCGGCCCCAGATCGGCGCCGAAGCGCCGTTCCAGCGCCAGCGCGATCAGCGGGTTGAGCGCCTGCACCGCGCTCATCAGGCTGCCGGCCACGCCGACGAACAGGCCCACCGCCTGCCATCGCGCACGCAGGAACAGGCCGAGCGAGCCGCCGGTATCGACCGCGTCGGCGGCGGCCCGGCGCGGCGGATCGCTGACGAACAGGCCGAGCAGCAGCAGCGGCAGGCCGGCGAGCGACAGCAGCAGCATTGCCTTGCGCCAGGGCTCGATCGCGCACGGGACCAGCGCGTTGGCGGCGGCGACGATCGCCTCGCCGAAGTAGAAGCCGGCGCTCGCCCCCGCCGCCATCAGCGCGGCGAAGCCGAGGTTCGCCGTCACGCGGTGCCGCTCCGGCGCCAGATCCGGGATCATCGAGTAGACGATCGGGATCATCGCGAACTCGGTGACGCCGGAGGCGGCGCGGCCGACGAAGAACAGCGGGAAGCTGGGTGCGACGGCGCTCAGCATCATCAGCGCCGCCCACGCGGCGATCAGGCCGATCAGCACGCGCTTGCGCGACAGGCGATCGGCCAGCCGCGCCAGCGGCACCGCCACCGCACTGCCCACCAGCACGCCCGCCAGCCCCTGCAACGCGCCGATCGTCGCATCGCTGACGGCGAAGCTGTGCTGGATGGCGGAGAGCAGGATCGCCTGCAGCCCGCGATCGCTCATCTGGATGCCGGCCGTCACGCCCAGGAAGCCGATCGTCAGGAGCGCGCGCAGCGACCACACGGCCGGGATGGCGTGCGCCTCGCGCGGCGCGGTGGCGAGGACGGCCACGGATCGATCCGCCGGCTCAGCGCGTCAGGATGGCGCCGGGCTTGGTGATGGCCTGCTTACCGCGTTCTGCCGTGGCTGGCTTCATGGGATCCTCCCGCCAGTCGAACCGAACGACTGCGCGACGCCTTGTTGCGCATGATTCGCAGTCGCGGCAATCTCTTTCTCGCGGGCGGAGTGGATCAGGATCGGCGCAGCGATACATCCGCGATGCGTGGGCGGGGTTCGCTCCAGGCGGGGAAGGGCTGCGCGATCCACCCATTGTCGGCCGATCGCACCATCGGCCTGCCGCAATCGGCGCAGATGCTGACGCGATGACCGGCTCCCCCGGCGACGAGCGCTGCCGCCGGCCAGTGCCGCCCGATCAGGCAGGCGAGGCCGCTGGCCGCCAGCCAGCCCGGCCCGTCATGGCGATCCCGGATTTGTCCGCCCTGATCTGTCGCCGGCACCTGCTTCATCGTCGTTCCCCTTGGCTCGGCGCCCATCTTCACGCTTCCGCCGCCTTGCGCTGTGACGATGTTCACAGATTGTCCGGCTGACAGATTGTCCGGCTCACAGATTGTCCGGCTTACTGGCGCCGCAGCAGCCGCATCGCATCCAGGCTGCGCTTGCGCTCGGCGGCCTTGCGCTCCTCCTGCTCGGCGGCGGCGATGTCGGGAGCCGCCGGCGCGGCTGTGGCGGAGACGACGATCGGCGTCCGCACGCCGGTGTCGGCGCTGGCCAGCGCCGTCGTGTCGGACGCGGCGGGCTCGGCGGCCGGCAGGCTCGCGGGCGGGGCGGGGGCTACGCGATCCGCCTTCGGCAGTGCCTCTGCGATCGGACGGCGAACGCTGGACGCAGTCGCGACCGACACTGAAGCCCGGCGTGGCGGATCGGCGCGACGCGTGCGCTCGGGCGCTGTGCGCGGGCGATCGGCTTCGGCGACGGAGGCGTAGTAGGCGGTCTCCGCAGGCTTCGCCGGGCTGACCGGCACCCGCGTCGCGCGATCGGCCACGCGCGGCGGCGGGGCCGGGCGGGGGCTCGGCGGGATGCTCGCGCGCACGTCGCCGGCGGGCGGCCCGGCGGCGGGGCGCGCCAGCATCAGCGCGAGGCCCGACGTGGCGAGGACCAGCAGCGCCGCCGCCGCCGCACCGGCGCGCGCCACCGGCCGCCTGCTCTTCGCTGCCGTATCGGGCAGCGGCAGCAGCGTCGGATCGAACCCCAGGATCGCGCCGACGTCCCGCTCGATCGGCCCGGCCTCGATCATGCCGCCTCGCCTGGCCCGGTGGAGAGCAGCAGGCGATCGCTCCCTTCCAGCATCAGCGCGGTCAGCGATCCGGTGCGGTAGGCGCCGGTATCGATGCCGATGCGGTTGGCCCGCAGCTCCGGCCCGCGCGCGCTGATCGAGTGACCGTGGACGACGACAAGGCCGTGATCCGCGCCGCTGTCCAGGAACTCGCGGCGGATCCACAGCAGGTCCGGCTCGGTCTGGTCGGCCAGCGGCACGCCCGGGCGGATGCCGGCATGGACGAACAGATAGTCGCCGATCCGCAGGGTCGTCGGCAGCGCGCGCAGCCATGCGATCGTGGCCGCCGGTACATGCGCGCGCGCGTCGGCGATGCATTTGTGCGGCGGGCCTTCCGCGATCAGCGCGGCATCGACGCCCCAGCTGGCGAGCGCCGCATCGCCGCCGTTGCGCAGCCACAAGGCGAGCGCGTGCAGGTTGCCGCCGAGCGCGTCGACCATCATCGCCTCGTGATTGCCTTTCAGCACCACGAAGCGGTCCGATCGTTCGGACAGCGCCCGGCACCGCGCGACCAGCTCGGCCGAGGCGGGGCCGCGATCGATGATGTCGCCCAGCAGGATCAGCCGCACCGTCGCCGGATCGCGCGCCTCGTTGTCGCGGCGGATCTGATCGAGCAGCGCCTGGAACAGGTCGATCCGGCCGTGGATGTCGCCGATGGCGTAGATCCGCTCTCCCGCCGGCACGCAGGGCGGCGCCACGATGGGATCGAACCGGGAGAGGGATACTGTTATCATGTTGTTACTTCGACGCTTTACAGTCGCGATCGTCGGCCGTCGTCAGAATTCTAGCGCCAGGCTCACGCCGCCCGAGGCCGCCGCCGCGCCCTTGGAGAGGCCGCCGGTGCCGAACACCGTCGCCCGCACCTCGCTGCCGGGCAGCTTGGTCGACGCGCCGGCGAAAAGCTCGTGCGAGTCGCGCACCAGCCGCGTCGCGGCGCGGGCATAATGATAGGAGACGAGGCCGATCGCCCGCTCGCCGAGGCTGAAGGAGGTGCCGGTCGAGGCGGCGAAGCCGTTGCGCAGGTTGATCGCCGCCGGATCGCCGAACACGCGGTAGGTGACGGAGGCGAACGGCGCGAAGCGGCCGATCGGCTGCGTCACCTGAAGGCCCGCCGAATAATCCGTCTTGCCGCTGGAGATCCGCCGCGACTCCTCCGCGGTCGGGATCTTGACGCGGCCGGAGAACTCGATCTCCGGCTTCCCCTCGCCGGTCGGCAGGGTGTAGGCGGCACCGAGCGTCAGGTCGCCCACGCCCTTGTTCGTCACCTTGCGGCCGGGCGTGCCGCCGCTCACGATCAGCGGCGTGCCGTCGATGCCGCTGAAGATCGATCCGCGCCCGCGGATGTGCAGGTAGGGCAGGGACGCCGTGAGGCGCAGCGATCCGATCGCGTAGCGTGCGCCCACGGCCGTGGACCACAGAGTGGAGCGCTGGCCGGTGCCGAAATTGCCGCCCGCCACCGACGTGCCGAGCGAGACGCCGAAGGTGGAGCCGCCCGTATAGGTGGCGAGGCGATCGTCGGTGCGGACCATCGCATCGGCGACGGTGACGGCGGACGCGGTGCCGTTGGCGTTGGACGGGGTGCCGGTGGCGATCGCGACGTCCTCGGCCGGCTTGGGCGGATCGCCGGAAGCGGGCTGCGCCGCATGCGCGCCGACGGGCAGGACGACGATGGCCAAAGCGAGGAAGCGATCGACCGAACGTCTGCTCATCTGAAGTTCCACACATCTCTCCGGCCGTGTACCTCCGGCCTCAACCATCAACCACGGCCCGCGCCTGACGTTCCGTAAGCGATACGTTCCATCGTCCCGTATAGGGACGCGCGAGCGGTGCGTTTCGCGCCGCCCGGCTCGGGCGTCAGGAGGCGACCATCGTCAGCGCCGTCGCCACCACCTTGGCGCCGGCCTGCTCCAGCATGTCCTTGGCCATCCGCGTCGCGTCCGCCGGGGTTCGCCGCGCGCGCGCCACCAGCAGCACGCCGTCCGCCATCGCCGCAAGCTCCCGCGCCTCGGAGAGAGCGAGCGTGGGCGCGGTATCCAGCAGCACCAGATCGTAGACGCGCTCCAGCTGGCGGACCAGCGCCTCCATCTGCGGCGTGGCCACCGCGCCATGGATCACCGGGCGCTCATTGGCCTGGGCGAGGAACCACGCGCCGGAGGGTACGTCCACCTGCAGCGCGTCGCGATAGTCGACGCCATCCTCCAGCACCTGCGCCAGGCCGGTCTTGACATAGGGGCTCAGCGCGCGGCTGGCGGCGGGGCGGCGGCCGTCGCAATCGACCAGCACCACGCGCAGCCCGGCGAGCGCGGCGGAACGGGCGAGGCACAGAGCGACGGTCGTCTTGCCCTCCTCGGCCAAGGCGGAGCAGATCGCCACCGAGCGCAGGCTGCGGCCGGAGACGCCGAGCCGGAGGCCGGTGTGGATCGTGCGGAAGGCTGCGGCGAACGGCGAGCGCCGATGATTGTAGAGATAGTCGGGCGGCCCCATCGGATCGTCCGCCGGGAAATCGGCGTCCGCCACGCGTGCCAGATCGGGCACCATGCCGATCACCGGCCGGCCGATCTGCCGCTCCATCTGCTGGCGGGAGCGGAAGCCCCTGGTGGCAAGCTCGCGCACCAGCACCACCGCCAGCGCCGCCAGCAGCGCCGCCGCCAGCCCGCCAAGCGCGAACAGAAGCGGATCCGGCACCCGCCGCGCGCCCGGCACCGTGGCGCGCGAGATCACATAGGCCGTGCCCGGATCGCGCCGGGCCTGCGCGACCAGCGCCTGGTAGCGGGTGGCGAGATCCGTGTAGCGCAGCCGCGCCGTCGCCGCCTGATCGTCCAGCCGCTTCTTCAGCGCCGTGGCATCGTCCGCCGCTTTCAGTTCCCCAGCGGCGCGGGCGCGGGCGGAGCGCAGCAGGTTGGCGCGGCCGCGCGCCGCGTCCGCCGCATCGGCCAGGCGGGTCACGCGGCGGATCTCGGTCGCCAGATCGCGCTGGACGTCGCCGCCACCGAACCAGCCCGCATCCGCCGAGCGGGCGCGCAGATCGCGGATGCGGGGGGAGGTGATCCGCTCCGTCCCGCCGCCCTGCGCCGCCTTCAGCCGCGCCTCCGCCGTCGTCTCCTCGCCCGCCGCCTCGCGGATCGCGCCGTCCAGCGAGGCGAGTTCGGTGCGGATCGCGGCGCGCTCCGCCGGGCTGCGGGCGAGGCCGATCGCCTCGTCGTAACCACGCACCGCCGCCACCCGCCCGATCGCCGCCTCCCGCGCGGCGGCCACCTGCGCCTGCAGCGCGTTCCGCCTGCGCCCGAGTGCGCCGCCGGTGCGTCGATCGGCGACGTAGCTGTCGACCAGATGGTTGAGGATGCCGGTTGCGAGCACCGGATCGGGCGCGGCGAAGCGGACGGCGACCGCATAGGAGTTGCCGTTGGTCTCGATGGCGAGCGTATCCGCGATCGTATCGATCGCGGCGCGCCGGGCGTCCGCCGCGGCCACCGGCGGCCCCGCCTGCGGCTGGCCGATGCCGCGCACGTTCGCGAGGCCCATGCGATCGACCACCGCGGCGGCGAGATCGCGCGAGCCGAGCAGGCGCAGTTCGGTGTTGCGCGCCAGCGGGCTGTTCGAGGCGGCGATGGTGCCGGCCGCGCCCAGCCGCTCGAACCCGTGATCCAGCCACAGGTCGGCGCGGGCGGTGAAGCGGCGCGGCACGAGGGCGTAGGCGATCGCGGTGGCGGCGAGCACCAGCAGCACCGTGCCGATCACCCAGCGGCGGTGGTGGCGGATCGCGGCCACGATCGGCGCGATCCGTCCGGTGCGTGCCGGCGGCAAATCGTCCATCGGATCGAACGAGGCATCGGCCGCCCGCGCGGCGGCCCGGTTATCGACAGCCGCGTTCCTGTGCCCAGTGTCTGGCCTGTCCTCAGTGTCTGGAGCTTCGGCCTGCTCGACGATCACCTGAACGCTTTCACAAAAATGACTGGCCAGGCTCTACCTAATGGTTTTCAGCCCGTTTACCAAGTCTGTCGAAAAAGGTCGTTCCGTGTAAACAACAACTTGTCGCCAGCCGGGACATAAGCGGCATGTCGGCCGCATGGTTGCGGCGCAACAGGGCGCGCGTAAAGAGGGGCGGCGCGGCCGGCACCGGCGGCACGGGACGGAACGGGACGAACAGGGACGTGCGCGACGAGACTCCGCCGGTCAGCCGGCTCATCCCCCTCGCGCCGCACGAGGTGCGCCTGAGCCGTGCGGCCGGGCGCTTCGGGCCGGAGATGATCCTCAGCGCGGTGCGACGGCGCATCGGCATCTTCCTGGCGGTGCTCGGTACGGCGATCGCGGTGGCACTGGCGGCCAGCCTGCTCCAGCCGTCGCTCTACACCGCATCGGCCGAGGTGCTGCTCGATGCGAGCGGCGGCGGGCGCGGGCCGGCGGGCGACGGCGCCGGCGACGAGATGCTGATCCTGCGATCCCGCGAGATGGCCGTGGCGGTGGCGCGCGGCGTGCGGCCGGACGCTGCCGCGCTCGATGCGCGCGGGCCGGTGGCGCGGCTGATCGGCGGCGCGGCGGCGGACGGCGAGCGGCAGGTGGTCGACCGCCTGATCGCCGGGCTGGCGGTTTCGCGCATGGCGGACACCTATGCGCTGACGATCGCCTATACGGCGCGCGACCCGGCCGTCGCGGCCCGCATCGCCAACGAATATGCGCGGCAGTATGTGGCCGGCCGGCTGGCCGGCATGGAGGGCACCGCCTCGCCGCTCGATCGGCCGTTCGCGCGGATCATCTCGGGCGCGGAGCCGCCGTTGCTGCCTTCCTCGCCCCGGCCGCTGCGCGCCGTCGCGCTGGGCGCGCTGGCGGGCCTGCTGCTCGGCATCGTCGCGGCCCTGCTGGCGGAGCGGCGCTTCGCCGGCATCACCAGCGGGCGCGACATCGGCGAGCGGCTGGGCCTCTCCCACCTGGGCAGCGTGCCGACGCTGAAGAGCGTGCTGCCGCAGGCGGCGTCGCCGCTGGAGGCGATGGTGAGCGCGCAATCGTCCGGCTTCGCCGAGGCGTTTCGCGGCGTGATGATGGCCATCCGCCATGCCGGCGGACGCGGCACGCAGCTGATCGCGATCAGCTCCGCTCTGCCGAACGAGGGCAAGACGACCGTCTCCGCCTGCCTCGCCCGATCGATCGCGCTGGGCGGGGAGAGCGTGGTGCTGATCGACTGCGACGCGCGGCGGCGCGACACGACCGCCCTGTTCGGCCTCTCCGCCAGTCGGCCGGGCCTGGTCGAGGTGCTGCGCTACGAGGCGACCCTGGACGAGGCGCTGGTGCGCGACGAGGCGAGCGGCGCCTGGATCCTGCCGCTCACCGGCCCGGCGGAGGAGATATCGGAGCTGCTGGCGGGGCAGGGGATGGTGGCGCTGCTGGAGGATCTGCGGCGCCGGTTCAAGCGCGTGCTGATCGATACCGCGCCGATCCTCGCCATCTCCGCCACCCGCGCCATCGCGACGATGGCCGACGTGACGGTGCTGGTCGTGCGCTGGCGGGCGACGGCGGACCACGCGATCATGGCCGCCGCGAAGCTGCTGCCAAGCGAGCATGTGCGCATCGCCGGCGTGGTGCTGGCCCAGGTCGATCTCGCCCGGCAGACGAAGTTCGGCCACGGCGACCCGACCTTCTACTACGAGCAATATTCGAAGTATTACAGCTGAGGCGCCACGGCCGGCGCCGTCACGTCCAGTAGAGGATCCGTGCGGCCGGCAGGGCATCGGCGATGCGGCGTTCGAGGAAGGTGCGAAGCAAGCGCATCGTCGCGGCATCGTAGACCTGCTTCTCGCTGCCGAACTTGGTGCGCTTGGTCACGCGGTTGCGGGTCGTCATGTCGAGCGCGGAGCCGGGATACCAGCTGTCCAGCACCGCCTTCGATCCGCTGTTGAAGCGGTGGGTGATGAGCTCCACCGTCAGATCGAGGCCGGGCATGGCGGCGAGTGCGGCGGCGACGTCGTCGATCAGCGTGCCATAGGCCTGCTCCCAGCCGTCTGCGGCGATGATCGGCGCGATCGTCAGCCCGATCGGATAGCCCGCCGCGGCCATGCGCCGCAGCGCGCCGATCCGCTCCGCCACCGGCGCGGTGCCGCCCTCGAACCGGGCGAAGGCGCGCGGATTGAGCGAGGCGCGCATCCGCGTGCGGCCCTGATGATCGATCGCGAGCAGCGGCGCCACGTCCGCGAACTTGCTGGTGAAGCGCAGCTGCGCCTCCGCCTGCCACCGCCCGAACCAGGCGATGGCGGCGGAGAGCGATCCGGTCAGCGGTTCCAGCGCCAGCGGGTCGGTGTAGCACGATGCCTCGAACGTGGTGCCCTCGTGCGCCCGCGCCGCGCTGCGCGTGGTGATCGTGCCCTGGCCGAGATAGGCGGGCAGCCCGTCCAGTATCTCGTCCAGATTGGCGTAGACGCGCGTGATCGGCGGGCCTTTCAGGGAGCCGGCGAGGTAGCAGTAGCTGCAATGCGCCGGGCAGCCCTCGGCAAGATCGACGCGCCAGTCGGCACTCGGCGCGATCGGCTGGAGCCGGCGCTTCGATGGCGGCGCGACGACCAGCGCCAGCGTCGCCTTGGCCTCGACATAGGCGCGGCGCGGATCGTCGGGCAGGTCGAGGTTCAGGCGGTCTCCGGGCAGCTCGACGATGTCGACGCCCAGCGCGGACGCCCGCTCCAGCACGCGGCGGCCGTGGGCGTGCCCCAGCGCCGAACGCGTGGCGAGCAGGCGACGAGGCCGCCATCCGGCGGGCGGGCGAGGTTCGGTCTCTTGCTCGGCGATCACCCGACCCGAACGAGCGGGGCAGGCGCTTGTTCAGGCGAAGCGGCCTACCGCCGCGAGCGGATCGATCCGCCCGGACCTTCCTCGCGATGCCGGACGGACGAGCATTATCCTATGATCGAACGCCGCCGCCGCGTACCAGAGGCTCAAATGGGGGGAGAAGCGGGATGACCCTGTCGACGATCGATCTGGCGGTGGTGATCGCCTATGCGATCGGCATATTCGCGCTGGCCCAATATGTCAGCCGCGATCGCGCCGGGCACCAGAAGGACAGCGCGGACTATTTCCTCGCGTCGAAATCGCTGCCGTGGTGGGCGATCGGCGCGTCGCTGATCGCGGCGAACATCTCGGCCGAGCAGATCGTCGGCATGGCGGGATCGGGCTATGCGATCGGGCTGGCGATATCCTCCTACGAGTGGATGGCGGCGCTGACCCTGCTGATCGTCGGCAAGTGGTTCCTGCCCATCTTCCTGCGCAACGGCATCTACACGATGCCGCAATTCCTGGAACAACGCTTCGGCCCGCGCCTGCGCACGCTGATGGCGGTGTTCTGGCTCGGCCTCTACGTGTTCGTGAACCTCACCTCGATCATCTGGCTCGGCTCGATCGCGGTCAATCAGGTGGCGGGCATCGATCAGGATGTCGCGCTGATCGGGCTCGGCCTGTTCGCGCTACTCTATCAGATACGCGGCGGCCTGAAGGCGGTGGCGATGACCGACATCGTGCAGGTGACGCTGCTGGTGTTCGGCGGCCTCTGCGTGTCCGCCATCACCCTGTCGCGGATCGGCGGGGCGGCGGGCATCCTCGGCGGCTTCGCCCGGCTGCAGCAGGCGGTGCCCGGCCATTTCGACATGATCCTCTCCGCCGACAATCCGTTCTACAAGGATCTGCCCGGCATATCGGTGCTGATCGGCGGCATGTGGATCGCCAATCTCAGCTACTGGGGCTTCAACCAGTATATCATCCAGCGCGCTCTGGCCGCCAGGGATCTGGGCGAGGCGCAGAAGGGCATCGTGCTCGCCGCCTTCCTGAAGATACTGATGCCGTTCGTCATCGTCCTGCCCGGCATCGCCGCCGTGGTGCTGGCGCCCGATCTCGCCAAGCCGGACCAGGCCTTTCCGACCATGATGCGGCTGCTGCCGCCGGGTCTGCTGGGCCTCGTCTTCGCGGCGCTTATCGCGGCGATCGTCGCGTCCACCGCGTCCAAGATCAACTCGATCGCCACGATCTTCACGCTCGATCTCTACGCCAAGCGCCGCGGCGCGAGGACGGCGGCGGAGGACGATGCGCCCGGCCGGCGCGCGATCGAGCGGCAACTGGTGCTGGTCGGCCGCATCGCCGCGGCGGTGGCGATCGTGCTGGCGATGCTCACGGCGCGCCCGCTGCTCGGCCAATCGGACCAGGCGTTCCAGTACATCCAGGAATATACCGGCTTCTTCACCCCCGGCATCACCGTGATCTTCCTGATGGGCCTGTTCTGGAAGCGCGCGACAGAGGCCGGCGCGCTGACGGCGGCGATCGCCTCGTTCGTGCTGTCGCTGGGGTTGAAGACGGCGGCGCCGGCGATCCCGTTCATGGACCGGATGGCGATCGTGTTCGGGGCGGCGGCCCTGCTCGCCGCCATCGTCTCGCTGCTGCGTCCGCAGGCGCGGGAGGTCAACCGCGTCGTCACCGGCGACGTGGTCTATGCGACGTCGTTCAGCTTCAACGCCGCCGCCGTGGGCGTGGTGGCGATCCTGGCGGCGCTGTACGCGACGTGGTGGTGAGCGGGATTACGCCCGCCCGCCCGGTCGATCTCACGCCAGCCCGAGTTTCCCGCGTTCGCCCGCGCGGGGCGTCGAGAGGTCGTCGGGCGTGACGAAGCCGGCGAGGTCGGCGGCCTCGAAGAAGGGCCGGATCTCGATCTCGCTCGGGCCGGGCATGGGGTTGGGGCAGCGGCTGGCCCAGGCGACCGCCTCGTCCATGTCGCGGACTTCCCAGATCGAGAAGCCGGCGACCAGCGTGCCCGGATCGGCGAACGGCCCCTCGACGACGGTGCGGGCGGCGCCGTCGAAGGCGATGCGCCGGCCCTCGGCGCTGGGCTTCAGGCCGGCGGCGGCCACGAACACGCCGGCCGCGACCAGTTCCTCGGTGAAGGCGTCCATCGCCGCGAACGCCGCCATCGTCTCGGGCGTGGGGTCCATGCCCCGCTCGCTGTCCTCTGTGGCCTTCATGAACACCATCACGCGCATGGTCCGTCTCCCACAATCTAACGGGTCGTACCGGCGATTACAGCGTGCCGCCCTCGGCAAGCGTCTTCAACTGGTCGGCCATCGCGCCCCAGCCCTGTTCGAAGCCCATCGCGCGGTGCTGCTCCAGCGCCTCGTCGGTCCAGTGGCGCGCGGTGGCGGTGAAGCGGGTGCCGTCACCCGCCGGCGCGATCTCGAACACGCCCACGATGAACGGGCCGCTCGGATGCCAATCGCCCTTGAAGGCATCGGTGAACACGAAGCGGCGGTTCGGCTGATAGTCCAGGATCACGCCCTCGTTCGGCATCTCCTCGCCGTCCGGCCCGTGCATCACCACCAGGCTGCGGCCGCCGGGGCGCCAATCGATGTCGCGCGCCTCCGCCCGCCACGGGCGGGGGCAGAACCACGCTTCGAAGCGATCGATCATCGTCCGCCAGACATCCTCGACGGGGGCGGCGATGTGGCGCGCGACGCTGAGTTCGCGGGCGGGATCGGAGGCGTCGGTCACATGATCTCTCCTCGACGGAGCACTAGCGGCAGGACGATGAACGAGGGCAGGCTGGCGGATGTGTACACCCGCTGTCGCGCCGATACATAGTCGGCCGCCGTCGCTTTCGGAATGCTCGGCACGAACGTCTGCGGATTGCGATCGATCACGGGAAACCAGCTGGACTGCACCTGCACCATGATGCGGTGCCCGGCGCGGAACACGTGATCGCGGTCGCGCAGCGGCACCTGCCACTTGACGGCCTTGTCGCGGGGCAGCGGCGTCGGCCGCTCGAAGCTCCGGAGGAAGCGCCCGCGCCGCACCTCCATCGCGATCGGCAGCTGGTAGCCGTTCGGGCTTCTCGCATATTCGCCGGGCTTCGGCCCTTCGGCCAGCGGATCTTCCGCGCGCGTCACCTGCGGCTGTTCGGGAAAGACGTCGATCAGCTTGACCACGAAGTCGCTGTCCGTGCCCGAGGTGGAGGCGAACAGTTCCGCGCTCACCGCCCCCGCGATCGTCAGATCCGCCTCCAGCGGCGCGCTGGTGAAGGTCAGCACGTCGGGCCGGTGGTCGACGAAACGCTGGTCGGCCGACTCCCAGTCCGGCCACTCGCCGCCGGGGTAGGTGGGCGAGACCGGGCGCTGCCGGTACGGCACCGGATTGGCGGGGTCGCTGACATATTCGCGATAGGCCGGCTCGCCTGGGGCTGGCGCGGTGAAGCTGAGGCTGCCGTCCGCGTGCAGGTACAATCTGGTCGGAGTGGAGGCCGGCGGCCAGGACTTGTACGTGCGCCATGTGTTCGATCCGGTCTCGAACATCCGGGCGGCATAGTCCGGCTTCTGCCCCTTGCCGTGCAGCCAGTAGGCGAAGAACGGCGCCTCGATCTCGCGGCGGAAGCTCTGGCCGGTATCCTGCCCCAGCGCCATCGGCCCCAGCTTCGATGCGTCGCGCCGCCACGCGCCGTGGTTCCACGGCCCCGCCACCATCAGGTTGATGCCGTCGGGATCGGACGTCGCCGCCCGCCGGTGGATCTGCCACGGCCCCCACGGATCCTCCTGATCCCAGAAGCCGGCGACGTTGAGGGTCGGCACGCGCGCCCGGTCGATCGCCTTGTACCAGGCCTGGCCCTGCCAGAAATCGTCATAGTCGGGATGGGCCACCGCGTCGTTCCAGCTGCCGATCCTGCCGTGCAGATATTTGTCGTTGAACGCCGAGAGCGGCCCGGCCGCGAGATACCAGTCATACGTGTCCCAGCGGTCGAAGCCGAAGCGGGTGTTGGCGGTCTTGTCGGCTTCTTCCAGCACGCCATATTCGAACACGTAGCTCAGCCGCAGCGCGCCGTAGCGGTGGCCGTCGTCGTTCATCCAGTCGTCGGCGGGCGAGGCCTGCTCGCTCACCGCCTTAAGCGCCGGATGCGGATCGAGCAGGGTCGCCGCCGAGGTGTAGCCGCTGTACGAGACGCCGAAGATGCCGACGCGGCCGTTGTTGCCCGGCACGTTCTTCACCAGCCAGTCGATCGTGTCCCAGCCGTCGTGCGTCTCGATCGTGCCCTTGCCGGGCGTCACCTTGAAATCGTCGGTGAGGCTGAACACGCCCTCCGATTTGAAGCGGCCGCGGATGTTCTGGTAGACGAAGATATAGCCGTCCGCCGCCAGCGCCGCGCGGGAGGGCGGGATTTCGGCGGGCGCCTTGTCCGGCACGCCGTAGGGCGTGCGGGTAAGCAGGATCGGCAGCGGCCCGGTGGCGTTCGTCGGCGTCATGATCACGGTCTGCAACCGCGCGCCATCACGCATCGGCACCATCACCTCGCGATATGTGAACAGCGCGCCGACCGGGGCGGAAGGCTCGCCCACCGGCGGAGCGGCGGCAGCGGCGGCGGGCAGGGCGCCGGCCAGCAGGATCGCCGTCAAGGCGCCAAGTCCGCCCATGTTCTTCCCCCTCGGCTTTGCGGCCCCGCCGGGCCGCGTGGCATCAACATGCGGCAAGGCGACCGGCGGCGAAAGACGTGTCGGACGCATCCGGTTCAGATTCCATTTGGCTTGGGCGGCTAAGGGCGAGGGCGTTCGAGGGTATTCCACCGAGGTCTGGCGGAATCCGGATGGAGCCGCCTGTTGATCCTGCCCTCGGTCGCCATCTGGACCATCTGCGCCGTCGCTATCGCGGGCGTCGTCGTGCGCCCCTTCCGCTGGCCGGAGGCGATCTGGGCCATGGCGGGGGCGGCCATCCTGGTGCTGGCCGGGCTCGTCGCGCCGGCCGCGGCGCTGGGCGCAGTGGGCCGGGGGCTGGACGTCTACCTTTTTCTCATCGGCATGATGCTGCTGAGCGAGACGGCGCGGGAACATGGCCTGTTCGACTGGATCGCGGCGACGGCGGCGATCCACGCGCGCGGATCCTCGCCGCGCCTGTTCGTGCTGATCTACGCGGCCGGGATCGTCACCACCACCTTCCTGTCGAACGATGCCACCGCCGTGGTGCTGACGCCGGCCGTCTACGCCGCCGCGCGCAAGGCCAAGGCGGAGCCGCTGCCGCTGCTGTTCGCCTGCGCGCTGATCGCCAACGCGGCCAGCTTCGTGCTGCCGATCTCGAACCCGGCCAACATCGTCCTCTACGGCGGCACGATGCCGCCGCTCGGGCGATGGCTCGCATCGTTCGCGCTGCCCTCCATAGCGGCGATCGGGGTGACGTTCGTGATGCTGCGCTGGGTTGAACGCGCCCGCATCGCCGGCACCTGCGCCGCCGATATCGCGCGGGACAAGCTTTCGGCGGGCGGCAAGGCGGCGCTGGCCGGCATCGTCGGCACGGCGGCGCTGCTCCTCCTCGCCTCCGCCTTCGATACCGCGCTGGGGCTGCCCGCCGCGCTGGCCGGCACGATCACCACCCTTGGCGTGTGCGGCATCGCGCGGCGATCGCCGCTGGTCCCGTTCCGCTCCGTCTCGTGGAGCGTGCTGCCGCTCGTGGCGGGCCTGTTCGTGCTGGTCGAGGCGCTGACGCAGACCGGCGTCACAGCTTACGTCGCCGATCTGCTGCGGCACGCCTCGGCCGATCCGGTGCGCGGCGCGGCGCTGGCCGGCACGGCGCTGGCGTTCGTCTGCAACGCGATGAACAACCTGCCGGCCGGCCTGCTCGCCAGCATCGCGGTAGCGCAGGCGGAGCCGGCGCGGATCGTGACCGATGCGCTGCTGATCGGCCTCGATCTCGGCCCCAATCTGTCGATCACCGGATCGCTCGCCACGATCCTGTGGCTGCAGGCGATCCGGCGCGAGGGCGAGGATGTCGGCTTCTGGCAGTTCCTGAAGATCGGAACGGTGACGATGGTCCCGGCGCTGATCGCGGCGATCGGCGCCCGCCTGATGCTCGGCTGAGGACAATCACAGGGGATCATGATGACGACCGACACCGCCGCCACCGCCGACGCCACGGGCAGGCACGTGCCCACGCGCACGCTAGACGCGCTCAACTTCTTCCTGGCCGACGTGCGGGACGGGCTGGGGCCGTATCTGGCGATCTACCTGATCGCCGTGCGCGGCCCCGCGCACGGCTGGAACGAGGCGACCGTCGGCGTGGTGCTGACGATCGCCGGCATCGTCGGGCTGCTGGCGCAGACGCCGGCCGGCGTGCTGATCGATCGCGCGAAGAACAAGCCGCGGATCATCATGGTGGCGGCGCTGCTGGTGACGCTCAGCAGCCTGTCGCTGCCAATCGTCTCCGGCTACGCGATGGTGACGATCACGCAGTCGATCGCGGCGATGGCGGGCGCGGTGTTCGCGCCCGCTATATCGGCCGTCACGCTCGGCCTCGTCGGGCCGAAGCTGTTCGCCAAGCGGGTGGGCCGCAACGAGGCGTTCAACCATGCCGGCAACGCGGTATCGGCCGCGCTCGCCGGCGTGCTCGCCTGGAAGTTCGGCCCGGTCGTGGTGTTCTGGCTGATGGGCGGGCTAACCGTAGCCAGCATCGGCGCGGCGATGCGGATCAGGAACGACGACATCGACAATGCGGTCGCCCGCGGCCTGGACTGCGAGCCGGAGGAGGATTGCGAGCAGCCGAGCGCGTGGCGCTGCCTGATCGAGAACAGGCCGCTGATGCTGTTCGCGGCGATCGCCTTCACCTTCCACCTCGCCAACGCCGCGATGCTGACGTCGGTCGGGCAGCTGCTGGCCAAGACGGTGGGCAAGGATCAGGCGACCTCGCTGACGGCCGCCTGCATCGTCGCGGCGCAGCTCGTGATGGTGCCGGTCGCCATCGTCGTCGGCCGCAATGCGGAGCGCTGGGGCACGAAGCCGATCTTCCTCGTCGCCTTCGGCTTCCTGGCGGCGCGCGGCGCGCTCTACACCGTCTCGAACGATCCGTGGTGGCTGGTCGGCGTGCAAGCGATGGACGGGGTGGGCGCCGGCATATTCGGCGCGCTGTTTCCCGTCGTCATCGCCGATCTGACGAAGGGCTCGGGCCGCTTCAACGTGAGCCAGGGCGCGGTCGCGACGGCGCAGGGGCTGGGGGCGGCACTGTCGGCGACGCTGGCCGGATCGATCATCGTCGCGGCCGGGTACAGCGTCAGCTTCCTCACGCTGGCCGCGATCGCCGCCGTCGGCTTCGTCCTCTATCTGGCGGCCATGCCGGAGACGAAGGCGTGACGCCTTAAGGCCGCCGGCGGCGCACCCGATCTTCGCGAGCCCGCCTACCTGTGTTTTCGGAGTCGCTAGCAGCGGTCCTGAAGGACGGTGCGCTCGTCGCGAGCGGCATGCCGCGCTTCGCCGAACTCCGGCCTGACGGGAGTGCGCTGCAAGCCTGTTTCCGCCGCGAGGCACGCCGCGCGCTGGCGGCCGATCGGGTACAGCGCCGCTGCGAGGCACCGTGCAGTGATGCGGGCGGCCGCAGCGCGGACTTTTGTCGGCCCGACGATGCGCTCTGGGCGTCCACGCTGTACGGCGGCGGCACCACGGTGGCGCTGCCCGGCCCTCAGGCGGAATCGTGCGACGTCTCGAACTGGATGACCATCGGAGCGCTGGGAAACGTCATCTCGTAGGCGCCGACTGCCGTGCCGTCCTTGTCGAAGCCGATCGAGGTCAGCGACAAGGCAGGAGAAAAGGGTTCGAGCGCGAGCAGCGACGCCGCCTCGGCGTCCACGGCGATCGCCTTGACCTCGAAGTGCGAGCGGACGAGGGAAATGCCATATTGCTCCTGGAGCAAGCGGTAGAGGGGATAACGCGCGAGACGGTCGGCGGTCAGCCGATCGAGGTGTGCGTCCGCGAAATAGAGTTTGCCGTAGGACCACGGCCGCTCGTCGCGAAACGCCAGCCGCCGAACGAAGGCGAGTTGCGCCGAGGCCGGGAAATAGCGCGCGAACTGCGGCGGGACGTCCGTCACTCCCCGCTCAAAAATCTCCGCCGGTTTCGAGAACTCGCGCGAGTAGAGCGCCTCCAGCGAAGTCATCGTCTCGCGGGACAAATGCTCGGGCTGGCTGACATAGGTGCCGCTGCCGCGACGCCTTGCGACAAGGCCCTCCTGTTCGAGCACGCGCAGCGCCTGTCGTACCGGCACCACGCTGATGCCATAGGATTGCGCCATCCGTACCTCGGGATCGAGCCGATCGCCGTGCCGGCGTGTTCCACTGAGAATTTCGGTGCGGAGGATCTGCGTCAGCTGATACCAGATCGGCAGACTGGAGGAGAATTGGTTCATGCGCGCCCCAGAGCACAACCCGGCAGCCTTGCCTATCATGTCGGGTGCGGCGTTCAATCGATCAGGCACGGCGTCGGGCCGGGGCTGCGGCAAGTGCGCCTTGCGAATGCACGTATTAGAGAATACGTGATTTCCGGACTGTCCGGCAACGTCCACTCCCGTGATTGTCCGTCGTTTCGGACGCGCCGGATCGCCGGCACCCGTTCATTCTGTCGAACGAAGGATAGGTCTTGTCTCGAACCGCCGTCATCAATCGCCGCGATCTGGACTTCCTGCTGTTCGACTGGCTCTGCCTGAACGACGTGCTGGCCTATCCTCGTTTCGAAGGACACAGCGTCGACGATGTCGCCGCCATGCTGACCGTAGCGCAGGACTTGGCCGAGACCGAGATCGCGCCGCACCTGCGCGACTCCGACAGCATCGAGCCGCGCTTCGAGCGGGATGGTCGGGTGATCGTGCTGCCGGCGGTGGCGGACGGCGTCCGCAGGATCGCCGAACTGGGCATCTTCGGTGCGGTCTTCGATCATGATCTGGGCGGGCTGCAACTGCCGAACATGGTCTATGTCGCCACCATGGGCCTGCTGATGAGCGGGGCGATCGCGACACCTTCGTTCATGCTGCTGACGGTGGGCAATGCGCGGCTGATCGCCGCCTTCGGATCGCCCGAGCAGGTGGACGCCTTCGCCCGCCCGCAGGCAGCGGGCGAGGCACTGGGAACGATGTGCCTGTCGGAGCCGGGCGCCGGCTCGTCGCTGGGGGACATCCGCACCATCGCCCGCCCGGACGGCGAGGACGATCTGGGACGCCGCTTCCGGCTGTTCGGGAACAAGATGTGGATCTCCGGCGGCGATCACGACATCACCGACAACATCGTCCACCTGGTGCTCGCCAAGGTGCCCGGGGAGGATGGCCGCATGGTCGAGGGGACGCGCGGTATCTCGCTGTTCATCGTCCCCAAGATCCTGCCGGACGGTGCCGAGAACGACGTCGTCGTGGCCGGATTGAACCACAAGATGGGGTATCGCGGCCTGCCGAACTGCGCGCTGAACTTCGGCGAGGGGCACCGCCAGCCCGCCGGCGACGCGGGGGCGATCGGCTGGCTGATCGGCGAGGTGGGCAGGGGCCTGCCGCAGATGTTCCAGATGATGAACGAAGCGCGCATCTCCGTTGGCCTGGGCGGCGCGATGCTGGCCTATCGCGGCTATCTGCTATCGCTTGACTATGCGCGGAACCGCCTGCAGGGCCGCCGCCCCGGCCAGCGCACGGGCGCGCAGATCGCCATCGCCGAACATGCCGACGTCAAGCGGATGCTGCTCGCGCAGAAGGCCTATTGCGAGGGGGCGCTGGCGCTGGTCCTCTATTCGGCGCGCCTGCTCGATGACGAGACGTCGGGCGCCGGCGACGCGGCCGAGCAGGCCGGGGCGCTGCTGGCGCTGCTGACGCCGGTGACGAAGACCTGGCCCAGCGAGTTCGCGCAGCGTTCGCTCGACCTGGCGATCCAGATCCACGGCGGGGCCGGTTACACGCGCGACTATGAGGTCGAGCAACTCTATCGCGACAATCGCCTGAACCCGATTCATGAGGGTACGACCGGCATCCAGGCGGTCGATCTCGCGGTCCGAAAGATCCGCGGCGACGATGGTCGGACGCTGCATGCCCTGCGCTTGCGGGTGGAGGCGACGATCGCCACGGCGAAAGGCTCGGCCCGCTTGGCCGCGCAGGCGGAGGCGGTCGCGGCTGCATGGGCGCAGGTAGACTCGGCAACGCGCCGCCTGCTCGACATCGCCGACGATGCCGCGGCGATCGTTCACGCCACGCCGTTCCTGTTTGGCTTAGGACATGCCGTGATCGGTTGGCTGTGGCTGGACGTTGCGGCGGCGGCCGAGCGACGGCTGGCGACGGCGGACAGCGGCGGCGAGCGCAGCTATCTGGACGGCAAGATCGCGGCCGGCCGCTACTTCGCCGAATTCGAATTGCCGCGCGTGGCGGCATGGCTCCACCCGATCGCCCTCGATACGGATGTGATCGCCGCAATGCAGATCCACCAGTTCCTGGGCGAGGCCGGTTGACCCGGTCCGGCAGTTTGAGGCGGCGGCGATCATCTTGGAAGGTGTGCGCGCCAGTCGTTGAAGGATTCTCGTCGGCTTGGACGCCGAACTGGTCGACCAGATGGTACGCGCCGCAGTCGGGATGTTCCGAGGGCTAGCTCGCCTCGTCCGGCTCCGAACCAGTTCCGCGGTCTGCCACCGTCCGGAGGATTTTTGCCAGTTCGTCGACCGAATAGGGCTTGTGCAACAGCTCGAACCCGTAAGTGCCACCTTCTGCAAGCACGCTGCTGTACCCGCTCGTGAGAATGACCGGCATATCCGGATGCCGCCGCTTGATCTCCTGACCGAGTTCGACGCCGCTCATTCCAGGCATCACGACGTCGGAGAACACCACGTCGAACGCTGCCCCGTCAGCCTCGAGCTTCTCCAGCGCCGTCTTGCCGTCCGCGGCGAGCACGGTGTTGTAGCCCATCTCCGTCAGCGCCTCGGTCGCGAACAGACCGACCTCGGGATTGTCCTCCACCACGAGGATGCAGCTGCCCTTCACGAGCGCGGGCGCTTCGTCCGTCGGCGTGTCGACACGTGCGGCTGCTTTCGGAGCCGCGGGAAGGTACATGACGAACGTCGCGCCTTGCCCCTCGACGCTGTCGACCAGGACCTCCCCGCCCGACTGCTTGGTGAAGCCGAAGACTTGGCTGAGACCGAGCCCGGTACCTTCCCCGACGCTCTTGGTGGTGAAGAACGGCTCGAAGATCTTCTCGATCTTGTCCGCGGCGATACCCGTGCCGGTATCGCGAACGGCGATGGTCACGAACTCGCCCGCGACCGCTGGATGTGAGCGGACGGCGGGCATGCCACGTGCGGTCGCGACCGTCATGACCAGTTCCCCCTCTCCGGCCATCGCGTCACGCGCGTTCACCGCCATGTTGATGAGGGCCGTATCGAACTGGCTGCGGTCCGCGTGGACGATGCATGGCGTTTCGGGAACGTTTACGGTGATCGACACGCGCGAGCCCACCAGCGTGCGGACCATCGGCTGAATAGCCTGCACGCTGTCGCCGGCGTCGAACACTTCCGGGTTCAGCGCCTGTCGCCGCGCGAAGGCGAGTAGCTGCGCGGTCAGCCTGGCCGCACGGTCGGCAGTATCGGCGATAGCGTCGATGTACCGGCCGCGGCGCTCCTGCGAGACGTCGGGTCGGCGGAGGAGATCGACCGAGCCGCGGATGACGGTAAGCAGATTGTTGAAATCGTGCGCGAGCCCCCCGGTCAGCTGACCGACGGCTTCCATCTTCTGTGATTGTCGCAGCGCCTCCTCCGCGGTCATCAGTTCGGCGGTACGGGCCGCCACCTGCTGCTCCAGCGAGGCGGCGAGATCAGCCAGTTCGTGTTCCACCCGGCGCCGCTCGGTGGCCGCGCGCGTCCTCTCGGCGACCTCTCGAATGAACAGGGCGTCCTCGGGCTGCCATGTTCTGGGCGCTTCATGGTTGACGAAGACCATTGCGACCATGTCGCCCTGTTCGACCAGCGGCATGTTGATGAACGATCGGGCGGAGATCGCCTCCAGGGCAGGGGCGGTGTCGCTGGTCCGCGGATCGGTGCGAGCATCCTCGATTGTCGCGGTTTCGCCACGTTTCAGATCGTCGATGTACGAGCCGTAGTCGCGGAACGCCAATATGCCGGCGATGGTCGTCACCCCGGGCGCGTTCCAATCGCGTTCGATGGTGATCGTCTCGGCCTTGCGGTTCACAACGCCGTACCCGGCCCGGCTGACTTCCAGCGTGCGCCCGATGACCTCGGCCGCGGCGAAGGAGATGTCCGCAGCATCATCCAGGTCGCGCAGGGTATCGCCCAACTCTGCAAGCGCGAGCCGGCGACGCTCCGCACGCTTCACCGCCGTGATGTCGAGCGACACACCCGTCAGCTTAACCGGTCGGCCGTCCGCGCCCAGGAAGGGCTGTCCGCGGGTCACCAGCCAACGGTCAGCCCCGGACGGGGTCGTGATCCGGTACTCGACCTCGTACTCCACTCCTTCTCTGATCGTGCGCTCGAGAGCCGTTCGTGTGCGCTCCCGATCCTCCTCGACGACGGCTGCCGTGCGATCCTCGAAGGTGAATGGCGCCTCGGGCGGCAGGCCGAACAGCGCCTTGCACTGGTCCGAGGACGTTAGCTCGTAGCTGTGCAGGTCGAGGCTCCAGGTGCCGAACCGACCGGCCTTCAGCGCGAAGTCGAGCTCCTGCTCGCGCTCCTGCTGCGTGCGCAGACGCGTAGTCAGCTCGGCCATCAGGGCCGCATTGTCGCTCTGGAGCCCGGCGAGGCGTTCGCGCTCGATCGTCACGTCGACCTGGCTGGCGAAAAAATAGGCGAGCTGCTGATCGGCGTCGAACACGGGTGCCATCAAGAGGCGGTTCCAGAACGGCTCGCCATCCTTGCGGTGATTGCGGATGTCGATCTCGATGGGCTCGACCCGTTCGACCGCGTCGTGGATCTTCTTCACCGTCTCGGGATCGGTCTCCGGCCCCTGGAGGAAGCGGCAGTTGCGTCCGACGATCTCCTCGCGTTCGTACCCGGACAGGCGGCAGAACGAGTCGTTGGCGAAGACCACCGGGTTGTCCGGCAGTCGGGGGTTGGTGATGATCATCGGCATGCGTGTCGCGTGCACGGCCGCGACGAACGGATCGGTATGTCGGTCCAGACCGGCCAGCTCAGTCGCGATGCGTTGTTCGTCCTGACGCTTCTGCTCGGACGGCTGTCGATCCTGCACGTTGCACTCCACATCGATCATCGCCCTTGCCCTAACCGACCGGATTCCGGATGGAAATGGCGATCGACTGCGGGCTGCGCTGATGCACCGGGCGGGGATGGCGATCCACGACCGAATATCCAGCACTGCCTGGCCGCCTCGCCAGACCGGCCGCTCGTTCACGATTTGAACGGCTCGGGCCTCCGCAGGATGAAGGCGATCAACCGGATCATGTCCGACCCATTCGCAAGATGATCGAGCACGCAGTTGCGTGCCTGTGAAATTTCGATGCGAGGACTGCGATCCGCAAATTCAGCTGAGTGCCCGAATTTACGATATGGTGACCCCTACGGGAGGTGAACGCGCCAGTAAAAAACCGCAGAAATCCATGGGTTTCGGTGCTGCAAAATCGCAGCGCTGTACCCGTTGGCTGACTCCCCGCTGTACCTGCTGATTAGTGGTGGCGGTCTCTTACCGGAGAGCAAAGCCGAGCGCCAGCGTGCAGGCGGAGATCGATGTACCGCCGGCACAAAAGCTGCGTTTATGGATGACGGACAGCTACTTAGGTTCGGTCCGCTTAGCCAGGCTCCGCAGGACCGGCACTTGCTGTTCTGAGCCGGTACCCGCAGCGGTGGCTCACAAGGGTATGGTCTAATTGGCCAGCCAGGGGAGCAGGGCAGGGCGACTGCCGTCGAACAGTGCTGGTCATCGGGCAGATCGGCGCGGCACTGCGATAAGGCGGTTGTTCGGAGAGCCCGCAAAAGTCCCGTTTCTCCATGTCCGAAACAACGTTTCAGGAAACGCGCTTGGGAACAGATTTCGGGAAAGCGGTCTCCACGAACGGCTCAGGATAACCGATCTCGTTAGGGTATCCCCTTGAAGGTTCCCAATTGGGAAGCCCGACAGCTATCGCTTCGGGAGCAGAGAGTTAGATTTCATCTGGTAAGCCGACCAATTCCGCTAAGATATGTTGTAGCTCAACCGCTTTCCGCGGAACAGCAAATCGGTGCAGATCGCATGCGTACGCTATAGCGCACGCCATCGCTCCACTAAGGCATCCGATAAAAATGACGGCAGAGCCGATAAATCGGGAACGAATGGCACTTGGTGCCATTATAGTCAGGTGTTTATCGTTCATCATCTGCCTGCCAGCCGCTCCCACCGCATCCTCTGGCTGTTGGAGGAGCTGGGGCAGCCCTATGAGATCGTCTTGCACAAGCGCGATCCGCAAACGATGCGGGCGTCGCCTGACCTTGGTGATGTGAGCCGGTTCGGCAAAGCCCCTGCGCTGAATGTCGACGGCGCCACGCTGATCGAGTCCGGCGCGATCGTGGAAGAGGTGCTGCGCCGTATAGGCGGAGGACGGCTTGTCCCTAAAGATAATGACGCCCGCGAGCGGCACACCATATTTCTCCACTTCGTCGAGGCAACCGCCATGCCGGCGTTGCTCGTCGACATGACCAAAGGGATGGGCGCGTCCGTGCCGGAGGCGATCCGCTGGATGCTCGGTCCTGAGGGGAGCGACGTTCTCACCTTCATCCAGGAGGAATTGGGCGAAGGCTTTTACCTCTTCGAGAACGCGCTGACCGCCGCAGACATCATGCTGTGGTACGCCATGCGCGTTGCGTCCTCCCGGCCAGACTGGGGCCGACATCCCAGACTTGCGGCATATCTTGCACGACTGGAGGCCCGACCGGCGTTCCAGGCGGCCGTCGCACGCGGCGGATCGGTTGAAATGCGGACTGAGTGAGCAACCGGCCGGGTTTGGCGGCCGACCGTCGCAATGCCGTGATCGATGCCGCTATCACCGAATTTGTTCGCGCGGGCTTTGAGGCGACAACGGTAGACGTGATCGCTCGGCTCGCCGGCGTGTCCCGCCGCACCGTGTTCCGCTATTTCGCGGCAAAGGAGGACATCGTCGTCGCCTGGTCGATGGCGACAGGGCCGATGCTCGCCGCAGCCATAGATGCGGAACTGACCAGGCGGGCGCCGCTCGTTGCGGCAACATCGGCTGTCCTCTGCCACTTGGGAGATAACGAACATATACAGGGCCTGTCGCTTGAGGTCGCGCGATTGATCGAGGCGACTCCGTCGCTCAAGGCGCGTGCTCACGAGAAATATGCCGCGTGGGAGGAACTGATCGCCGATACGCTGGCTCGGCAAGGTGCCGATCCGATCGCCGCGGCGATGGCGGCAACGGTCGCGATCGGTGGCCTGCGCGTCGCGGTCACGCAGTGGTTGCGGCTGGACGGCGCGCGCAGCGTCCTGGCCCTTACGCAAGACGCTTACGCCGCATTGCCGCGGCTCAATGGAGACGGATGATGGAAGGATTGCAGGACAAGGTCGTGATCGTGACGGGCGCTACCGGCGGTCAAGGCGAAGCCGAGGTGCGCCTCCTCGTCGCCGCGGGTGCCAAGGTGGTATTCGGTGGCCGCAGCGAGGCGGACGGCACCCGCATCGCCGACGAACTTGGCGACCATGCCGTATTTCAACGGCACAATGTCGGGGATGAAGCCGAGTGGCAAGCGATCGTCGCGACCGCCGAGGAGCGGTTCGGGCGTGTCGATGGCCTCGTCAACAATGCGGGCGTCACCATCACTGGCCTGCTTACGGACGTCGATGCAGGCGAGGTGATGGACGGCATCCGTACCAACCAGCTGGGCGTGCTGCTCGGCATGAAACATGTCGTGCCTGCCATGCGTCGCGCGGGGGGCGGGTCCATCGTCAACATCGGTTCGGAGGCTGGAACTCGCGGCTATCCGCAAGCAATCGCCTATTCCGGCACCAAGGCGGCGGTTGCAGGCATGACACGCACCGCCTCTGCCGAACTGGCGGCCGACCGCATCCGCGTGAACCTCGTCATGCCGGGGCCGATCGACACGCCGATGATCTCCAACGCAAGCGGTAGCGACGCGGCCGACAGATTGGCCAAGACTGTCAATCGGCTCGGGAAGTTGACCCCGTATCGGCGTGCAAGTTTGACCCCCTTTTCTGATGGCAGCCGGGTTGTCCCGGTAGTCCACAGGAGGGCCCCGCGGCCGGCGCCGCGCGCCGCCACGAGCGCAGGCGGTGACGGCCGTGGGAGGTGCCTGTGGACCCACCGGGTCAACCCGGGGGATGGGGGTCCGGGGGAAGGGTTTCAGGCGGCTTCGCGGTTCTTGAAGCGCCAGCTCTCGTTGCCGGTCTCGACGATGTCGCAGTGGTGGGTGAGCCGGTCGAGGAGCGCGGTCGTCATCTTGGCGTCGCCGAAGACCGTGGGCCACTCGCCGAAGGCAAGGTTGGTCGTCACCACCACCGAGGTCTGCTCGTAGAGCTTGCTGACGAGGTGGAAGAGCAACTGGCCGCCCGAGAGCGCGAAGGGCAGGTAGCCAAGCTCGTCGAGGATGACGAGGTCGAGCCGCGACAGGTGGTCGGCGATGCGCCCGGGGCGCCCGGCACGGGCCTCGGCCTCGAGCTGGTTCACGAGGTCGACGGTGTTGTAGAAGCGGACCCTCGCTCCGCCCCGCACGCAGGCACGGCCCATGGCGATGGCGAGATGCGTCTTGCCCGTCCCGGTGCCGCCGACCAGCACGACGTTGCGCTGCGCTTCGAGGAAGGCACCCGTGCCGAGATCGCGGACCAGGCCTTCGTTGATGCCGGTGCCGGCGAAGTCGAAGTCGGCGAGCTCCTTGGCGAGCGGCAGCTTGGCGGTCGTCATCTGGTAGCGGATGGAGCGGGCCTGCTTCTCGTCTATCTCGGCCTTGAGCAGGTCGCCGACGACGCGCTGAGCGGAGTGCTGCCGCTTCACGGCATCGGCGACGACCTCGTCATAGGCATGGCGCATGCCGACGAGCTTCAGCGTTCCCATCATCTCCAGGATGGCGTGACGTTCCATAAGGCCTCCTCAGGCTGTCGTAGCGGGCGCAGTCGGCGACGGGCTCGCGGGCGAGCCGCAGAGCCTCGGGCGTGGCGATGCTGGCGGGCGCGGCGGTCTGGCGCTGGCGGGTGAGCACGTTGAGCACGACGTCACGGCTGACGGTGCCGCCGGCCAGCGCCTCGGCACAGGCCGCCTCGACGGCGTCCAGTCCGTCCGTCGTCACCGCCGCCAGGATGCCCACCATCTGGCGGTCGCCGTCGGCATGGCCCGCCAGCCTCCGCCTGACGCGTTCCAGCGCCACCGGCAGCGGCCAGTCCTTGAAGGGCGCACCGTTCCTCAGCGCACCCGGCTTGCGCTCGAGGACCGGCACATAGTGCCAAGGGTCGTAGACCGTTTGGTCGCGCCCGAAGCGCCGGGCATGCTCGCCGACGACTTCGCCGTCCTGCCGGATGACGATGCGCTCGGCATAGGCGTGCACCTCGACCGGGCGCCCGCCGCCTTCGCGTGCACCGAGTATTTGTTGTAGTCGAAGCGGACCAGCAGCGTCTTCGACACCGCCGCCGGCAAGGCGTGGAAGCCGTCGAAGGGACCACGGTAGGCGATGAGCGCAGGCTGGTCGGCCGCCTCGAACACCTGCCAGACTGTGTAGTCCCTGAGCTCGGGATGCGCGGCACGCTGGGCATGGGCGGTGCAGCGGTCGAGCAGCCAGGCGTTGAGCTCGTCGTAGCTCCTGAAGCGCAGCCGCGGCGTGAAGAAGCGCTCGCGCACGAGCCCGACCTGGTTCTCGACCTGGCCCTTCTCCCAGCCCGATGCCGGCGTGCACGCCACCGGCTCGACGAGGTAGTGGCCGCACATCTGCTGGAAGCGGCGGTTGTAGCGCCGCTCACGACCGACGAAGATGGCGTCCACCGCGGTCTTCATGTTGTCGTAGATGCCGCGCTGACAGGCGCCGCCGAAGAAGGCGAACGCCCGGTCGTGGGCGTCGAACACCATCTCCTGGCTCTCGCGCGGATAAGCTCGCACGAAGAACATCCGGCTGTGGCAGAGCCGCATGTGCGCAACCTTCACCGTCGTCGTCGCGCCGGCGATGACGACGACCTCGTGGCTCCAGTCGAACTGGTAGGCCTCGCCGGGCGCGAAGCTCAGCGGCACGTAGGCCGCGGCCGTGACCGCCGACCGCTCACGCTGCCATGCCGTGGCATAGCGACGCACGGCATCGTAGCCGCCGCGGTAGCCCAGCCCCTGCAGCTCCTCGTACACCCGGACCAGCGTCAGGCGCTCGCGCCGCTGCTTGCGCTCGTTGGCCTCCAGCAGCCGCTCGAGATCCGCCGACCATGGCCCGAGCTTCGGCAGCGGCTGCACCGTCCGCTCGTAGGAGAAGTCCGTCTCGCCGGACCGCAGCACCTTGCGCACCGTGTTCCGCGACACCCGCAGGTCGCGCACGATCTCCTTGATGCTCTTACCCTTGACGTAGAACTCGCGCCGGATGCGCGCCACCGTCTCCACGACCAGCATTCTCCCCGACCGCTCCTGCGCAAAGCGCCGGGCGTGAACCGCTCAGTTCAGGGGGGTCAATTTTGCACGCCGATCAGCCCCGAACGGGGTCAACATTGCACGCTGATTCACATCGGACGCGGATTTTCGAACGGCGCGGTATTCCCTCTCGCCGATCCCAACGGGAACGGCGCACTCGAAACCGCAGCGCCTTATGAGAGGGCCGCGCCAGAGGTTTGTAACAGCAGCGCCCGTATCCAGCGCTGCCCCTCGTCGTTGTGCGTACGCCCGTGCCAGACGGCGAGCTTGGTAAAGCCAGGCACAGCGACCGGCGGGTTGACGAAGACCAGCCCATCCGCGCCGGCAGCAAGGCGGTGTGGCACCACGGCGATCAGGTCGGTCGCGCGCAGCACCTCGGCGAGCGCCAGGAAGCTGTGGAAGGACAGCGCGACATGTCGGTGCCGGTGCAATCCGGCAAGCACTTCGTCGGTGACGCCGTGGAACGCGCCGCCCGAGAAGGAGACGAGCGCGTGATCGAGCGCACAGAAACGATCGAGCGACAGGGTGCCGTCTGCATCCGGGTGTCCGGCGCGCAGCGCGCAGACGTAAGTCTCATCGAACAGCCGACGCGAATGAAGGTCCGGTGGGGCGGTGTCCGGGGTCATCAGCGCAAGATCGAGTTCGCCGCGCTCGAACTGCCGGGCGACGAGCGCATTATCGACGGGTCGCGTCGCAACCCGGATACCGGGTGCCTGTCGGCGCAGCGCCGTCACGAACGGCACCACGATGGCTTGCAGCGCATAGTCGGTGGCCGCGATCGTCAGCGTGAAGCTCGCCGTCGCCGGATCGAAGGCGGCCGGCCGGAGCAGCGCCTCGATCTCCTCCAGTATCTGTTTGACGGGCGCCGCCAGCGTCAGCGCCCGCAGTGTTGGCTGAACGCCGCGCTGCGAGCGCACGAACAGGGGGTCGTCGAAGCTTTCGCGTAGCCGTGTGAGCATGCCGCTGACCGCCGGCTGGGTCACGCCGAGCCGATAGGCTGCCTTGCTGACGTGTCTCTCGTCGAGCAGCGCATCCAGCGCGCGGAGCAGGTTGAGGTCGATCGTTCTGATATCACGCACGCTGATGCGCCTGATAGTTGAGGCTTATTGGCGTTATCGTGCCACGATGGCCATTTGCTGGGAAGCGGCAGCACGCCGACGCAACAAAAGCAGGTCCGACATGAATGCGATCCACTGGCCGGACGGCTACGTCCCCGGCTTCACCGACAACTTCGCCTCCAACGAGGTCATCGTCGCGGGGCTGTCCGCAGCAGATATCTGGCCGTTTCTCGCCGAGGCGTCGCGCTGGCCGGGCTACTACGGCAACAGCGCCAACATTCGCTTGCCTGACGGCGCCGGTCCCGAGCTGGCCGGGGGTATGCGCTACTACTTTGAGACATTCGGTTTTCCGGTCGATGCTGAGGTAGTTGAATATGTCGAGCCATCGAGCGACGAACCCGGCCGCGTCGCCTGGCACGGTTGGTCGGGTGACGGTGACACCCGCCTCGACGTGCATCATGCCTGGTTGATTGAGAACCTATCGGATGGTCGCGTTCGCATTCTGACGCAGGAAACGCAGAACGGCCGGCCTGCCAAGGACCTGGCAACCACCAAGCCGAACCCGATGATCAACGGGCATCAGGACTGGCTCGACGGTCTCGTCTCCGCCGCCCGCAAGGCGAAGGGCTGAGCCTTTCGCAGCCGATCGCCACGACATCTCACGAGGAACATGCATGTCCGCTCTCTTCCAGCCCTTCACGCTCAAGGGCGTGACGCTTCGCAACCGCATCGCGGTACCGCCGATGTGCCAGTACAGCGCCATCGATGGGCTCACCAACCGCTGGCACTGGGTGCATTACCCCTCGATCGCACGGGGCGGGGCGGGGCTGGTGATCGTCGAGGCGACCGGTGTCTCGCCCGATGGCCGCATCACTCCCGGTTGCACCGGCCTGTGGGACGACGGCCAGATCGAGGGCATGGCGCGCATCGCGGCCGAGATCAAAGCCGAAGGGTCAGTGCCAGGCATCCAGATCGGCCATGCCGGGCGCAAGGCCAGCGCCAACCGGCCGTGGGAGGGCGACGATCATATCCCGGCGGGCGATCCGTCCGGCTGGGAGACGATCTCCCCCTCACCGATCGCCTTCGGTGGCGGGCTGTCGCGGACCCCACGCGAAATGACGCTGGCCGATATCGAGCGGGTCAAGGCCGACTTCGTGTCTGCCGCCAGGCGGGCACTCGCAGCCGGG